>NZ_CP097118.1:732523-1098784 GCF_024029435.1 Fructilactobacillus hinvesii | reverse complement strand
TGGAGACAATCCCGTCCTGGTGGTGGGCAATAAGGTTGACCTGCTTCCTTCCTCGTTTAAACCCAAAAAGATGAAAGATTGGTTACGCCAAATGGTTAACCGGGCCGGCATTCGTCCCATTGCCGTAGAACTAGTTTCAGCACGAACCAACCAATCGGTTGACGATTTGTTGACGGTTATTAATGAGAATGCCCAAAATCGAGACGTTTACGTGGTGGGGGTTACGAACGTAGGAAAATCAACTTTGATTAACCAGATCATCCACCAAAGTTCTGGAGAAGAACAGGTAATTACCACCTCCAAATTTCCTGGAACCACGCTCGACCTGATTAAAATCCCGCTTGATAATGGTCACGATTTAATTGATACCCCGGGAATCATTCATGCCAGTCAAATGGCCCACTACTTAAATAGTCATGATTTAAAGTACGTTTCACCGCAAAAGCGGATCAAACCCCGTTCATATCAATTAAATTCGGAACAGACCCTCTTTTTAGGGGCGTTAGGTCGGTTTGATTATTTAGCAGGTCCGAAAGCGGGATTCACGGTCTATGTGGATAATAATTTAATGATTCACCGGACTAAACTAGAAAATGCAGATGACTTCTTTCAAAAACACGCTGGAGAGCTGTTAACTCCTCCTGAGGGACCAGAAAATGTGAGTCCACTACAACGGCACGAGTTTAAAGTTACTGATACTTCGGATCTCGTGATTGAAGGCCTCGGCTGGATTACCGTTCCGAAGGGCAGCGTGGTTGCCGGTTGGGCTCCCAAAGGAGTATCCGTATTAATCAGAAAATCAATGTTTTAAGTAGTAAAGGAGATTTCATGCAACTAACGGGAAAACAAAAACGCTTTTTGCGGGCGAATGCTAACCAACTTCGCCCAATCTTTTCGGTTGGGAAAAATGGCTTAAACGCAGTCTGGTTAAAGGAAGTAGCTCAAGCCGTTGATAAGCGGGAACTGGTGAAGGTTAGCATTCAGCAAAGTGCTGACGTAGATGCGAAAGACGTTAAACAATTTATTGAAGCTAACAGTGACATTCAGGTGGTACAAACCATTGGGAAAACGGTGCTACTTTTCCATGAGTCGAGTCATCCTAACTGCCGTGACATTTCGCACGGAGTTTATGAATTATAGGCCATGACGATGAGTAAGTTAAAAGTAGGATTACTAGGGGGCACCTTTAATCCCGTTCACCAGGGTCACTTATTGATTGCAGAGCAGGCGCTTTCGCAGTTACACCTGGATCGGGTTGATTTTTTACCGGACTTTGTTCCGCCACACGTTGACCATAAGGATGCCATTGCTGCTCACCATCGGGTAGCCATGTTACAATTAGCGATTCAAAGTAACCCGTTTTTTCAAATTGAACTGACGGAAATTAAACGACAGGGCAAAAGCTATAGTTACGATACGATGTGTGAACTACGAGCCCAGCATCCAGACGTTGAGTACTATTTCATCATCGGAGGTGACATGGTGGCCTACCTTGATAAGTGGTATCGAATTGACGATCTGGTGCAAATGGTAAAGTTTGTTGGGGTTAATCGGCCGGGAACCAATTCCAGTTCAACGTATCCGGTGGTAGGGATTTCGGTTCCTGAGTTTGCGGTATCTTCTTCTTTGATTCGCCATGATTTGCAACGGGGAAATGACGTTCGGTATTTATTACCTGATTCAGTTTTAGATTACATTAAGGAGCATCATCTTTATGGAACACGTTAATTTAAATTATCAAAACTATGCTGCTTTTGATCGTGATGAAATTATTAAGCAAATGAAAAAGCTACTGAAAAAAGAACGTTTGGAACACTGTTTGCGGGTGGAAGCAACGGCCATCGAATTGGCGCATGAAAATGGTGCTGACGAAACCGTTGCCGGCTTAGCAGGATTGGTCCACGATTATGCCAAACAACGATCAAAAGATGACTTTGAAACCCTTATCAAGCAGGATCATTTAGATCCCGAGTTATTAAAATACGGCCGCGCTATTTGGCATGGTTACGTTGGCTACTTAATGGTGCAACGGGAACTAGGGATTAATGATGCTCGAATTTTACGGGCCGTGAAATACCATACCATCGGGGCTGCAGTAATGGATGTTTACGCCCAAATTGTTTATATGGCTGACTACATTGAACCAGAAAGAAATTTTGCTGGGATTGACGAAGCCCGGCAACTGACCCATAAGAAACTATGGGATGGAGTTGTTTACCAAAATGCTCAAACGATGAAACGATTAGTGGGCAATCAACAGGCAATTTATCCGGCTGCCATCGTTGCCTATAATGCAATTAGTGCCGGACAACAATAGGAGGATTAATGGATAATCAAGCAATTTTAGAAACGGTAGTAAAAGCTGCCGACGAACGACGTGCGCATGACATTGTCGTGTTAAACATTGAGAAACTGAGTGTAATGGGTCGGTATTTTGTGATCATGGATGCTGATTCTGATCGACAGGTCAAAGCAATTGCAAATAACGTTATTGATAAATTAGAAGAACAACACATGCCAGTTGGACATGTGGAAGGAAAAGATCAGGCGAACTGGATTTTAATTGAAGCTGGAGAAGTGATTATTCACGTCTTTAAAAAAGAAACGCGGGAATTCTACAACCTAGAAAAACTATGGGCAGATGCCCGAGTAAAAGACATTTCAGCTTGGATTAACGAGGATTAGCAATGATTTATAGCCAGTTTGCGACTTTCTACGATCAGCTTTTTGACAATCAGTTATATTTAAAGTGGGCGCAATACGTGCAAAAGTATGTGCCGACGGGGGCAAACATTCTTGACCTAGCCTGTGGAACGGGGCGCTTGTTGGTCTTGTTACAACGGGCTGGTTACCAAATGACTGGAGCAGATCTCTCGGAAGAAATGTTGACCTTAGCTAGTCAGCATGCGTCAGAAGCACATTTAACGTTACCACTACTGCAAGTTAATATGTTAGATCTGAGTGGATTAGATCAGTTTGATGCCGTGACTTGCTTTGATGATTCGTTATGCTACTTAGCTAATTTAGCTGAGGTGCAACGGGTGTTTCAAGCGGTGTTCCAGCATCTGGTCAGTGGGGGACATTTTTGTTTTGATGTGATTACTCCCTACCAAACGGATGTAAAGTATCCCGGCTACATGTATAACTATCAAGATGAGAAGCAGGCGTTCATGTGGACGACCTACGCTGGGAAAGTCGCCCACTCTGTGGAACACGACTTAACCTTTTTTCTATATCAAGCTGACTTAGACGCATACCAGGCTTATTCAGAGACCCACCACGAGCGCACTTATGAGCTCGCAGATTATCAGCAGGCGTTACAAGCTGCGGGTTTTACTGACGTAAACGTTAGCGCAGAGTTTGGAACGGCAGAACCCACTGCGCAAACGACGAGATGGTTTTTTCATGGGGTTAAGGCATGAAACCAACAGCCGTAGCCATCATTGCTGAATACGTTCCTTTCCATAATGGTCATTTATTGCAACTCCAGCAAGCAAAACGTCAAACGCAAGCAGAGGTCGTGATTGCTGTGATGAGTGGCAATTGGACCCAACGGGGAGAGCCGGCGTTGTTTGACAAGTGGATTCGGACGCAAATGGCTCTATTAAATGGGGTGGATCTAGTTGTTGAATTGCCGGCCGTAGCGGCAGTTCAACCGGCGCATTTATTTGCTCAGTATGCCTTGCAATTGGTCTCCGCATTGCGGTGTGATTTCTTAGCCTTTGGTTGTGAACACGCTAATTGGGATTTTAACCGCTGGGCTCAGCATAAATTGGAAATTACGGGAACCCAGTTTCTTAACCGAAATGTGCCGTTTCCACTGGCATTTCAGAAGGAACTACGGCAGACAGAGGGAATTGACCTAAAAGCACCCAATGATACTCTAGGATTTTGGTATGCCCAAGCGGCTGCAGAAGTTTTAAACCGGCCCCAGTTAGTTCCAATTCAGCGGCAGGTCAGTGAACACGGAGAACAACACTTACATCAATCCATTTCTAGTGGAACAGCCATTCGTAAAGCTGTACTAGCTCAGCGACAAGAATATCGAAAGAGTGTTCCAGAACCAACGTACCGGTTCATGCAGGACCAGACTCCAATTACATGGGAGCAATTTTGGCCCCAACTCAAGTACGCCATTTTAACCCGTTCACCGGTAGAATTACGCGAGTTATATCAAATGACAGAAGGGCTAGAGTATCGGTTGCAACGTGTGGCAATGAAAGCCCATTCCTTTGCAGAATTGATTGAATTAGTTAAAACCAAACGATACACTTATCCGCGCCTGCAGCGTTTGTGTACCTACGTCCTCTTGAATTACCAAAAACAGGATGTGGCTAGTTATCAGCCGGTTTTACGTATCCTTGGCATGTCCGCAGCGGGGCAACGATACTTACATGCCGTTAAAAAAATGGTGTCATTACCGTTAATTACAACAACGACTAAAACCATTTTAGCTAATCAACTCTTACTAGAAGAACGAGCGGGCTTGGTAACCGAATTAGTTACGGGCCACGTGCAGGACCGGAAGCGGTCTGTAATTCGAAAAGCAGCTATCAAGGAGTAGACCTTGACATCGATTTTTATTATCAGTATAATTGGGATTGTTGCATTGGGGGGATTTACATGAAATGGTCCTTAGAAAAATTACAAAGTTACCAGAAAGAACCGTTAGAAGCGCAAGCACAGTTGGATTTGAAGTCTGACTTAACGACTCGTTATCCGGAAGAGATTTTGGATGCAACGCCGTTTGATGTGAATGTGTCTGCGATTGCTGATCGGGGCGACGTAATTATTGATGCGGATGTTGCGGGAACGGTTACCGTTCCTTCGTCTCGTTCGTTAACGCCCTTTAAACTCCCACTCCAGTTTCACTTTACGGAAGTTTACGTAAACACGAAAGCAGCCTTTGAACGCTATGACAATGACGTTGTGGTAATTAAGGTTGACGATGATGGAGTGGTTGATTTTGATAAGGCAGTGGCAGATAATGTAATTGTCCAAATTCCGATGCAATTACTTTCTCCGGCTGAACAGGTTGGTGCTACAATGCCAGCCGGCGATGACTGGGAAGTAATTTCTGAAGCTGATTATCAACATCAGCACGAGGAATCCAAACAAGTTGATCCACGTCTTGCCAGTTTGAAGCAGTTTTATACTGATGATGACGACAAGGCTTAAAAATTCACTAGTGGAAATGAAAGAAAAGGGAGGTTATTACAATGGCAGTACCAAAGAGAAAAACTTCTAAAGCAAGAAGAGATATGCGACGGGGACACATTAAGCTGACAGTTCCTGGCATGAGTCCATGTCCTAACTGTGGTGAGTTACGGAAGTCTCACTACGTTTGCCCAAGTTGTGGTTACTACAACGGCAAGGAAGTTGTGGCTCAAAAGAACAACTAAATGATTAATTAGAACTTAGAAAACACCATGGGTTTTCTAAGTTCTTTTTTTATACTCACCTTGACTTTCAAACGGCCTTTGCTAGAATACGAGTAACTAAATTGAGGTACTAGTTAGTGAAACAAAATAAGAATGCCAATCAGGGTGATTGCTCCATTATATTAATGGGGAAAGCGAGAAATTATGACGCAAGCAAATGAAGTTCGGCCAGAAACGGTTCGGTTATTGTTACAGGGTAAAATGGGAATTGAAATTGAGGAGCATCGCGTTGATCAGCAACGGCACAGCTTGTCTCAATTTGATCATCCCAGCCAGCTGGGAGATCGGCGTAAACAACCATATTTTCAAACTGATTTTTCGGAAAGCATGGAGGAATTGATTACCGCTCCGCACAGACGATTAGTGGGAATTATGAACCAGTTGCATAGTTTGCAACAATTGTTAAATGAGCAACTACATCCTACAGAAATCATCTGGCCCTTTTCAATGCCCCCTCGTTTGGAAGCAACCGACGTCCAATTTTTAGAACAGACGTTTAAACGAGAATGGTATCAGGGTTATCGAGATTTATTACTAGCTAAATACGGACCCTTTCGCCACATTATGTGTGGGATTCACGTAAGTTATTCGCCCGCTGGGGCAGTTGTTCAATGGTATCAACAGCAACAGGGAATTGCGGACCCAATTAAAGCCAAAAATCAGTTACTCTTTCAAATTACCCAGCAATTGGTTGGATTCCGGTGGCTGTTAACGTATTTATATGGAGCTAGCCCGCTTGACGAGAATCAAACTGAGCCCCACGAGCCCATTCGGTCCATCCGGGCCAGTCGCAACGGATTTGCTAATTTACCAGATGTGCACATTAATTACGATACTTTAGAAGGATTTATTCAGGAACAAGCCGCTGCAATTCAAACGGGGCAGTTATTTGCTCCCAGTGAATTTTATGGTCCGGTGCGGTTGAAGGGGGGGAATGATCTAAATACCATCTTGCAAACCGGGATTGAATATTTAGAGCTGCGGGTACTAGATGATGATCCGTTTGCGTTGGATGGCATTCAGCTGTCAACGTTGAAATTCATTCGCTTACTAATTATTGCTGGAATCTTATTCCCCCACGAATGGAATCACACCACCTTAACTGAGGCAGCAAAATTTAATCAACGGGTAGCAGAAGCCCGGCCGACAGATCCATTACCGTCTGAGTTGCAAAAACGAGCTCAAGAACTAATAGATCAGTTACAAGCCGTCGTAGTAGTATTACCAGAGGCTTCCGGGTGGCAAGCGGCTTTGAATTTAGTGCAGCAACAGATTAGTGATCCACTGCAAACGACGGCTGCTCGCTTGGCTACGCATATCCATAATCATTCTTTATTGGAATTTGGGTTCATGGTGGGAAAACGGCGTAAAGAACAGCGCGAACAAGAAACCCTAACGCAACAATTTCCGGATATAGATAAAACGTTGATTCCTCAGTATCGTTATTTAACACAAGTTGGAGTTCCTTTTACGGTGACGGCGCCCACGCTTTTAACGCTTCCAAATAATACTGCTGATCCATTTAAGGTTACCCCAAAAACAACCTTGGCAACGCTTCAGGTCCGCTATCAACAGAAAGACAAGCGTTGATAGTAACCGCTATGCTGGGAAACATGGTACAATTTGATTGATACAAATTAAAAGGAGGATTAATTATGAATGGTGAAATTTTGGGGAACACCCAGGATTTAGCACAACGTTTAATCGCTAAAACGTATCAGAAGGTCACAATTGGATTAATCATTACCGGATTGGTAATGGCCTTCATGGCCACGTTCATGCGCAACTTTATTATGTCAATGGGGTTAGGAACATCCTTGATTTTCCTAGTGATCATGTTGGCACTGATGTTTATGCTATCACGTTCGATTAGCAACGAGAACTCCAGTCCCTCAACTGCTAATGCAATTTACTACACAATGACGGTATTGTTTGGGGTTTCTGTTAGCCCGTTGTTGGTGATTTACAACATTAACACGATTGGATTAGCCATGTTAGCAACGGCCTTGATGTTTGGGGGATTAACTTATTACGCTAATCACACCAAAAAGAACTACATTCCAATTTCCATTTACTTGTTCTGGGCCTTGTTAGCGGCCATCGTGCTTTCGATTGTAGCAATGTTTATTCGGGTACCAGGGTTCTACTTAATGATTGACGTGGTAATGCTGGTGATTTTCTCGTTTTACATTATTGTTGATACGCAGAGCGTAAAGCAGTTTGCTAATCAAGTTAGTTCTGAAGGACAATTAGAAAAATACAGTACCCTCGGAGCTTTAAACATTTATTTGGATGTCTTGAACCTCTTTGAGATTCTGGTTGAATTGATTGGTGCTGGACAAAGTAATAATAACTAGTTAGCACAATTTTGATTAAGTAAAAAGCCATTCCGTACGGAATGGCTTTTTTCTATTCATCGTGATGATGACGTTGCTTATTTTGATTGCGTGGATGATGTTTGGGTTGCTTAGGATTAGTTGGTGCTTCTTTTTCTTCAGTTTCAATTTGATCCTCGGCCTTGACGATTTCATCCGGAACCACGACCTTCGGCGGGTTCTTTTTGGCTTCGGCGGTTACTTGAGCCACAATCTTAGGCCGATAAGCATTCACAATTAGCTGTTGTAAGATGGCAAATACTCCACCGATAAAGAAGTAGATTCCTAATCCAGCTGGAGAAGACATAGTAACAAAGAAAATCATAATTGGACTAATTAGCATCATAAAGCCCATTTGTTTACGCTGATCCTTGGGCATCCCCAAAACGGAAAGGTATCCTTGAATTCCATAGACCACTAACGAAAGGATGGCAAGGAGCAAGCTCCGCTGGCCCAGTTGAATTCCCATGAAGACCGTATGGGAAAGTTCAGGAGAATAACGAATAGCTGCATATAAGGCTGCAAAGACCGGTAACTGAATTAAAAGGGGAAGGCAACCAATTCCACCGGTCATACTGATGTTGTTATCCTTATACAGGCGCATCATTTGCTGGTTAATTTCCATTTGTTCCTGTTGGGTTTTTGCGTTTTTCATCAACTGTTGTAATTTAGTTAGTTGTGGTTTAACCAACGCCATCTTTTCTTGTTGGACGGTTGATTTTTTCACCTGACTTACCATCAGTGGAAGTAGTAATAATCTCACAACCACTGTGATTACGATTAAAGACCAACCATAACCACCGACGTATTGAGCCAACCAATCCATGACGTGTTGACCTGGAATGGCGAGGTAATCATAGATAAACCCGTATGGCTTCCCGTGGGCATCAGTCTGGACACAACCAGACAAAGTGAAAGCAGCAAAACTGGCTAGTCCCAGTAGTGCTAGTTTTTTTCCTTTTTTCATTAAAATTACTCCTTTAGTTTCAATCATAGCTATTATACTAACCTAAACCCTGGGGAACTGCAATTAAACTCAATGGTCCGGGCGGAAGTTAACTGCACTTTTTTATAAATGTGATAAAATAACGATAATAAGTCAGCGAGTGGGGACAATCATGGAACGAATTAATTCAAAGCACAATCAACAAATTAAAGCTGTTAAGAAGCTAACTACTACCAAGGGGCGGAAACAGGCGCAACAATACCTTTTAGAGAGTTGGCATCTGGTCCAAGCGGCGTTAGAAGCTGTGCCGGCCGCGGATGTAGTAATGATTTATGCAACCGATGATCAGTATCTGGAACATGGAGCTGATTTAACGGGCCGACCAGTTACGTTAATTTCTACTGCGGTAGCGCAAGAGTTGGGTGAGACTATGACACCGCAAGGGATTTTTTTGGTTTGTAAATTACCCAATCCAGCCCAAACCCCTGATTATCGTGGAGCGTGGTTACTATTGGATCAGGTCCAGGATCCGGGTAACATTGGAACCATGGTGAGAACAGCAGACGCCGCTGGATTTAGTGGGGTGGCCTTTGGCAAGGGGACTGCTAGTCCGTTCAATGGAAAAGTTTTACGTGCAATGCAGGGGAGTCAATTTCATTTACAAATGGTTGAAACTGATCTAGAGGAGTTAGTTGTTCAATTTCACGACCACCAACGGCCGGTATACGGGACGGAGTTGAATCCTCAAGCAGTTAACTACCGTGAGGTGCAGCCCCAAACCGACTTTGCCCTGATCATGGGTAACGAAGGAAATGGTATGGACCCAACTTTGTTGCAACAAACAACTAAAAATTTGTATATCCCAATTACAGGTCAGGCCGAGTCCTTAAACGTTGCCATTGCCGCGGCAGTGATTATGTTTCGGATTAAGGCCAATTAAAATGAGGTGAGCAGATGACTAAGAATGACTGGAAAAATGATCCAGAGTACCTTAGCTGTGTCCAAGACTTATTAGCAGCACCGGCGGTCCAGAAATTAGCTAACTATACGCAGCACCATCATTCGACCCGGCTGAAGCATTGCATCTACGTTTCTTATGAAAGTTATCGAATCGCCAAAAAGATGAACTTAGATTACCGGGCTGCAGCTCGGGGTGGTTTACTGCACGATTTGTTTTATTATGATTGGCGCACGACCAAGTTTGCGGTGGGAAGCCATGCTTTTATTCACCCGCGGGTGGCACTTAGAAACGCTAAAAAGATTACTAAGTTGACACCTAAAGAAGAAGATATTATTTTAAAACACATGTGGGGGTTAACGTTAGCACGACCCAAGTACAAGGAGAGTGTCATTGTTTCTTTAGTAGATGATTACGCAGCTGTAAATGAATTTATGCAACCACTCGAAAATAAGGTAAAAAAAACATTAAAAAAGAAAGAATGAGGAGGTTCCTGATAATGGGGAAAAAGAGAATGCGGGACGAAAAGTGTCTTTGTGCCAGCTTTCAAGCAGCCTTTCAAATCTTGGGAAGAAAATGGAATGGGATGATTATTCAATCCTTGCTAGTTAGTGGTCCCTTACGCTTTGGGGAACTGGCATTGAAAATTCCGGATTGCAGTGATCGAGTTTTAACTGCTCGGCTCAAAGATTTACAAGAAGATGAGATTGTTGCGCGTAAAACAAGTTCAGATTCGGCATTAATCTTTTATGATTTAACTCAAAAGGGCCAAGATTTACGGCCAGTGATGGAAGCTACCCATGCGTGGGCCGATAAATGGTGTCATGGAGATGATGAAGCTTGACCGGTCTTTTCGAATGATTTATATTTTTAGTAGCTACAATAGTCCAAGAAGTAGTACGTTTCATTATTATGACAGAGAGGTCACGTCCGCTGAAAGTGGCTTTAGAAACTGAATTCGCTTGTGACTGTAGGCATCCATAAAGATGTCCGACTGGTGTTCGTTATCCATCATTGAGTGCGTAGGGTAACCTACGAATTTGGGTGGTAACGCGAAGCTTCGTCCCGGTCAGGGGCGGGGCTTTTTTTTCGGACTACAAGAATAAGGAGGATTTTCTATGAGTTTACAGACAGAGCTCACCACGATTAAAGAAAATGGCTTGCAACAAATTGAAGCTGCTTCGGATCAAGCAACTTTAAACCAAATTAAGGTCCAACTATTAGGTAAAAAAGGATCAATTACCCAAACGCTACGTGGAATTGCTAAGTTACCAGTTTCTGAACGGCCAGTGGTAGGAAGCTTAGCCAACCAAATCCGTGACGAACTAACGGCGGCGTTACAGACCAAATTAACGGAATTAGAAACAGCCGCTTTGAATCACAAATTAGCTGCGGAAAAAATTGATGTGACACTTCCTGGTAATCAAGTTCCCTTCGGACATCCGCATGTCATCCAACAAATTATTGATGAAATTGAAGATATTTTCATTGGAATGGGCTACCAGGTTTTAAGTGGTCCAGAAGTAGAAGAAGAACATTACAACTTTGAGATGATGAATCTGCCAAAGGATCATCCGGCTCGAGATATGCAAGATACGTTTTACATTACCAAAGAAATTTTAATGCGGACCCACACCTCACCGATGCAGGCCCGGGCTTTAGAAACTCATGATTTTAGTCGGGGACCTTTGAAAATGATCTCCCCTGGGGTGGTGTTTCGTCGGGATACGGATGATCCGACCCATTCCCACCAGTTCCATCAAGTCGAAGGGATTGTAATTGATAAACACATTACAATGGCTGATTTAAAGGGAACTTTAGAAGCAATGACGCATGCCCTGTTTGGAAATAAATTTCAAGTGCGGTTACGACCAAGCTACTTTCCATTTACGGAACCGTCTGTGGAAGCTGACATTACTTGTATGAACTGTGGTGGTAAGGGCTGTGCCGTTTGCAAGGGTTCTGGTTGGATTGAAGTCCTTGGAGCAGGAATGGTCCATCCAAACGTGTTAAAAATGGCAGGAGTTAATCCCGATACGTACGGCGGTTTTGCCTTTGGAGTGGGACCAGACCGGTTTGCCATGTTGAAATACGGGGTTAATGACATTCGTGATTTCTACTTAAACAACTTAAAATTTTTAACTCAGTTTGATTAACAGGAGGGTGAATGATGTTACTTTCGTATGATTGGTTAAGTAAGTATTTGGATCTAAAGCTGGATCCAGATGCTCTAGGAGAAAAAATTGAGCGCACTTCCGTTGAGGTTGATTCGGTAACCAAACGCAGTACAGGGTTAAAGAAATTGGTTGTAGGGCAAATCATTTCTTTAGAAAAGCATCCGGATGCAGGTCATTTGAACATTTGCCAAGTGGACGTTGGTGGTGACGAACCCCAACAAATTGTTTGTGGAGCTCCTAATGTCGAAGTGGGTAAAAAAGTTATTGTAGCGATGCCAGGAGCTCGAGTAGCCGGTAACGTAAAAATTAAGAAAGCCAAAATGCGGGGGATTAAATCAGATGGAATGATTTGTGCTCTTGATGAAATTGGTTTTCCAAAGGAAGTTGTCCCTGACGAATGGAAAGATGGAATTTATTTTCTTCCAGACGATGCCCAACTGGGAGCCGAAGTTTATGACTATTTAGGGATGAACAACGCCATGATTGATTTGGATGTGACGCCCAACCGGGGTGACATGTTGAGCATGCGCGGGGTTGTGTACGATTTAGCGGCCGTTTTAGATCAACCAGCTAACTTCAAGGCAACGCCACAAGCACCAACGGGAACGGAACAAAGTTCAGCGGTCATTACGGCTAGTGCTGACGAGCAGTTAGCAAGCCAATATCACCTGCAGGTTGTAAAAAACGTCCACGTGCAACCTAGTCCCTTATGGCTTCAAATTCGGCTTTGGAATGCGGGAATTAAACCCATTAATAACGTTGTCGATGTTACTAATTACGTAATGTTGTTTCTGGGCCAACCATTGCATGCTTACGATTTAGATCAATTGCCTTCCGCAAACTTAGTAGTCCGAAAGGCCAACTCCAAAGAAAAACTGGTAACCCTGGACGAAGAAGAACGAGAATTAAACCCCGAAGACGTTGTGATTGCCAGTGGCGATCAACCAGTTGCTCTAGCAGGATTAATGGGCGGAAACCCCACGCGGGTGACATCTGAAACGACAACCATTGTGTTAGAAGGTGGCGTTTTTGATCCAGTTTTAACGAGAAAGATGGCCCAAAAGGAAGGTCTACACACTGATGCTTCCCAACGATTCGAGCGGGGAGTTGACCATGGGAACGTTATTAATGCGCTGAACTTTGCGGCTGGAATGATCCAAGAATTAGCTAAGGGACAAGCTAGTCAAGGAATTGTTACCGGGAGTCAGGCCCCTGTTTCTGAACAGGTGATTGAAATCACACCTGATCGGATTAACCACGTTCTTGGTACTGATTTGAGTGAAGCCACCATTACCAATATTTTTCAACGTTTGGGCTTTGGGGTAACCAAAACAGCAATGGGATTGCAAGTTACTGTTCCAACCCGGTGCTGGGATCTGCACATTGATGCCGATCTAATTGAAGAAGTGGCACGAATCTATGGTTATGATAATATTCCGAATACTCTGCCAGTGACCCAAACGACGGAAGGGGGATTAACTCCCAAACAACAAGCCATGCGTAAGTCACGCCAGACCTTACAAGGAATGGGATTAAACCATGCTATTTCATACTCACTTACGACGCCTGAAAAAGCGGAAATGTTCATGTTACAACGAAGTTTTTCAACAAACTTGCAATGGCCAATGACGAAGGATCATTCTGTCCTTCGAATGAACCTTGTGAGTGGTTTGTTAGATGACGTTGCTTATAACCAAGCTCGTGGTGTTGAAAATGTTCCTTTATATGAACAAGGTCGTGTTTTTTATAAGGATCACGAGGATCAAGTGCGTCCGTCTGAAGTTGAACACGTTGCTGCAGCATTATCTGGAACCATGCCAACTACGAGTTGGAACCAAAAGGGTCGCCCGGTAGACTTCTTCTTAGTAAAGGGAATTTTAACGCAGTACTTGCAGACCTTATCACTACAGGGAACGGTTACTTATGAACCAACGGAAACAATCACCGAAATGCATCCGGGGCGGACGGCACTGGTGAAGTTAGACGATGAAGTAATTGGATTCATCGGTCAGATTCATCCTAAAACAGCCAAAGAATTTAAAATTAAGCCCACTTACGTGTTTGATTTAGATTTTGATAAGTTAATGGCCGCTCCAAAACACGAACCACAGTATCAAGTAGTCAGTTCTCTACCGGGCATTAAACGTGATGTCGCCATGTTGGTAGCTGATAACGTTACTAATGATCAAATTGAAGCCATCATTTGGAAACGCGGTGGGGCATTCTTACACGATGTAACCCTCTTTGATGTTTACGTTGGGGAACATGTTCCTGCGGGGCAAAAATCGTTGGCTTATACATTGAGCTTTGAAAATCCACGTGAAACGTTACAAGATGACGTGGTAAATCAGGCCATGGCAAAGGTTGAGCACCATTTAGAAACGGAACTTAACGCAGAAATTAGATAAGGTGGACAGATAAACATAATGGCAACTAAGCAAGCACAGCCCGTCATCATCGGTGTGACTGGGGGATCCAGTAGTGGAAAAACAACGGTTAGTCGCGCAATTTTGCAACGGTTATTGGGACACTCGATTTCCATTATCCAACAAGATTCGTATTACAAAGATCAGGCTGAAATGAGTATGGCTGAACGTAAAAAGGTTAATTATGATCATCCGGATGCCTTTGATAATGATCTATTGGTCAATCAGTTAAAGCAACTGTTGCACTACGAAACCATTGAGAAACCAGTCTATGATTACACGCAATTCACACGGAGTGAAAAAACAGAACGGCAGGATCCCACTGATGTAATTATTTTAGAGGGAATTCTCACGCTTAATGATCCCCGACTGCGTGATTTAATGGACATTAAGGTGTTTGTCGATACGGATGATGATATTCGTTTGATTAGACGAATTCAGCGAGATACTGAGGAGCGCGGGCGATCCTTGGATTCAATTATTCAGCAGTACTTAGGCACGGTTCGGCCCATGTATCAACAGTTTGTGGAGCCATCCAAGCGTTATGCTGACATTATTATTCCACGCGGCGGGAAAAATAACGTTGCCATTGATTTATTGGCTACTAAGATTACAGCAATTTTAGGAACTGACGACGAAGGCCCCGTGATTGCTGATTAACTTTTTATTTGCTAATAGACGGGGTTCGTGATAAATTCTAAGTTGACTAAAATAATTGAGGTGGAACGATGGCTGAAGATAAAGTATATCCAATGACCAAAGAGGGGAAAGTTAAACTCGAAGCTGAGTTAGAAGATTTAAAGACTAACCAGCGTCCCCACGTAATTGAACAAATTAAAATTGCTAGAAGTTATGGTGATTTATCCGAAAATTCAGAATATAAATCGGCGAAAAACGAACAAGCTTTATTAGAAAGTCGGATTAATACCGTCGAACACATGCTTCAGTTTGCAGAAGTGGTTGATGATGAACAGACGGCTAGTGATGAAGTGAGTGTCGGTAAAACGGTTGAATTTAAAGAACTTCCGGACGAAGAGCCAGAGACATATCAAATTGTGGGAGCCGCAGAGGCAGATCCCCTGTCAGGGAAGGTTTCTAATGATTCTCCGATTGCTAAGGGATTACTAGGTCACAAAGTTGGCGAAACGGTTGACATTGAGATTCCTGACGGAGTTATGCACGTGCAAATCATTTCCGTTAAATAGTGATCAAGAATGAAGACTCGCAAAGGATTATCCTTAGCGAGTTTTTTTCTTGTTGATCTGATTTAAGCGAACTTTAAGAATAATTGGATTGCGGTTGATTCTTGATAATGTGATAATGTTAGTAGTTGTGTTTTTAACAATTACTAACTATGAAAATAAAAATGAAGAGGAGCAACATCGTGGGTAATTTCTTTGGTAGATTTTTTAAGAAAAAAACACGAACTAAACGGCAAGAAGCCGGCAACAAACGAATTCCCTTCCGCCTCAACCTGATTTTTTTGCTGGTGGGAGCCTTGTTTGCAGTCTTAATTTGGAAATTAGCTGATTTACAGATTATTCAGGGAAATTATTTTAAATCAGCGGTAAATAAAAATAATAGCTCCACCGTGTATGGAAACGTGCAACGGGGAATGATTTATGATTCAACGGGAAAATTGCTGGTTGGGAATAAAACAGAGCGAGCCATCACTTATACTAGAGGACCTAAAGTAACTGTTAACGATATGTATAACGTGGCCACGAAATTAGGTAACATTATTCAAGTTCCAACTAATAAGTTAACTAAAAAGCAGATGGCGCAGTATTATCTTGCTAGTACCAACCATCAAAATCAAATGGCGAAACAAATTTCAAATGCCCAAAATTTAAATCCAGATCAAAAGGTGGCGGCGGAATTAAAATTGGCCCAAAAGAATCCACCTTATCGAGAAAACAAACAGTTTAGAAACGCTGCGGCCATCTATATCTCCATGAGTGGGGCTTACCGGTTGACAACGACCTACGTCAAGTATGATCACGTTAGCAACCAAGAAATTGCTAAGGTGGGAGAAAATGCGAAGGAATTACCGGGAGTTCAAGTGGGAACCAATTGGACCAGAGAATATCCAAATGGAAAAGAAATTCAAGCCATTACAGGAACGGTTACTTCAAATCAGGTGGGATTACCCGATAGCCGAATGAATCAGTTACTATCGCAGGGTTACTCTCAAAATGAAGCGGCTGGAAATAATAGTCTGGAAGAACAGTATGAGCCGGTATTACGGGGCTCAAAGTCACAAACTGATATCAAACTCAATAGTGATAATCAGATCGTCAAAGCGGTAAAGAAATATCCAGGGCGCCGCGGGGATAACCTGCAACTTTCAATCAACGGGAAGTTCCAAAAAGAACTCCAGGATATGGTGAAAAAGGCTCAACCCGGAGGTAATGCCACTGGAACCTACGCGGTTGTTATGGATCCTAATAATGGATCTATCATTGGAATGGCCGGTGTGAACCGGGATCCAAAGACGGGGAAGGTTACCCAAAATGATTTGGGGGCTATGAATAGTTCAATTACCATGGGATCTGTAGTGAAGGGAGCTACTATCTATGGTGCCTTTAAGAGTAAGGTAATTACTCCTGAAAGTAGTACATTAACTGATATGCCCATTAAGAACGGAGGGACCACCAAGAGTTCTTGGTTCAATAAGACTGGGAATGCGAACATTTCGCTAACGGCAGCGGATGCTCTAGAAGTTTCTTCTAACTCATACATGATGCAGTTAGCAATGAAGGAAGCTGGATATCACTACGTTGAAGGAGCCCCATTAAACATGAATCCAGACATTTTTAACATCGAACGGGGATACTTTAACCAGTTTGGACTCGGAGTGAAAACCGGAGTTGATTTACCAAACGAAACCACGGGTATTACTGGACCTGGTGGCTCTGCTAACATTGGGAAGGCCCTCGATGAATCCTTTGGTAACTACGATGGATACACGACCCTTCAAGTTGCACAATACATGTCAACCATTGCTAATGGTGGTTACCGGATTCGGCCTCACGTGGTTAAAAACGTGCGGAGTACTAACGCTAAAACTGGAAAGTTAGGGGCGATTCGGGAAACCGTTATGCCACAAGTTCTAAATACAGTGCCAATGAGTACAGATGAAAACCGGGTAATTAAGCAAGGACTGTATCAAGTGGTTCACGGTCACAATAAATATAAGACTGGGGGCGCCTTGGCAGACTTAAAGCCCGAGGTTTCAGCTAAGACGGGGACCGCACAAACCTTCTATAATGGTCAAGAAACAACGACACTTAGTTTAGCCTCTTATGCACCGTCGGATCATCCGCAAGTGGTGGTTGCACTGGCCATGACGAACTTGCCGAATGATGCGGAAAGCAATAACACTGATTTAGCGAAAAACATTTATAACGCCTACTGGAAAGATGTTCAGCATGCGGATAAATAGCGTCAAGTAGAAATACTTAACATTTATTTGCATAATTGGTAGAAATTAATCTGAAAAGATGGTAGACTAATATTTGTTATATTTGATAAATCAAAAAAGCATTGTTTGGAGGTATTTAACATGCGTGTCCACATTACTTTAGAATGTACTGAATGCCACGAACGCAATTACTTAACTTCTAAAAATCGTCGTAATAACCCCGACCGTTTAGAATTAGAAAAGTATTGCCCACGTGAAAGAAAAGTTACATTACATCGGGAAACAAAATAAGATTTTGGGCTGCGGCCCAAAATCTTTTTTATTAACTAGGATTACAAATGAAAGCAAAAATTAGAGCCACTGTTTTACAAAAATTGGCAGAACAAGATGTGACCTCGCAACGATTTAGACAGTTATACCAGCAGTTATTTGCTACTTCAGAATGGCAAAAAGCGCAGGTAATTTCGGTTACGCTGAGTATGGATCACGAAATTCCAACGAAACCAATCATTGAAGAGGCGACACGATCTGGAAAAACGATTGTTATCCCCCGGACTTTCCCACGTCGAAGAATGCGATTTTATCCTTTTAATGATAGCACTCAGCTTAAAGAGACAAGGTTCGGGGTGCTAGAACCCACTAATGGGGATCCAATCTCCAGCGATCATATTGATCTAGCAATTGTTCCGGGCGTAGCTTTCTGCCTTAGTAATCACCAACGAATTGGTTATGGGGGTGGATTTTACGACCGCTTCTTACAGGATTTTTCAGGAGCAACGATTTCTCTTGCTCAGAGGGATCAGGTAGTGACAACTTCATGGCTTGCTGATTCGTTTGATGTACCAATCCAAAAACTATTAGTGGAGGGTGCTCATGATTAACCTGAAAAACCGTCCCGTTGTTACTTGGTCACTCATTGTGATTATGGTGGTTGTATTTTTGGTAATGACAATTACCGGCGGGACAACTAATTTACCCAATCTGGTTCGTTTTGGTGGGGAAGTTAACCAACTAGTTCGTGATGGAGAATGGTGGCGCCTGATTACCCCCATTTTTATTCACATTGGGTGGCAACACTTGACCTTAAATTTATTAACGTTGTACTTCGTTGGCCGCATCCTAGAAAATGTCTTGGGTCATTGGCGTTATCTCGTGCTCTTTTTAGGGGCGGGAATCGTTGGAAATTTGTTTAGTTTTGCGTTTGGAAGTGAAAACAGCGTTTCTGCCGGCTGTAGTACGTCTCTATTTGGCTTATTTGGGGCTTTCTTAATGCTCGCAATTGTCTTGCCCCAAAACCAATGGCTGAAACAGACCGCTCAGTCATTTCTCTTGTTAGTTGTCCTCAATTTAGGCTCTGATTTATTTTTACCTGGAGTTGATACTTGGGGTCATCTTGGTGGCTTGATTGGGGGATTTTGTGGTAGTTTTATCTTGGGACTACCTAGACCAAATTTATTGTCGAAAAAAGTACAATTTATTTATGCAAACGTTTTAATTATTGTTATAATAGCCTTGTGGATCATTGGATTTAATCAGTAGGGCTGCTTAATTTAAAACCAACGAGGTGACCAATGATGAAAAATCTATATGATGTTCAACAACTGCTCAAACGATTCGGAATTTATGTTTACGTTGGTAAACGAATTTGGGACATTGAGGTCATGGCCTTAGAACTGGATCATTTGCATGAAGCAAAAGTGATTTCTCAAGCTGATTTTATGGCTGCTAAGTTGGTTTTGAAACATGAGCATCACATTGAAGCAATACGAGAACAACAGACAACTGGAGGATTAAAAGATGGCAAAGAACTTAATTGGAATTGATTTAGGTGGAACGACCACGAAAATGGCCTTTTTAAATCAACAAGGTGAAATTCTTGAAAAGTGGCGGATTTTAACCGACGTTAGTGATGATGGAAGTCACATTGTTGAGAACATTATTAAATCAATTCAACAACACATCGAAGACTCAGGCAAAACTAGTTCCGATTTTATCGGAATCGGAATGGGAACTCCCGGAACGGTTGACCGGGAAAACGGAACTGTTTCTGAAGCTTACAATTTAAACTGGGCCAAAACCCAACCAATTCGTCAAAAAATTCAGGAAGGCTTGGGATTACCATTTGATTTGGATAACGATGCCAACGTAGCCTCATTAGGGGAATACTGGAAGGGTGCCGGAAGTCTTGAAGAAGATGTCGTTTTCGTAACGCTTGGAACTGGAGTTGGTGGTGGTGTGATTGCCAACGGTAAGTTACTTCATGGTGTCAATGGTGGTGCCGGAGAAATTGGTCACATTACCGTTCAACCAAGCGGTTATCAATGTACTTGTGGCAAGCAAGGATGCTTGGAAACTTATGCTTCTGCGACGGGAATCGTACGGGTTGCTGCTGATATGGCCAAAGAATTTAACGGAACTTCCCGGTTAGCAGAATTGGAACAAACTGATGAAAAGATTACTTCGAAGTTAATCTTCTACTTGGCCGATAACGGAGATATTTTGGCTAACCAAGTAGTTGATCGGATTTGTTTCTACCTGGGATTGGCTTTATCTGACATTGGGAACACTTTGAACCCAGCTAGCATCGTGATTGGTGGCGGAGTTTCTAACGCCGGTAACACGTTGTTACAGCCAACTACCAAGTACTTCCAAGCTAATGCCTTCCCATCCATTCGCGATTCTACTAAATTGAAATTAGCTGAATTAGGAAATGATGCTGGTGTTATTGGAGCTGCATCTATGGCATTACAATTTAGATAAGCTGGAGTGACTTTTGATGTTAATTGCAAGTGGATTTGCAACGACGCTACTAATGTTCTTGCTGGCTTTGCTGGCTGCAATTGCAGTTGTAGCGGCGTTTCGCTACTGGAGAATTTTTCGGGTTAAAAAGTATACCCAGTTTTTGTCGGAATCCCAGTTTCAAGCAGGGATTCGGAAGGCTCAGGTGATTGATTTACGTGAAGACCAGAGCTTTGAAAATGGTCATATTTTAGGGGCTCGTAATATTCCATATGCATCATTGAAGATGATGTATCAGCAACTTCGTCCTGATTTACCGGTTTATCTTTATGATCAAACGAAAGTTTTAAGTGTGCAAGCAGCTAAATTTTTGCATCAGCAGGGATTTAGGGAGTTAGCTATTTTAAACGAAGGATACCAAAAGTGGGACGGTAAAGTTAAAAAAGGTTAAGCAAAAAGACCAGATGATGAATGGTAATCATCTGGTCTTTTAGTTAGTTGTTAATGATAATAAAAAAACACGTCTAGTTAATATAGACGTGCCTATTTGCATTAACCAAGGTGCGAAGATCCAGCTTTCCGCATCACTTTTTTCCGGTTTTCGTCTGCTTTTTCTTCCTGCTTTTCGATTGGTTCTACAACCGTTTTTTTAAATGAAAAAACGGCTCCAGCAGCAACACCAATCATGGTTAATACTCCAGCAGCAAATCCTTTTCCAAATTTATTCATCGTAAGGGCCTCCCTTGTAATAACTGTTCTTTCCTTGTCTATTATGCTCGAATTGAGGTAAGATATCCAGTGTTAAAACCTAATAAAGTGAGAAGAAAATGAAACCAAAATTATTAGCCGTAGTTGGGCCCACCGCCGTTGGGAAAAGTGATTTAGCTCTGTCTTTAGCGCAACAATTTAATGGAGAAATTATCTCTGGAGATTCAATGCAAGTATACCGCCATTTAGACGTAGGTACTGCTAAAGTTTCTCCAACTGAAAGAAAATTGGTTCCTCATCATTTAATTGATATTTTGAATGTTCAAGAACGCTATGGGGTGCAACGATTTGTTAAAGATTGCCAAGCATTAATTCCGGCGATTCATGACCGCCAAAAACTCCCAATTATTGCTGGTGGAACCGGATACTATTTAAAGGCATTGTTACGGGGATTACAGCTGGGGGGGCAAAAAAGTTCTGACGAACGGATTCGTAAGCAGTTGGAAGAACGCCTAAGTAAAGATGGAGCACCAGCGCTTTGGCACCAATTAGAGCAAATTGATCCCGTAACGGCTGCTAAGGTTGACGTACATAACGGTCGCCGCCTAGTGCGAGCGTTGGAAATTTATTTAGTGACCGGATCCATTCCATCCGCCCAGCAAGATCAACCAGATCAATATGATGCGTTGTTAATCGGATTAAACTGCGAACGGTCGTTGCTGTATGAACGGATTAATCGGCGAGTTAAGCTCATGATGCAACAGGGACTGCTTGCAGAAAACGAATGGTTACGCAACCAAGGAACCGAGCTCCCGGCCTTAAAAGGGATTGGATACCGTGAATTTTCGCCTTACTTTGCTGGACAACAAAATTTAGCTACTGTGGTGGATGCTATTCAAAAAGATTCACGACATTACGCCAAACGGCAATTGACTTGGTTTCGAAATCAGTTACCAGTGCGCTGGTTTAATTTAGTTGAGCATCCAGAACAACTAACGGAAATTGAACAAATGGTCCAAAAATGGAGGAAAACAAATGACGTTTAAACAAATGCAAACCGATGTTTTGAGTTATTATCAACAGTTAGACGTACAAAAACATCTAATTTGGACACAACCACGGCACCAAACGGCGGCGCTGGTTAGCTTGGATCTGCAGTTAGCTCGCTTAGCAGGTGCAACTGGATTAGAAACAGGAGTAGTTGCACAACCGGATTTACAACCGCAATCACAACAATTACAACAATTTGTTCACTGCTTGAGAAGTTTTTTCTTATTTGCCAATTTAATGAATTGGAATCAAGTTTGTCAGCCAACGGCAACTGATTTAGACCGGCTACAACAGTTAGACATTGACGATCAAGCGCAAAAAGCGACTTTGTACCTAATGATGAAACGAATGTTATTAACCAGTTATTACGAAAAGCGGTCCGATGCCTTCCAACATGCATGGATGCTCTTTTTAAAGTGGGGAATGGTTGACTATGGCTGGAAATTAGACCAAATTGAGCAGGCCTTTGCAACTCAATTACACGAACTAGAGGCGGAACTTCACCACTAATTTAACGTTGACTTCTTGTCGCAGAATCAATATAATTACTAATGTTGATGTTGTCGCAGTAGCCCAGTTGGATAGAGCAACGGTCTTCTAAACCGTAGGTCGAGCGTTCGAGTCGCTCCTGCGACATTTTAAGTCACTCCTAGTTGGGGGTGACTTTTTAATTTGGCTCCTGGTTGACAGCGGTTGGAAAATTCGCTATACTTTCTTTGTTGTACTTGTGGACTTCCACAGCTACAACCGCACAGTGTAAGTATACAAGTTCGCAAGCGACGCTTATCTCTGGCGAGTCTAAGCAATTATAGAGGAGGTGCATTTGAATGTACGCAATTATCGTTACTGGTGGTAAACAATACAAGGTTGCCGAAGGTGAAAGCATTTTTGTTGAAAAGCTTGATGCTGAACAAGGTGACAAGGTTACGTTTGACCAAGTTGTTTTCGTTGGTGGAGACAATCCTAAGGTAGGAACTCCATTGGTAGATGGTGCTTCTGTAGAAGGCTCAGTTGAAAAACAAGGCAAGAACAAGAAGATTACCATTTTCCGTTACAAACCAAAGAAGGGGGCCCAATCCAAGAAGGGTCACCGTCAACCTTACACGAAAGTTAAGATTGAAAAAGTTAACGCCTAATTATGATTAGAGCTCATTTTGTTACTAATCATGATGTAATTACCGGATTTGAATTATCCGGTCATGCCGATTCGGGTGAATACGGTCATGACATCGTTTGTGCTGCAGTTTCAGCTCTAGCAATTTCAACTGTAAATGGGCTAGAGCAAGTTGCTGGAGTAACTCCAGAGGTTACGCAGAATGAAACTGAAGGTGGTTATCTGGCCATTGCTTTAAAAGAAGCAGACTGGGATGATCCAGCAGGGCAAACGTTATTACAAAGCTTTAAAAATGGAATGCACGCAATTACAGATCAGTATTCTGATTTTGTAACAATTGAATAATCTCTTAATTTGGAGGTGGATGACACATGCTTAAAATGGATTTGCAATTTTTCTCTCACCATAAAACCGGTGGTTCTTCATCAAACGGTCGGGATTCTGCTGGTCGTCGGTTAGGAACTAAGGCTGCAGATGGTTCATCAGTTACAACTGGTTCAATCATTTACAGACAACGCGGTACTCGGATTTACCCAGGTAAAAACGTTAAACGTGGTTCAGATGATACTTTATTCGCATTAGTTGATGGAGTCGTTCGTTTCGAACGTTTGGGCAGAAGTAAGCGTCAAGTTTCTGTTTACCCAGCAACTGAAACTGTTAATAAGTAAATAAAGATTCGAGGCCCGCTTACGGCGGGCCTTTTTTATTATCAACCGACTGTTTTACTTGCGCCCTGGTTGGTAGTATTGATATGATAATGAGAGATTAGACGGAGGATTTTTATGGCAATTTCAACAGCAAAATTTAAAACTGGATTAACAATTGAAGTTGATAACGCAATTTGGAAAATTATTGATTTCCAGCACGTTAAGCCTGGTAAGGGTGGCGCGTTTGTGCGGACTAAGCTTAAGAACTTACGGACGGGTGCTGTGCAAGAAAAGACGTTCCGTTCCGGAGCTAAAGTCGAAAAGGCTGAAATTGACAGTAAAAAAATGCAGTACCTGTACGATGATGGTAGTGGTTTAGTATTTATGGACGTTGATACGTATGACCAAATCACGATTCCACGGGAAGCCGCTGAATCTGCGATGCCATACTTACAACCAAATATGGAAGTACAAATTGTCCAATACCAAGGAGAAACCATCGGAATTGAAGTACCAAAGACGGTTACGTTAGAGGTTGCTGAAACTGAACCTGGAATTAAAGGGGATACCGCTTCTGGTGGTTCTAAACCAGCTACAATGACAACTGGTTTGACACTTCAGGTTCCGTTCTTTGTTAACCAAGGTGATAAGTTAGTGATTAACACGACCGACGGAACTTACATTTCACGGGGTAAATAAAAAACTAATTTTGGGGGAGAGCAACAATGGCAGCTGAGGAACAGTTTATTACGTTAGCAACAAAGAAAGATGATTTAGGTCAGATTAAAATTGCACCCCAAGTAATTGAAGTAATTGCTGGGATTGCAGCAATTCAGGTAGAAGGGGTTAACCGGATGCAAGGAAACCTCTCAACCAGTGTGAAAGGTTTGTTCGGCAGAAAAGAACGAACCCAAGGAGTTAAACTGGTACTTGGTGATCACGGTGATTTAGATATTGACGTTTATGTCTACTTTGATTATGGCGTTTCTGTTCCCAAAGTGGCATTGCAGATTCAAGAACAAGTCCGACAACAAATTTTTGTTATGACTGATTTACACGCGCAAGCGGTGAACGTTCACGTCGAGGGCATTGTTCCAGAACGAACTCCCAAAGTTGATACAGATAGTTTGTTCAATAGTGATAGTGATGGAGAAGACCGTGAAAATTAATCGACACCAAATTCGAGTGCTCGCCTTTCAAACGCTCTTTGCCAAGGAAAACAACCAAGAAACTGATCCAGACACGTTGTTTCGCGAACTAACGTATGGCAAAGTGGATCCAGTTCCCGCTTATTTTCAGGAATTAGTAACTGGGGTTCAGCAACACCGGTCAGAAATTAATGATGCCATTCAAGCTCATTTAGCGACTAACTGGAAATTGGAGCGTTTGAACAAAGCAGATTTAATTATTCTGCAGCTTGCAGTGGAAGAAATTAAATTCAGCACTGAAGTTCCCCGTAAAGTAGCGATTAACGAGGCGCTTGAGTTGACCAAGCAGTTTAGTGATCAGCAAGCCACTAACTTTGTTAATGCGGTTTTAGATCAAATTCAAAAGTAGAATCCGACTTAGGATTCTACTTTTTTTAAGCTCAAATTTGCTGAATCTATGCTAAACTAAAACTAAGTTTGAAAGGGGAGTGGGAGAGATGGTTCAATTAATTGATGGTCGTAAAGCAGCACAAACGTTAAATGAAAAAACGAAAGCACGCGTTAAATTTTTAAAAGAACATGGGATTATTCCCGGTCTGGCGGTGGTGTTAGTTGGTCATAATCAGGCTAGTGAACGCTACGTGCGGATGAAAGAAAAACAAGCACAGAAATTAGGAATTTATTCTGTACTAAAACACCTTCCGGAGAGTATTTCGGAAGGTGAATTACTGGAAATTATCGCGACTTTAAATCATGATGAGCAAATCAATGCCATCCTCGTACAATCCCCGTTACCAGACCATCTGGATGAAACTAAGGTAATCGCAGCCATTGACCCCAACAAGGATGTTGATGGATTCCACCCCACTAACGTTGGAAAACTTTATCTCAATCTTCCGGGTCCTTATCCAGTAGCTTGTACTCCCCGGGGCGTCATGACCCTGTTAGCCACAAACCAGATTTCAGTACGAGGTGCCAACGTTGTGATGATTGGAAAAAGTTCAATCGTTGGCAAACCTTTAGCAGCTCTATTATTAAATGCCGGAGCTACGGTTTCAATTTTACACAGCCAAACCCGGGATCGTAGTGACTTCTTAAAAACGGCTGATATTGTAATTTCTGCAGTAGGTAAGGCTCATTTACTAAATGATACTGATTTTCAACCCCAAACGGTTGTAATTGACGTAGGGCAGAATTTAGATGAAGCTGGTCACCTTGTCGGAGACGTTGATTATCCAGAAACAACGGTTAACATTGCTAAAATAACTCCTGTTCCAGGCGGGGTAGGACCAATGACGATCGCAACCCTAATGCAGCAAACGGTGGAAATGAGTGAGTGGGGGATTTAGATGCAACATGAATATTTAACCGTAACTGCTTTAAATCAATACATTAAACGGAAATTCGAACGCGATCCCTATTTAAAGCGGGTTTATTTAACGGGAGAAATTTCTAACTGGCGAAAACGACCGGGGCATCAGTACTTTAGCGTGAAGGATGATCAATCTGTAATTAGTGCTGTGATGTGGAAGGGTCAGTTTGCAAAGGTTAAGTTTGCGCCAGAAGAAGGAATGAAGGTTCTAATTACCGGCCGAATTTCGACCTTCCCGAGGAGTGGTCAGTATCAGATTTACGTGGAAGGAATGGAACCAGATGGGGTCGGCAATCTGTATGTCGCCTATGAACAACTAAAACAAAAGTTATATCAAGAAGGTCTTTTTGCTCCTGAACACAAACAACCACTGCCCCAATATCCACAACGAATTGCAGTAGTAACATCGCAAAGTGGGGCGGTGATTCGTGACATCATTGATGCGGTGCGCAAGCGCGATCCCAAAATTCAAGTGGTTCTCTTTCCAGCAGCCGTCCAAGGTGAGAATGCTGCCGGAGAAATCGTAGCCCAGATTGAACGAGTCAACCAATTAGGTAATTTTGATACATTAATCATTGGTCGGGGAGGTGGATCCATCGAGGATTTATGGCCTTTTAACGAAGAGAGCGTGGCTCGTGCGATTTATGCTAGCCAAGTTCCCATTATTTCTTCGGTGGGGCATCAAACGGATAATACCATTGCCGATTTAGTTGCGGATGTCCGTGCCTCAACCCCTACACAAGCCGGTGTGTTAGCTTCGCCTGTTTTAAGTGATGTGTTAGCACAACTGCAAACCTGGCAAGCAACGCTCGGGACCAGTATGAATCACATTCTCCAGCTACAACAGCAACGCTTGGATCAGTTGCGGCAAACTTATGTTTTTCAACAACCCCAACGGTTATATGAAACTTACATTCAACAACGCGATCAATTAACCGAACGATTACAACAGGAAATGCAGCGGATTGTAACGGAACAGCAAAATCGGTTAGCCCTGGCTAGTAGTAATTTAACGGCTAATTCTCCTCACAATCTAATTCAACAGGAACGGCGGGAGTTAAACTATCAACGTCAGAATTTAGAACAGGCGATGACAGCGCAACTACAGCAGCAGCAAGAACAGCTGCGTGCTAACGTGTCAGCATTAGACCATCTGAGTCCACTTAAGATTATGAGCCGGGGTTATAGTTTGGTGCATAATCAACAACAGCAGTTAATAAAATCCGTACAGCAGGTCCAACCGGGCGAACAGGTAACGATTGCTTTTAGTGATGGCAATGCTACTGCAGACATTACAAAGATTCAACCAGCAAAAGGAGATCATCATGCCAACCAATAAACCCACTTTTGAAGAAAACATGCAACGCTTAGAACAAATTGTACAGGAACTCCAGAATGGCAACGTTCCTTTGGAAAAGGCTTTAAGTGAGTTTCAAGCGGGAGTTAAACTAAGTCAAACTATGCAACAAACGTTACAAAATGCTGAAGACACTCTGACTAAAATGATGAATCCTGACGGAGAAGAAGTACCATTCACGCGGGATAAGGGTTACGAAAAGCAGGCCAATGGTGAGAGTCAGACAGATGGAGATGTTCCGTTTTAATGAATTTAAAATCAACTACCTTAACTGCATTTACACAACGGTATCGTCCCCAAATCGAATCTCAGTTAAAGACAATCATTGCAAACGAAACCACGGAACCGTCATTACAACAATCACTAGCTTATTCTTTACTTGCGGGGGGAAAAAGATTACGGCCGTTACTAACGCTGGCAACGTTAGTAACCCTGCAAACCCCGATTACAGCGGAGCCATTACAAGCTAGTGTGGCAGTAGAAATGGTGCATACCTATTCCTTGATTCATGATGATCTTCCGGAAATGGATGATAGTGACTATCGACGTGGTAAGTTAGCTAGCCATAAACAGTTTGGAACGGCTCAGGCGGTTTTAACGGGGGATGGTTTACTGACGGATGCCTTTACCACTTTGGCCAGTAGTGGACTCCCAGCTACTCAGATTGCTGAATTAGTACGCTTGTTGGCTGAGGCAGCGGGTTCTAAAGGAATGGTAGCGGGGCAACTGATTGATATGGAAGCTACGGGGAAGCAGCTAGCGGTAACTGCGCTTCAGGATTTAGACCGCAAAAAGACCGGGGCGTTGTTTTATTACAGCGTGATGGCTGGAGCAGTAATGGGGCAAGCAACTTCTGAAGAGCGGGACCGGTTCGCAAAATTTGCTTGGCAGTTTGGCGTTGCCTTTCAAATTTATGATGACTTACTTGATGAACAATCCGAGACAGATGAGGATGCTGGAAAAAACACTTATGTAAACTTATTAGGCAGCCAGCAGGCTCATCAGGTCCTTCATGAGACAATTGCGGCAGGAGAAGCGGCTCTTAAACCCCTTTCTAATTCCGAATTGCTACAGAGTTTTTTAACGTATTTTAAAGAATAGGAACCGATGCGATGGCAAAAGAAAAAGAACGAATTGACGTTCTCTTAGTACAACAAGGCTTGTTTACAAGCCGCGAACAGGCCAAACGAGCTGTAATGGCGGGGGAGGTCTTAGATGAAAAGGAACAGCGTCTAGATAAACCTGGGATGAAGATCCCAAGTGAGACCAAACTGCATCTAAAGGGTAATGTGATGCCATATGTTAGTCGAGGGGGCCTAAAATTAGCGAAAGCCCTCGACTCTTTTCAAATTTCGGTGTCAGATCAGATTGTCTTAGACATTGGGTCTTCGACCGGAGGCTTTACAGATGTGATGTTGCAAAATGGAGCACGGTTAAGTTATGCCTTGGACGTAGGTACGAATCAACTGGTATGGAAACTACGCAATGATCCTCGGGTAATCGTAATGGAAAACACCAATTTTCGGTACAGTAAACCCACTGATTTCACTGCGGGACAGCCAGCGTTTGCTTCAATCGATGTTTCGTTTATTTCACTAAGATTGATTCTAAATCCCCTTAAACCGATTTTACAACCCGATGGAGAAGTGGTGGCCCTGATTAAGCCTCAATTTGAAGCCGGGCGGGAACACGTCGGCAAGCACGGAATTGTGCGAGATCCTGCCGTTCATCGCGCAGTCATTGAGAATGTCTTCCAGTATGCAGTTGCTGCTGGATTTTCCGTGTTAAATTTGGACTTTTCCCCCATTACCGGTGGAGAAGGAAACATCGAATTCTTGGTACACCTACAAGCCAACGAACGACCAACCATTAATCCCGAAATTTCGATTCCCGCCGTTCAAGACCAAGCGTATAAAACGTTACGGAAGTAAACTGGCTTGATTGAAAGAAGGTGATGGTATGTTAAAAGAAATTTCAATTAAAAATTTTGCGATTATTGAGCAACTGGCAGTAAACTTTGAAACTGGCATGACGGTTTTAACGGGTGAAACTGGTGCCGGGAAATCCATTATTATTGATGCCGTTGGTCTACTAGCCGGAGGACGTGGTTCTCAACATTTCATTCGAACTGGGGCTAACAAAGCGGTGCTGCAGGGGCTGTTTCAAGTTCCGCCAGCTGGGATTGCAGAACAAAAGTTGGATGAATTTGGCATTGATCATGATGATGACAACATTATTTTGCAGCGCGAACTGTATCGGAATGGACGCAACATCTGTCGGGTGAATGGGATGCTCGTGAATACGACGACTTTGAAGCAAATTGGAGAGACGCTGGTTGATATCTATGGGCAAAACGAACATCAAGCGTTGATGCAGCCTGATCAGCACTTAAGTTTACTGGATGAATTTATCGGCTCTAAACTACAACCAACGTTGGCAAAATATCAAACCACTTTTGATAAATACCAAAAGATTAGTCGTGCCCTTCGCAATCAAAGCCAGAATGAGAAAGCCCGAGCTCAGCGTTTTGACATGTTGCAGTATCAGGTGAATGAAATTGAAAAAGCTGATTTAACCGATGGAGAAGAAGAAGAACTGTTGCGAGAACGAGATCGGCTGAATAACTTTCAGACCATCAGCAATAGTCTTAGTCAAAGTCTAGCGGATATCGAAGGAGACGAAACGATTAGTCCTTTAGATATGATTGGTGATTCGATGGGAGCCATTGAGTCGGTTGAACGGTTAGGAGACGAGTTTAAACAAATTGCAGAGAACATTAAGGGCGCGTACTACATGCTCCAAGATGCAACTGGTGAAATTTCTAATCAGCTAGATTCTTTGGAATTTGATCAAGGCCGGCTCGATGAGGTAGAGGCCCGGTTAAATACAATCTTTGAATTAAAGCGCAAATATGGGGATTCCATTGAACAAATCTTGGCTTACTATGACAAAATTTCGGCTGAATTAGCTGATATGCAGGCAGAAAACCACAACGGTAATGATTTAGAAGCACAATTAAAAGCCACTGAAACTAGCTTGAACCAACTGGGAGCCCAGTTGATGAAAATTAGACATCAGGGTGCCAAAGACCTGACCAAGGCAATTCACCAGCAACTAGCGGATTTGTACATGGAGAAAACCGAATTTGAAGCCCGGTTTAATAGTCTGCCGGCGGGACATTTTAATGCGACTGGGATTGAAACTGTAGAATTTTACCTCCGTACTAATCCAGGGGAGGCAATGCTTCCTTTGAATAAAATTGCTTCTGGAGGAGAACTATCTCGGATTATGCTGGCACTCAAAACGATTTTTTCTCGAGTGCAGGGAGTAACTTCAATTATCTTTGACGAAGTGGATACCGGAGTCTCTGGTCGGGTCGCCCAAGCGATTGCGGATAAGATTCATGGCATCAGCTTAAAGTCGCAGGCGCTTTGCATTACTCACTTACCGCAAGTGGCTGCGATGGCTGATCACCAGGATTACATTGAAAAACACGTTGATCAGAACGGCCGAACGGAAACCACGATTGAACCAATTTCCGGAAAGAAGCGGGTGAATGAGTTAGCCCGGATGTTGGCTGGGACAACTGTGACTAAACTAACGTTGGAACACGCTCAAGAATTGTTGAATTTAGCTGAAAAGGCCAAGCAAGCAGAAGCATAATGCTATTGATTATTTGACCTAAAACCGCCATAATGTTATTAATAAGCATATTGATGAAGGGGCGGTTTAATTGACAAAACGCGGGATGTTAATTGTTCTTTCTGGTCCATCTGGGGTTGGAAAAGGAACGGTACGAAAAGCACTATTTGAGGATCCAAACGTTGATTTTAACTATTCAATTTCAATGACCACGAGACAACCGCGCGACGGTGAACAAAATGGGGTTGATTACTATTTTGTTTCTAAAGAAGAGTTTGAAGATCACATTAAAAACGGAGAGATGCTAGAGTACGCTAAGTACGTGGATAATTATTATGGGACTCCACTGAACTACGTTAACCAGCAACTAGAAGCCGGACATGATGTTTTCTTAGAAATCGAAGTAAACGGAGCGCTACAAGTGCGGGCTAATTGTCCCGATGGCATTTTCATCTTTTTGACACCGCCAGACATTAAAGAATTGCGGAGTCGGCTCGTGGGTCGGGGCACAGATGATTTAGAAGTGATTAACAAACGAATTCAAACGGCTAGTAAAGAAATTCATATGATGCAAAACTATGATTATGCCGTGGTCAATGATAAAATTGAGAATGCTGTTAATCAGATTAAAGATATCGTTCGTAGTGAACGGTTAAAGGTCAAACGAGTCATGCCAGATTATCTAGATAGTTTAGGAGATGAAATCTAATGCTGTATCCATCAATTGATGATTTATTAAAAATCGTAGATTCTCGTTATTCGTTGGTAATGTTAGCAAGTAAACGGGCCGAGGAACTCGACCAAGGAGCTGCTCCATTACTTAGTCATTACGAAAACTCTAAATCAGTTGGCAAGGCTTTAGAAGAAATTGCGGCTGGGGTTTTAAAGATTGAAAACGAAGCCTAATTAGAACAAAAAAGACCATACGTAGTGGGATAGCTAGGCCCCAGGCGTAGTGGTCTTTTTTATTAATTGAAAATTTAATTCGGTATAATTAAATTAACGAAGCAAATGGAGTAAATGATGAATGGGAAAAAAATTACGCTATATATAACGGGTAGTATTGCCGCTTATAAAGCGGTTTATTTGCTACGGCTATTAAAAAAAGCGGGCGCAGATGTTGTTGTAGTAATGACCCGGGCCGCGACCGAATTTATCACGCCTTTAACGTTTCAAACTCTGGCCGGTCACCCGGTTCTTATAGATGATGACTGGCAGTCGCCAAACCAAGGAGTAGTTCACGTTGAAGCAGCCCAGTGGGGAGATTTAAATTTGGTGGCCCCAGCTTCGGCCGATTTTATTGCTAAAGCTGCTAACGGGATTGCTGATTCTTTGGCAACGACCACTTTTTTGGCAGCTACTGCTAAAAAATTAATCGTTCCAGCAATGAATGATGGAATGTGGCATAATCCAGCTACCAAGAGAAACTGCGTTCAGTTACAGCAGGATGGGGTACAAATTCTCACTCCGGAGATTGGTTTTCTAGCAGAGGGCTACGCGGCCGAGGGGCGAATGCCCGAACCACCGACCATTATGGCAGCTGCTACTAAAGCACTGACAAAGCAAGATTGGCAGGGTAAACGGCTTTTGATTACCGCGGGCGGTACTAGAGAAGCTTTGGATCCGGTTCGGTATCTATCGAATCGTTCGTCAGGAAAGATGGGGTATGCACTGGCACAGGTGGCCCAGCAACACGGTGCCGTGGTTACCTTGATTAGTGCCAACGTTACGTTGCCAACCCCACCAGGAGTTCAGTTGGTCCGGGTCCAAACTGCTCGTGAAATGGAAACCCAGTTACACCGTTTTTTTCCAGAAACAGATGTTTTGTTAATGGCGGCGGCTGTTAGTGATTTTCGCCCGCAGCAAACAGCCTCCCAAAAGATAAAAAAAACGGCAGCCAATGCGGAATTAACCTTACATCTACAGGCTAATCATGACCTTTTACAAGAAATGGGAACTAAAAAGCAACCCCAGCAATTAGTGGTCGGTTTTGCCGCTGAGACCCAAAATTTACGTGAGAACGCAATGAAAAAATTACACCAGAAACGGGTAGATTTAATTGTGTTAAACGACGTTAGTAATCCGCAAATTGGTTTTAATGGTGACAATAATCAGGTCACAATCATTGGTGCAGATGGTTTTAAGGAACAAACCCCAGTGGAAGCTAAAACCAAGATTGCGGAACGCATTTTAACGGTAGTCAAAAAGAAGCTACCATAATTTTTAAAAACAAGGGAAGGGGGAACAGCATGACAATTGCAGAAATAATCGTGGACGTTCCCACCATGCAAACTAATCTTCCATATTCGTATGTTGTTCCTAAAGAACTGGAGACAAAAATTCAACCGGGAATGCGGGTTGTAGTTCCTTTCGGGAAGGGGAACCGGAAGGTGGAAGGGTTTGTAGTGAAAGTTGATCATGATACTGAGAAAGCAGCAACTGCTACTACGCAATTAAAATCACTTACCAGTTTGATGGATTTGCATCCAGTGGTAAATACTGAACTGCTTAAATTATCGCAGTGGTTAGCAGAGACAACCTATTCCTTTCGCATTAGTTGTTTATTAACCATGTTACCTAACGTAATGAAGGCTAAGTATCAAACTTTAGTGGTTCCAGTGGCCCCTGTTACCGATCCGTGGCTATTAGATCATTTTCCGCATCAGGATGCGATTCCGCTAGATCAAGACCATTTTTCTAATCAGGAGCTAGCTCGTTTGACAGAATTGCGTAAGCAAGGACAGGTGCAAATTCAGTATCAGGTGCATAACCAAGCGAAACCCAAAACGGAACTGGCGGTCTTAAATCAGATTCAAGATTTTGAACGGTGTCGGGAGTCCATTCGCAAGAATGCCACCGGCCAGCTAGCGTTGTTGAATCAGTTGGAACGACACCCAAAGACGCCCCTGCAACAACGGACATTAGTCAAACAGACTGGCATTTCTCCAGCCGTAATTAAAAACTTTGAAAACCGTGGTTGGATTACCAAAACCACCGTGGAAAAGTACCGTAATCCAGAACAACATCCAATTGCCAGAGATCAACCGAAACGATTGACGACGGATCAACAGCATGCGGTTAGCACGATTAATGCGGCCGTTACCGACCAGCAACCGACTACTTTTTTACTAGAAGGGGTGACGGGATCTGGAAAGACAGAGGTTTATCTGCAAACGATTCAGCGAGCATTAGATCAGGACGAACAAGCTCTAATGTTAGTCCCAGAAATTGCATTGACTCCCCAAATGGTGACCCGGGTGAAACGTCGGTTTGGCGATCAGGTAGCAATTTTACATAGTGGACTCTCAAATGGTGAGAAGTATGATGAGTGGCGGCGCATTAATGAAGGAACAGCGCAGGTGGTCGTAGGTGCCCGTTCGGCTATTTTTGCACCATTACAAAACCTGGGATTAATCATCTTGGATGAAGAGCACGACCCAAGTTATAAACAGAGTGATAACCCGCGTTACCACACGCGAGATATTGCTCTTTGGCGGGCGCAGTATCATCACTGTCCGGTGATTTTGGGGAGTGCGACCCCATCTTTAGAATCACGTGCTCGAGCTGAAAAGGACGTCTACCACCTTCTTCGACTGCCAGAGCGGATTAACGGGCAACAGCTACCGGAAATCCAAGTGGTTGATATGACGAATGCCCTTGAACGCACGGGGGATTTATTTTCAAATGAGCTATTGCAGGCGCTTCAAGCTACCATTGATCGACATGAACAAGCCGTATTGTTATTAAACCGGCGGGGCTTTTCGTCTTTCATGTTGTGTCGTGATTGTGGCTACGTTTTAAAGTGCCCGCATTGTGACATTTCACTCACTATGCACCTCGACAGTCACACCATGAAATGTCATTACTGTGGCTATGAAACGGCAATTCCGACCGAATGTCCTCATTGTCATGGGCATCATATTCGTTACTTTGGAACGGGAACAGAGAAGGCAACCCAACAACTGCAACAGTTACTGCCGCAAACCCGAATTTTACGGATGGACGTTGACACGACCCGAAAAAAAGGCGCTCATCGGCGTATTTTACAGCAATTTGGTGCTCACCAAGCCGACATTTTGTTAGGAACACAAATGATTGCGAAGGGATTGGATTTTCCAGACGTGACCCTAGTGGGAGTTTTGAATGCAGACACTGGGTTAGAATTGCCGGATTTTCGTGCCAGCGAACGAACTTTTGATCTCCTGACTCAGGTAGCCGGGCGAGCCGGACGAGCTGAAAAAGCCGGTCAGGTTATTATTCAAACCTTTAATCCAGAGCACTATGCGATTCAATTGGCTCAACGTCAGGATTATGAAGCCTTTTTCCACAGAGAAATGCAACTTCGCCATCTGGCCGGTTACAGTCCCTATTTCTATACCGTATTGGTCACCGTGAGTGCTTTAAAGGAAAAGGAAGCTGCGGCAGAAGCCGGGCGGGTTTCCAGTTTATTACATGATAACGTTGCCCAGACAACCGAAATCCTCGGTCCCACTCCCCGACCAATTGCCCGAATTAAGAATCGGTATTATTATCAAATTATCGTTAAGTACAAGCACGATCGGCAATTACCCGCAGCACTAAATCGGATTCAAGCTATTTCTCAAAAAGAGGTGCGTAAGGGATTTCGGATTGCAATCGACGTGGAACCCCAGAGTTTTATGTAGGAGGAAGAAATGCAAACAGTTATTTTCATGGGAACACCCCAATTCAGCGTTCCAATTTTACAGGCCCTAAACGAACACTACCAAGTTGTTGGCGTCGTTACCCAACCAGATCGTCCGGTTGGTCGCAAGCATCGACTTACGGCGTCTCCTGTAAAACAAACGGCTGAAGAATTAGGATTGCCAGTGTTACAACCAGAAAAACTTAGTGGCAGTCCCGAGTTACAGCAAGTAATTGACCTCAAACCAGATTTTATTGTGACGGCTGCTTACGGCCAGTTTTTGCCCACCAAGTTATTAAATGCCGCCCAAATTGCAGCGGTAAATGTGCATGGCTCTTTACTACCCAAGTATCGGGGGGGAGCACCCGTCCAGTATGCAATCATGAATGGGGATCAAACGACCGGAATTACAATTATGTACATGGTGAAGGAAATGGATGCTGGTGATATTTTAGCCCAGGCCAGCGTTCCAATTACTGACCATGATGATACGGCATCAATGTTTCAAAAGCTGAGCCTAGTAGGACGCGATTTGTTATTAGAGACGTTGCCCAAGTTGACTAAGCATGAAATTACCCCCCAAAAACAGAATGAAGCCGAAGTTGTTTTCTCCCCAACGATTAAACGGGGAGAAGAGCAGTTAGATTTTACGAAAACAGCCCGAGCTTTAGATTGTAAAGTCCGGGCATTACGTCCAGATCCAGGGGCTTATGCTTTGGTTCAGGGGCAACGTTATAAATTCTGGGATGTTCAACCAGTCGAACAAACGACCGAGTTTGCTCCGGGACGAGTGGTTGAACGGACAAAGCAGACCTTACTTCTTGCTGCTGGGGACCACACGGTTTTACAGGTTAATCAATTACAACCAGCAGGCAAACCCAAAACAGAGATTCAAGCCTTTTTAAACGGGAATCAACAACTACAAACAGGAGACCAATTTATTGATGAGTACAAACAAGAGTAATCCACGAGCACTAGCGGTTGAAACCTTAGAACGGGTGCATAATGGGGCCTACTCCAATCTGCAGATTAACAACGTGATTGATAATTCTACCATGTCAAAGCAGGACATTCGCTTGTTTACTAACATTGTGTATGGCGTCATCCAGCACCGATTAACGTTAAATTACTACGTTGAACAATTGGTTAATCATGCTAACAAACTACAACCGTGGGTCATTGAGCTCCTTGATAGTGCTATTTATCAAATGGAGTACTTAGATAAGGTGCCGAATCGGGCAATTTTTGATGAGTCGATTAAAATTGCGAAGCAACGCGGGCATGATGGGATTCGACGCTTAGTCACGGGGGTGTTGCATACCATTGCCCGGCACGGTTTGCCAGCACTTTCTGAAATTAAGGATCCGCTAGAACGATTGTCAATTACCAGAAGCGTGCCCGTGTGGCTCGTGCAAACGTTACTTGACGAACTTGGTCAGGAAAAAACGGAACGGTTACTGGCAACGATTAATCAGCCAGCTAACCAGTCGATTCGAGTGAACCAAACGAAGACAACCCCGGGTGAGCTACAAGCACAACTAGAAGCAGAAGGGTTTACGGTCCGTCCTAGTAAGGTTGCGGCTGATGCCTTGGTTCTTAATCATGGAGTAGCAGCTCATTCAAAACTGTTTCAATCGGGGTTATACACGATTCAAGATGAAAGTGCGATGCTGCCGGTGCAAGCGATGCACCTTCAATCTGATAATCAGGTTCTTGATGCATGTGCTGCTCCTGGAGGCAAGACCACCCAAATTGCAGAACAGTTAACCACTGGATCGGTTCGGGCATTAGACTTACACGATAAAAAATTGCGCCAGATTCAAACTAATGCGCAACGGCTGGGCGTTAGTGATCGGATTATTACTCAAGCGTTGGATGCTCGAAAAGTTGGAACGGAGTTTGCTGACCAAACCTTTGATCAAATTTTGGTTGACGCGCCGTGCTCTGGAATTGGTCTAATTCGACGCAAGCCAGAGATTCGGTATGAAAAAACCCCCACAGACGTGGCCAAATTAGCCACGATTCAGCAAGCCATTCTACGGGCGGTGGCGCCCAAGTTAAAGGTGGGTGGGACCTTGATTTATAGTACTTGTACGATTTTAGAGCAAGAAAATCAAGCAAACGTGCAGCAGTTTTTAGCTTCCCATCCCAACTTTGAATCAGTACGGGTTTCGACCAAGTTGGAGTTAAAATCCCAACGTCAAGTACCAGAGTTAAAAATTTATCCAGACGATTATGGTTCAGATGGGTTCTTTGTGGCCGCATTAAGAAAGGTAGCAGAATGACAAACGTGCAAAAGGGAAAAATTTATCAATCTTTGAGTGGTTTTTATGACATTGTGGTAAATGGTAAGACTTATCGGACGAGAGCCCGGGGGAACTTTCGCAAGCACCAAATTAAGCCGCTGGTAGGTGATTGGGTTGAGTTTGATGCCCCTAACCAACGGGAGGGCTATGTTTTAAAGGTGCTTCCCCGGTTTAATGAATTGGTACGGCCTCCGATTGCCAATACGGACCAAGCTTTAGTTGTAACTTCCGCGATTGAACCAGATTTCTCCGCGAGTTTACTGGATAAGGAATTGGTAGCCTTGGAACGTGAACACATTCAACCCGTTTTAGTGTTTACTAAGGTAGATCTTTTAAATGATCAGGCTCGTTCAGCTTTTCTAGTAGAAGTGCAAAAATATCGGGATCAGGTTGGTTATCCGGTTGTTGTAACCACAGATTCAGATGCCGATGAGAAACTAAAGGCATTATTACCGCACAAGCAGACCGTAGTCATGGGGCAAACGGGAGCGGGGAAATCAACTCTGTTGAATCACTTGGATCCAAGTTTAGAGTTAGAAACGGGAGAAATCTCTCAGGCCCTCAGTCGGGGAAAACATACCACGAGAAAAGTTTCGTTAGTCACCATTAACGATGGGCTGGTTGCTGATACTCCTGGTTTTTCATCTTTTGAAACGTTGGACATTCAAGCGACCGAGCTCAAAAATTACTATCCTGACTTTGTACGGGTAGCACCCGAATGTAAATTTCGCGAATGCCTGCACATTAACGAACCCAACTGTGCTGTGAAGCAGGGGGTAAAAAATGGTACAATTTTAACGAGCCGATATGAAGACTACGTAGACCAGTATCAATCCATCAAGGCTCAAAAACCGGTCTACCGACGGAAAAGAGGAAATTAACATGATTAAAGTGGCACCATCAATTTTAAGTGCAGATTACGTAAACCTCCAAAGTAGCATTGAAAAGGTTGATCAAGCGGGAGCAGAAGTTCTGCATATTGACGTAATGGATGGCTTGTTTGTTCCAGCCATTTCGTATGGACCCGGTTGGGTAAAAGCAATTCGCCCCATCACTAAAATGGAACTAGATTGCCATTTAATGGTGGAAAATCCAGAACGTTACGTTGATCAATTTGCTGACAACGGAGCAGACTTAATCGGGGTGCATGTTGAAGCCACTCCCCACATTCATCGAGCTTTACAAATGATTAAAAATAAGGGAGTAAAGGCCGAAGTGGTAATTAATCCCGGAACCCCAGTTAGCGCCATCAAACCCGTGTTGTATTTGGTAGATCAAGTCTTAGTAATGACGGTTAACCCTGGCTTTGGTGGGCAGAAATTCATTCCAGAAACGATTAGTAAGATTAAAGAACTTAATCAATTGCGTAACGAAAACGCTGATTACAACTTCACAATTGAAATTGATGGTGGAGTTAATGATCAAACGGTTGTTAAACCATACGAGGCAGGAGCAGATGTTGCTGTTGCTGGTTCATACGTTTTTGGTGCTCCTAATCCAGCAGAACGGGTGGAAGCAATTAAAAAAGCCACTGATTTTTAAGGTTAAGGAATAGACCAATGAAAACAATTAATTTGCTCGCCGGAGGTCCCCAATCAGAGTGGCCCGCTGACCTCCAACAACGGTTACACCGAAATCCTTGCATTGGGATTGATCGCGGGAATCTCCATTTATTAGCAATGGGAATCACGCCGGTAGCTGCAATTGGTGATTTTGATTCTGTTTCCGCGGATGAGCTTGCACTGATTAAGGACAACGTTTCCATTGTGCATCAGTCTAGTCCCATTAAGGACGAAACTGATACGGAATTAGCCCTTCAATTTGCAGGACAGCACTATCCTACCGCCCAGTTAGTTTTGTATGGTTTTTCTGGAGGACGGTTAGATCAATTATTGACGAACTTGCTCATGGTGTATCGACCGTTTTTACAGGACGTGATTACCCGATTAACGCTGCAAGATGCTCATAATTGGATTCAGTTTTATCAACCAGGAACGAATGTGGTCGAAAAACAACCGGGAATGAAATACTTGGATTTTGTTGCACTGGAACCAACTAAATTGACCCTGCCAGATGAAAAGTATCAATTAGATCGGTTTGCGGTGCAACGACCCACTTCATTTTCTAGTAATGAGTTTTTAAAGGATCGGGGTACGTTTACCTTTGACCGGGGCATTTTAATGGTGATTCAAAGTCATGACTAAAACAAAAGAGCAACCGCAGTTGCGGTTGCTCTTTTGTTTTAATTAATTAAAATGTGGAATAAAGCTTAAACCCGTTTAAATTTACCTGATTTTAAAGTTCTGGCACTTAACCAAACTTTCTTTGGTTTACCATCAACTAAAATCCGAACTTTTTGCAAGTTTGGCTTCCAACTACGTCTCGAAGCGTTTAAAGCGTGGGAACGACGGTTACCAAAGTGGGTTCTTTTTCCAGTTAAAGCATCCTTAGCCATGAAAATCCCTCCTTTGTTCTAAAATAAAGCGTAATTAGCTATATAACTAATCTAGCACAAATAGTGGTTAATTGCAATCTTTCTTTCAAGTAATCTTACTTGACAGTTAAAAATGAATGTTTTGGTTTTTAAAACCAGTATGGTAAGATATGGTATCGTGAGAAATTCGTTAAAAATAGGGAGATGCATCCGATGGCTGTAAAAATGAACACTAAATATGGATCAATCGACATTGACAACGATGTAATTGCTACGGTAGTCGGCGGTGCGGCTACCGATAACTATGGGGTAGTCGGAATGGCTAGCCGTAATCAAATTAAAGATGGTATGAATGAAATTTTACGGCGGGATGCCTATTCACGTGGAATTGTGGTACGCCAGGTTGACGATGAGATTCAGGTTGATGTTAACATCATCGTCAGCTACGGAACCAAAATTTCCGAGGTTTCTCGGACGGTTCAGGCCAAAGTTAAATATAATTTAGAAACAATGTTAGGGGTAACCGCTGACTCTGTGAATGTATTTGTCCAGGGAGTTAAGGTCATCAACGACTAGCAAGTTTGAATTAAGAGGGAGATTGGATACTAGTGTCAGTAACGAAGATTACTACAAAAGAGTTCGACCAAATGGTTCAAGCTGCAGCGGTCGTCCTCCAAAATAACGCTGAATTTATTAATTCTTTAAACGTGTTCCCGGTTCCAGATGGAGATACCGGGATGAACATGAGCCTTTCGTTTGCGAGTGGGGCAAAGTATGTTGCGAAAGAATCCCAACCAACGGTGGGAGCCAAAGCAGCTGCTTTAGCCAAGGGATTGCTAATGGGAGCTCGTGGTAACTCGGGAGTCATTTTATCCCAAATTTTTCGGGGCTTTGCCAAGAACGTTGAAGGGAAAGCTGACTTAAATGCCACTGAGTTTACCGCGGCCATTACCGCTGGGGCAAAAACTGCTTATAATTCTGTGATGAAACCCACGGAAGGAACCATTTTAACGGTGATTCGTTTTGCCGCAAACGCCGGCCGGAAAAAGGCTGCTCAAACTGATGATTTGGGGAAGGTTAGTGATGCCATCAAAAAAGGTGCCCAAACGGCTTTGAAGCAAACGCCTGATTTACTACCGGTTTTAAAACAAGTCGGAGTGGTTGACTCTGGGGGACAGGGATTAACCTTTGTTTTAGAAGCTTTTGCTGATATTTTAAATAATCGGGAACCATCAGATGATGTGCACGCCAAGTTTAACGTGGAAGCCAATAAAATGGATGAAATGGTGAAAAAATCAGACCACGCCAGTGCACAGGGACAACTCAATCCAGATGACATTGTGTATGGGTATTGTACCCAGATGACGGTGCGTTTTGGGAAGGGAAAAGAGTACAAAGATCCCTTTGATTATGATCACTTCTATGACTATTTAGCTCCATTAGGAGATTCGTTGTTAGTGATTAATGATGATGAAGTTGCTAAGGTTCATATTCACACGGAACAACCAGGCAAGGTTCTAGCGTGGGGACAAAACTTTGGCGATTTAATTAACATTAAGATTGATAATATGCGGGAGCAACAGGAGTCCATCATGGAAAATGATGAACAGTCAGATGATTCCGAACCCCAAGCGCCAGCTAGCGAACCTGCTGCTCCAGCAGTTGAAATGGCTGTGATTGCAGTTGTTGCAGGGGCTGGATTAGAAAAACTCTTCAAGAGTCTCGGCGTTACAAAAATTATTAGTGGTGGACAAACGATGAATCCTAGCACGGAAGACATCGTGAAAGCCGTGAATGCTACCAATGCCAAGCACGTGTTAGTTTTACCGAATAATAAAAATATTTTCTTAGCAGCCGAACAAGCAGAAGATTTAACGGACGTTCCTATGAAAGTGGTTCATACCAAAACCATCCCGCAAGGATTAACGGCAATGTTCTCTTACAATCCCGAGGCTAGTTTAGCTGATAATCAAACCGCCATGGATGATTCCTTGGATACGGTCAAAAGTGGACAAGTAACGACCGCCATTCGGGATACTAAAATTGATGATTTAGAGATTAAAAAGGGAAACTTCATGGGAATTATCGATGGCCAAATTCAGGTTATCGCATCCAGTCTCGATGAAGCTGCCGTGCAAATGACGAAAAAAATGCTTGATGCTGATAGTGAAAACGTTACGATTATTTACGGCGAAGGAGCTACTCAAGCTGACGCTCAAAAAGTAGAAGACTCGGCGGCTGCCGTTGATGATGAGTTAGAAATTGAAATTCACGCCGGTAATCAACCGGTTTATCCATTCATTATTTCGGTCGAATAAAACGAAAGCAACGAAAGAGGCTGTCAATTCATTTGGAATTGGCGGCCTTTTCCGACAGATAGGTGGTGTAAGGTTATGAAGAGTATTCTAGATCCAGTGGGGACGCTCAAAGGAGTCGGTCCTAAAAAGCAGACAGCCTTAGCTGATTTGAATATTCACACCGTGTTTGACCTGTTGACTTATTTCCCATTTCGTTATGAAGATTTTCGCACGCAATCACTGGCAGAATTAAAGGACCAGCAGCCGGTAACGTTAAAAGGCACCGTTGCAGCCGAACCCGTGGTTAATTACTTTGGCCGGCGTAAAAATCGGTTGGTCCTGCAGTTAATGGTGGGACATGACGTGGTTCCAGTCACTTTTTTTAATCAACCATGGCTAAAAAAGCAGGTGGAACCAGGTCAAATCATTTTAGTTCATGGTAAATTTGATGCTAGTAAAAAAAGCTTGACGGGAATTAAACTACTTCACGATCTGCAACAGCCATTCAATTCGATTTACTCTGTTAACAACCAAATTACTCAAAAAACCATCCAAGCGTTAATAAAGCAGGCCTACACAGAGTATCAATCAGTGATTGAAGACTTCGTTCCCCAATGGATTCGGACTAAGTTTCGGTTGGAGTCCTTGCAAACTGTGATCAGGGAGATGCATTTTCCCAGTCATCCCCAGGCGTTGAAAGCGGCCCGTCGTACGGCCAAATTTAATGAGTTTTTTTTGTTTCAAATGCGTTTGCAGACGTTAAAACAACGTGAGCAACGTCCTCGGTCACAGGCGCAAATTAAGACCGATAAGTTAACTTTACAGCCGTTTATTGATCAACTTCCGTATCAGCTAACTGATGCGCAGCAGCGCGTTGTAAATGAAATTCTGGCTGATTTGCAGCGTCCAGTTCCAATGAACCGGTTACTCCAAGGAGATGTAGGAAGCGGGAAAACGATTGTCGCAGCACTGGCCATCCTGGCAACCGTATTGGCACAACAACAAGCGGTGTTATTAGCTCCCACTGAAATCTTGTCAGAACAGCATGCAAATGGATTGGCCCAATTATTTGCCGGGACTAACGTTAACATTGCCCTTCTAACTGGGGCTACTCCCCCAAAGGCACGCCGTGAATTACTACCGCGGATTAAAGCAGGACAAATTGACCTCATCGTGGGAACCCATGCTTTGTTTCAACCGAGTGTGCATTATCACCACTTGGGATTGGCGGTGATTGATGAACAGCATCGCTTTGGGGTCAATCAACGTAAGCAAATGCGCGAAAAGGGACCGGCGACAAATGTACTATCGATGACGGCAACCCCGATTCCTAGAACCCTTTCAATTACAGCATATGGTGAAATGGATGTTTCTGTAATTGACGAACTCCCAGGGGGCCGAAAACCGATTAAAACAACTTGGATTAAAAGTAGCCAAGAACAAACCATGTTAAATTTTGTGAAAAAGCACTTACATAATGGTGAGCAGGCCTATGTAGTGGTTCCTTTGATTGATGAGTCAGATGCAGTTGAAATGCGAAATGTGATGATGACTTATGAGCACTTTCAAAAAGAGCTAGGCCAGGATTTTCACGTTGGGTTACTGCACGGCCAGATGAACGAAGCCGATAAGAACCAGGTCATGGATGATTTTAAAAATAATCGAACCCAGGTCTTAGTATCGACCACCGTAATTGAAGTGGGTGTGGACGTTTCTAATGCCAGTGTGATGGTAATTTATGATGCTGATCACTTTGGATTGGCCCAACTCCATCAGTTACGCGGTCGCGTTGGCCGGGGATCACAGCAATCCTACTGTATCCTGATTGCTGACCCCAAAAATAAGGTGGGGGTGCAGCGGATGAACGTCATGAGTACTTCTACTGATGGTTTCTTTATTTCCCAAAAAGATTTAGAATTAAGGGGTCCGGGTGATATTCTTGGCAAACAGCAATCAGGGATTCCTAGCTTTAACGTAGGAGATCCAATTGCGGATGTGAATGTCTTGAGTGCCGCCCAAGAAGTCGCTAAAATGGTGACTGATAATCCTGATTGGATGCAAGATCCAGAGAATCAAAATCTAGTCCGACAATTACAAACATTAAATAACAATACTTCATTTGATTAAGGAGTTCCTTCATGATTAAAATTGCAATTGATGCCATGGGTGGCGACCACGCTCCACAAGCACTCGTGGCTGGTGCTGAATTAGCTCGCGATGCGAGCCAAAATGATGTGGAATACATTTTATTTGGGGATCAAGAGCAGCTTAAACCGTTAGTAAAAAACTCGCAAAACATTCGGATTGTGCACGCTGATGAAGTAATTGCGATGGATGATGAACCAGTTCGGGCGGTTAAAAAAAAGAAAAATGCCAGTCTGGTGTTGGCAGCCCAAGCGGTACGGAATGGCGAGGCTGATTTATTACTGTCAGCCGGAAATACTGGGGCATTAATGGTCGCCGGCCTTTTGATTATTGGTCGAATGAAAGGAATTAATCGGCCCGGCTTGATTGTAACGCTACCGGTGGTTGATAACGATCGCGGTTTTACGATGATTGACGCGGGAGCCAATGCGGATGCTAAGGTTGAAAACGTTATTCAGTACGCCCAACTAGGTAAAATTTATAGCCAACGGGTTAGAGCTTTGTCGAATCCGCGGATTGGTCTCATTAATAACGGAACTGAAGCAGATAAAGGGGACGTTAACCACCGTAAAATGTATGAAGAACTCGAAAAATTAGGCCAAGCCGGAGAGTTGAATTTTATTGGTAACGTTGAGGCTCGTGATCTGTTAAATAACGTTACGGACGTAGCCGTTACCGATGGATTCACTGGCAATGCTGCCCTAAAGGGAATTGAAGGAAGTGCCCTTGCCGTTGTAAATATGATTAAAGACAGTATTACGACCGGTGGCTTTCGTGAAAAGCTTGGGGGATTATTATTAAAACCAGCCTTAAAAAAGATTGCTAAAAAAATGGATTACACCCGTTACGGGGGTTCAGTACTGCTGGGCTTAAAAGCTCCGGTGATTAAAACGCACGGAAATAGCAATGCGAAAACCATTTTCTATGCCTTACAGAGCGCCGCAGACGTGGCACATTCAAATTTAGTGACAGAAATTGCAACACAGTTTGCTGATCAAAAACAGCAAGATTAATGGTGGAGGGACTTTCTCATGGATGAAAAAACGGTATTTTATACGGTAGCCCAAACGCTTGAAGACCAATTTCAAGTAGAAAAAGCGGAAATTAATCGAGAAACTAACTTTCAACGAGATTTAGGTGCTGATTTCGTAGATTTAGCGCACTTTATCGTGGAAATTGAAGATGAATTTGGCGACGTCATTCCAGATGATGCGGCCGAACAAATTGATACGGTCCAGGATTTAGTAGATGTGATTGTGAAAAATACACCTGACAAAAAATAAGCGGAACCCCATCAAAGCCTGATGGGGTTTTTCGTTTAATGCTATAATAGAATCATTAAACAATCGGGAGGAACTTCACTTGCAGAAAGAATTTGACCATAAATTAGCCAGTGATTATAACATTAAATTTAACAATGAAGCTTTATTAGATGAAGCCTTTACGCAGGCTTCGTACGTTAACGAACATCCAGATGAAAACTTAAAGTTTTACGAACGATTAGAGTTTTTAGGGGACGCTGTTTATCAACTTGTGGTTTCTGACTATATCTTTAAACGTTATCCAGATATGCCCCAAGGACGGTTAACCCGGTTACGGGCAGCGATGGTTAATCGGCATAGTTTTAGTCGGTTTGCGCGTGAATGTCATTTTGATAAATACATTCGGCTGGGAAAGGGAGAAGAAAAGGCCGGAGCGCGAAATAGAGATTCACTCCTGTGTGATATCTTTGAATCGTTTATTGGGGCTGTGTACCTTGACCAGGGAATTGAAACCGTTAAAAACTTTTGTCGATTAGTCATTTTCCCTAAGCTGGACGAAGGCTGGTTTGATGAATTCTTTGACCACAAGACCGAGTTACAGGAAGCCATTCAAGTTAACGGACCGGTGGACATTAATTACCAACTATTAGATGAAAATGGTCCTGATAACGACCGGCAGTTTAAAGTGGCGGTTTTGGTTGATCAACAAGAACTGGGGGTTGGCGAAGGCCATTCGAAAAAGAGTGCTGAGCAGTCCGCTGCCAAGGCAGCACTAAATAAACTGGGGATTAAAGACCAAAAATTGCAGTAAAGTAGGTGAACGTTCGTGAAGTTACAGTCAATTCAAATCTCCGGATTTAAATCATTTGCCGATCGAACGGTCATTGATTGTCAGGAGGGCTTAACGGGAATTGTTGGTCCTAATGGAAGTGGAAAAAGTAACGTCATTGAAGCCATTCGGTGGGCGCTTGGTGAGCAATCAGCTAAGCAACTGCGGGGCCAAAAAATGAAGGATGTTATTTTCTCTGGTTCTAACGACCGACGTCCTCTAAACCGAGCGGAGGTTAGTTTACTATTCGATAATCAGGATCACTACCTAGCGACTGATTATGCGGAAGTTAAAATTACCAGACGGTACTACCGAAATGGTGAAAGTCACTATCTTTTAAACGACCAAGAGTGTCTCTTACGAGATATTCAAGGGCTTTTTTTGGATACGGGACTGGGAGAAGGTTCCCTCTCAATTATTTCCCAGGGAAACGTTGATGAAATTCTAGCGGGAGATACAGGACAACGACGAGCTGTAATTGAAACGGCTGCTGGTGTCTATCGGTATAAAAAGCAGAAAACGGATGCAGAAAAAAAGCTCGCTGATACCCAAGCTAATGTTGATCGTGTGTCAGACATTGCCCATGAATTAGCCAAACAGCTAGAACCATTACAAACCCAAAAGCAGACCGCCGAACTTTATTTGGAAAAAAATAATCGGTTAGAGCGGCTGCAATTTACCCAGTTTGTAACTCAAAAACAGCAGTTACAAACCAAACAGCAACAAACCAAGCTGCGGTTAAAAAAAAGCACGGCAAGTCAGCAGCGCCTAACGGAACGGATTGAACATCTAACCACTCAAAAGCAGACCGTGAATCAGCAATTAAAGCGTGGACATCAAAAACAAGATCAGCTTCAGGAGCAATTATTAAACGCTACTAAGCAACTGGAAATGGCTACGGGAGAAGCTAAACTGCGGAACCAGCAGTTAGAATTTAAGCAAACTCAGTTAACGGAATTACGACAAAGACAAGAGCAACGGCAGCACCAAATTAACCAGTTGACCGAACAGCAGCGCACCGCTCAAACTGCTGAACAAGCAACCAACGCGCAGTTACAAAAGTTAGCCCAAGCAATTGAAGCTAGTGAAGCGACAATTATGTTAAAACGGGTGGAAGCAGAAGAGGCTGATTTAGAACAAGCGCAAAGTCAGTACGTAACCTTGATGCAAAAATTAACGAGCCAAAAAAATGATTTACGCGTGGCAGATCAGTTGTCAGAGCGACAGCAACAAGCCTATCGAACCCAGCAGCGACAACTACAAGATTTGGAAACGGAAAAGCAGCGACAAGCTACCGAGTTGGAAGCCGCTACGAAGAACGTAGCAGCTTTAAAACAACGGGTAACTGCAGCTCAGACACAACAGCAGCACTTCAAAGCCCAAGTAGATGAGTTAGCAAAGCAACAAGAACAGAACCAACAAGCCTGGTACCAGCAGCTCCGGGAATTGCAAACGATTAAAACCGAATGTGATAGCTTAAAAAATATGGTTTTAGGTCATAATAATTTATACCGGGGAAGTCGAAATTTGTTGCGCCATCAACAGGAAATACCTGGGATCTTAGGGCCAGTGGGAGATTTCTTACAGGTGGATGATCGCTACTTACGGGCCATTGAAACTACCCTAGGAGGAGCATTGCAACAGGTGGTAGTTGATACAGTTGCCAACGCTCGAACCGCAATCCGCTTTTTAAGTCAACATCAGCTAGGGCGAGTCACCGTTCTGCCCCTTGATGCGCTCAACGAACGGTTTGTTAATCCAAGTTTATTACAGATTGCTCGGACCCAACCTGGCTTTTTGGGAGTCGCTGCTGATCTAGTGACCATGCCATCCCGGATGCAACGGGTAAAAAACCATTTATTGGGCAACGTGATCATTACGGATACCTTACAAAATGCGACTGCTATGAGCCAGCAACTGCGGCGGCGGGTAAAGATTGTGACGTTAGCTGGTGAAGTCGTGAATGCCGGTGGTTCGATTACCGGAGGACGGAATCAACGAGATGAAAATGGGATCTTGAGCCAGAAACAACGATTACAAAAGTTAGAACAGCAGCAAACCAAGTTACAAACCCAATTGGATCAGCGCGAACAAAAGTTAGCGCAGCTTAAACAAAAGGAACAACGAGTGCAAGCACAACGCGATGATTGGTACCAGCAAGAATCAGATCAGACGGCAGAGTTAAAAGTTCAGCAACAACGGGTTACTCACCTAACGGAACAGCTACAGCAACAAGAACGAGAAATTGCAGCTGCTCAATTACAAATGAAACTTGATTTTACGGATGATAATGAACCAACGACTGTTGATGAACAGGTCATTAAACAAACCGAAGCGGAGCTCGAACAAAACCAAGCTACGATTCAGCGCTTAAAACGGGATATTCAGGCGCACAAACAGCAACAACAGGATAGTCAATCGGTATTAATGGACCAACAACAACAAGTAAGCCAGATTCGAGAACGGTTAAATCAAGCGCGGGCGGAAAAGCAACGGATTGTGCAACAGCTGCAAGCAGAACAGCAAGCAGCTGACCAAGAACAACGTAAGTTAGCACAATTGCAACAGGAATTAGCACAACTGCAAGCCGAGCAACCGGTTGCGCCTGAGCAGTTGCAAGCAGAGATTCAAACTGACCAGCAACAACTCGCAGAACTAAAACGACAGCTAACTGCTGATCAAGCACAAGGAGAAGCTGTTGAAACAGAATTGAATCAAAACCAGCAGCAACTCGCAAAAGTGCAACAAGAGCGGCACCAATTAGAAGTGGACGTGCAACTAGAAGACCAGCAACTAACTAAGTTACAAACCCAATTAGAAGAGTTACAAAATCATTCCCAGCAACAACTGCAAGTGGTTGCATTAGAAACGGAACTGCTTAAACGGGAATTAGCTGAAGTGCGAGCCCAGATTACTGAATTAGGTCCAGTAAACGTGGGCGCAATTGCCGCATATGATGAACTAAAAGAACGAGCGGACTTTGTAAACGACCAGTTAAATGATTTATTAGCAGCGAAGACCGAACTTTTAACCATCATGAACCAAATGGATCAAACCGTGAAAGAACGGTTCCAAAAAACCTTTACGGAGGTGGCGAAGGCCTTTGGGACTGTATTTCGGCATATTTTTGGTGGGGGTGAGGCCAAGTTAAAACTTGCTGATCCGCATCATTTGCTGACTACCGGGATTGATATCTTAGTAAAACCACCGGGAAAACGTTATCGTGATCTAAGCCTGTTATCAGGAGGAGAAAAAGCCCTAACCGCGTTAGCGTTACTATTCGCAGTTTTACAGGTGCGTCCGGTTCCGTTTGTCATCTTAGACGAAGCAGAGTCGGCATTAGATCCCGCAAATGTCGATCGGTTTGCCCAGTACATGCAAAAATTAAAGCAACAGACCCAATTTATTGTAATTACCCATCGGAAAGAAACCATGGTCTATGCAGACCAACTGGTGGGAATAACCATGCAGGATTCGGGAGTTTCAAAATTAGTATCTGTAAACTTGGATGATACAAAACAAAGGAGAGAGAACGATGGGGCTATTTGATATCTTTAAACGGAAAAACCGACATAATCAAGAAGGACCAGAAAATCAATCTGCTTCAGAGAGTACCGCAAAAGACCAAACAGCGACGTCTGAATCGGTTACTAGTGAAGTAACATCAACAACGGTTGCTGCAAGTGATCAAGCAACCACAACGGTAGAGAGAAATTCAACTGCTGAACCTGAAGCGGTAACTCCGCAAGAAAAAAGCACGACTACTGAGGATGTAATCTCTGAGGATCATGATTCAGCTAGTGCTTCAGTCGCTGAATCTACCACTAGTTCTGATACTGCAACCTCAGAGTCAGTTTCTGTAGCAGAATCTGAACAATCATCGGGCACTGAGAGCGAAAGTAGCAAACCGCAAACGGAACCAGATGCAGAACGAAAATATGAACATGGATTATCAAAATCACGATCTTCCTTTGGACAAAGCTTGAACCGGTTATTTGCTAACTTCCGTTCGGTGGATGAAGATTTCTTTGATGACTTGGAAGATACGTTGATTCAAGCCGATGTGGGGGTCGAAACGGCCACGTCAATTAGTGATCAACTTCGAGACGCAGTTCGACTAAATAACATTAAGAATCGCAATGAAGTTCAGAATTTCATTGTCCAAAAACTAGTAGAAATTTATGATGTTCCTGATCAACAGTCAATGAAATTAAGCGAAAATCCGGACGGACCGACTGTCATTTTGATGATTGGAGTTAACGGAGCTGGGAAGACAACCACGATTGGAAAATTGGCTAATCAGTACCGACAAGAGGGGAAAAAGGTGCTCGTTGCAGCGGCTGATACCTTTAGAGCCGGAGCCATTGAGCAGTTAGCCGAATGGGCCCGCCGCGATCACGTTGACATCGTCCAAAAGCCAGAGGGCAGTGACCCAGCTTCCGTGGTATTTGATGCGGTTAAACGAGCCAAAGACGAAAACTATGACATCTTGTTAGTGGACACGGCCGGACGGTTACAAAATAAAGTAAACTTAATGAAAGAGCTGGAAAAAATGAACAAGATTATCCAGCGGGAAATTCCGGGAGCTCCACAAGAAGTCCTCTTGGTAATTGATGCCACCGTTGGGCAAAATGCTCTGACCCAAGCTAAGTTATTCCGGGATGTTGCTGACATCACTGGCATTGTTTTGACTAAGTTAGATGGGACCGCTAAGGGTGGCATTGTGTTAGCAATTAAACAAGAACTAGGGATTCCAGTGAAGTACGTTGGTTTAGGGGAAGGAGTTAATGACCTCCAAACCTTTAATCCAGAAGAATTCGTCTATGGTCTGTTTAAAGGCCTAATTAAGGAATAACCATGGAAACTGATTTTAATGCTAAACTAGCAAAAGATAACCGGATTAACGCGTTGTTTGATTTTTATGGGAGCTTATTAACGCCCAAACAGGCAGATTACATTCGCCAGTACTATGCTGATGATCTTTCTCTAGGAGAAATCTCTGAGAACTTTAACGTCAGTCGGCAAGCTGTGTATGATAACATTCGTAGAACGGAACTGACGTTAGAACGGTACGAAGAACGGATGGGATTGTACCAAAAATTTGGGGCGCGAAATCAAATCATTGACCAACTAAACCACGTCATTCAGACTAGGCATCCTGATGATCAGGAATTAAATCAGTTAATTAACCGGTTAGAACAACTAGAAGAGAACTAAAAGGAGTAAACATGGCATTCGAAGGTTTATCAGAAAAATTACAAAATGCTTTTAGAAATTTACGGGGCAAAGGCAAGATTAGCGAGGCGGATTTACGCAGTACGATGCGGGAAATTCGACTAGCGCTGTTAGATGCCGACGTTAACTTTACTGTGGTCCGCAATTTTGTTAAAAAGGTGCAGGAAAAAGCAAAGGGAGAACAGGTGCTAGAAGGCCTGAATCCAGGTCAGCAAATCGTTAAGATTGTGGATGATGAATTAACCGAAATGATGGGGGGGTCAGCCACCGAATTAACGAAGGCGCCTAAGATTCCAACGGTTGTAATGATGGTTGGATTGCAAGGGGCCGGGAAAACGACCACGGTGGGGAAATTAGCGCACCGACTTAAAAAAGATGATCAGGCCCGGCCGCTGTTAATCGCAGCTGATGTTTACCGGCCGGCGGCCATTGATCAATTGGAACAAGTTGGAAAACAAATTGACGTGCCGGTCTTTTCAGAAGGCACAGACGTAGACCCCGTTCAGATTGTTCAAGATGGACTCGCAAAAGCTCGTGAAAATCACAACGATTACGTTTTCATTGATACCGCTGGTCGGTTACAAATTGATGAAAAATTGATGCATGAGCTGGAACAAATCAAAGCCGTTGCTAAACCAAACGATATCCTGTTAGTGGTTGATGCTATGACCGGGCAAAATGCAGTGGAAACTGCCCAGGGATTTAACGATGATTTAGACATTACTGGAGTTGTTTTAACCAAGTTAGATGGTGATACTCGAGGTGGAGCCGCTCTATCAATTAAAGCTGTGACTGGAAAACCAATTCTCTTTACCGGTCAGGGAGAAAAGATGGACGATTTGGATGTTTTCCATCCCGATCGAATGGCATCTCGGATCCTAGGAATGGGAGACGTTCTGTCGCTGGTTGAAAAGACTCAGAAAAACGTAGATGAACAAAAGGCGCAGGAATTAGCCAAAAAAATGCGGGAGAATTCCTTTAACTTTGACGACTTTTTAGATCAACTCCAACAAATTCAGAACATGGGTCCGTTAAAAGACATTATGGCTATGATTCCAGGAATGGCCAATAATCCCGCTCTTAAAAACGTGGAAATGGATCCAAAAGACCTAGAACGAATTAAAGCTATGATCTACTCCATGACCAATGAGGAACGGGAAAATCCGGAGGTCCTTAATCCATCTCGTCGTCGTCGAATTGCCCGTGGTTCAGCCCAACCAATTCAGATCGTCAACCGTATGATTAAGCAATTTGATCAGATGAAGAAAATGATGAATCAAGTTTCTAACGGAAACATGTCTGGGATGGAAAACATGATGCAAGCCGCTGGTATGGGTGGCGGAATGGGAGGAAAACTTTCCAACCTAGCGATGAAGCGAATGAGTCGGAAGATAAAGAAAAACAAACGGAAACGTTCCAAAAAACGGAAAAAGTAATAGTGTAAAGAAAAAACCCTTTACATTACTTTTTATTCTTGTTAAGATAGATATCGTTAAGAAAACTTGAGGAGGTGTCATTATGTCTGTTAAAATTCGTTTGAAACGAATGGGTTCCAAGAAAAATCCATTTTATCGAATCGTAGTTGCTGATTCACGAAGCCCTCGTGATGGTCGTTACATTGAAAATGTGGGAACTTACAACCCATTGATTCAAGAAAACCAAGTAACTTTAGAAGAAGAAACCATTTTGGATTGGTTGCAAAAGGGTGCTAAGCCTTCTGATACAGTACGCAACATTTTGTCAAGAGCCGGCATCATGAAGAAGTTGCATGAAGCCAAATTAGCTAACAAGCAAAAATAAGGCTCATCATGGTAAATTTTGACAATTTAATTACAACCATCATTAAACCGTTAGTGAAGTTTCCTGATGACATTAAGATTGATCATCGCGAAACAACTGAATTTCATGAATATATCTTAACTCCAAATCCCCAAGATGTTGGACGAGTGATTGGTAAACGGGGTCGAGTAGCACAGACCATTCGTGCCATTGTTTACAGCGTTCACGTTCCGGACCACAAACGAGTTAAACTAATTATTGATGACGGTAAATAATAAAAGAACTCTTAGATAAAACCCGGTTTTATTTAGGAGTTTTTTTAGCACAAACGATAATCAAAAGGAATTTATTGGATATGGATTACTTAGAGATTGGAACGCTTGTTAATACACAGGGAATTAAAGGGGAAGTTCGGGTGTTACCTAAAACGGATTTTCCAGAGGTTCGTTTTCAACCTGGAGAAACGATCTATGCCTTTCCGAAACAGGGACAACCGGTTGAACTAGAAATTGACCAAGCTCGCAAGCATAAGAATTTTATTTTATTGCATTTTAAAGGGCATCCCTCCATTAATGACGTTGAATACCTGAAACCGGCAACCCTTAAAATTGATGCAGCCAAGCAAACTGAGGCCCCGTTACAGCCTGGAGAGTATTATTACAGCCAAATTATTGGCTTACGGGTTGTTGACGAAACGGGCCGTGAATTAGGAACAATTAAAGACATTATGGATTTAGGTTCAAATGATGTTTGGGTTGTAGACCGTCCGGGGCAAACAGATTTACTCTTGCCCAAGATTGATGATGTGATTAAGAACGTTGATTTAAAGAACCAAGTTGTGACCGTTGAACTACTGGAGGGACTGGAATAAATGAAGATTGATGTATTGAGTTTATTTCCAGATACGATTAACGGCCCCTTACACGATTCCATCCTAGGAAAGGCGTTAGAAAAGCGACTTTTAGAGGTAAACGTCACCAATTTTCGGGACTTCTCTGAGAATAAACACCATAACGTTGACGATACTCCGTATGGTGGGGGCGCAGGGATGTTGTTGCAGGCCCAACCAATTGTTGATGCGGTAGCAGAAACGCAACGCCAGGCACAAGCTGAGGGACTTTCCCAGGGGCGAGTAATTCTTACTGATCCGGCCGGAAAACATTTTGATGAGCAGGTAGCCGTCGATCTGGCTCAGTCAGATCATTTAACCTTTATCTGTGGCCATTATGAGGGATTTGATGAACGGGTAAAATCCGTGGTGACCGATGAGTATTCGATTGGTGATTACGTCTTAACCGGAGGCGAATTACCGACGTTAGTCATGATTGATGCTATTTCTCGCCTAATTCCGGGAGTGCTCGGAAACAATGAATCAGCCGTTGATGATTCATTTGCGACTGGATTATTGGAAGCCCCTCAGTATACTCGTCCTGCTAATTTTCGCGGTGCAACGGTTCCGGATGTGTTAATGAACGGTGATCACCAGAAAATTGCGGACTGGCGGTTAAAGGAATCATTACGGAAAACCTACCTACATCGGCCCGATTTAATTGATTATCACAAGCTTTCACCGCGAGCAAAAGAGTTGTTAGCCGATGTAAAAATTGAAGAAGAACAGGATTAGGCTTTCTTTAATTAAAGTTATATGGTATATTATTAGTTAGTCGTGAGACTAAAATACAACAGTATTCCGCTGTCGGAAAGATATGAATGCTAGTTAGGAGAATTGATATGCGTCAAAACAAGCTGATCGAAAAGATCAATCAGGAACAATTACGTTCTGACATTCCCGAATTTCGGGCTGGTGATACTGTAACGGTATCAGTTAAGGTTGTCGAAGGTGACACGGAACGGTTACAAGATTTTACTGGTGTAGTTATTAAACGCCGCGGTGCTGGTATTCAAGCTACTTACACTGTTCGTAAAATCAGTAACGGAATTGGTGTGGAAAGAATTTTCCCATTAAACTCACCTCGAGTTGCTAAACTTGAAGTTGTTCGTCGTGGTAAGGTTCGTCGTTCAAAACTTTACTACTTGCGCGATCGTCAAGGAAAAGCTGCTCGGATCAAGCAATCATTCAAAAAACGCTAAAAGAAAAACGGTTGGAAATTTTCCAACCGTTTTTTTGTTGGCTTTAGAAACATGTTATGCTAGTAATTAAATTGAATTAATTGGTTACAGGAGGATTATTAAAATGGGGTTCTGGATTTTTTTAGGCATCGTTATTATTTTAATGTTGCTGGAAGAATTTGTTTTAACCGATACTAAGTATTTTTGGATTGGTGGGATTATTCCGTTAATTGGGACGATTGGAATTATTGCTGTAATGATTGTGACGCATAGTTACTCTATGAGCGATCTTTTTCATGCCCTGATTGGTATTTTTGTGTTATTGATTTTTTGGGGTACTGGTGATGATCGTCACCGCAAGAAAGTTAAGCGCGCAGAAGCAGAACGATTGGCGCATGATGCAAAGGATGAGTAAGTAATTCAAATTACCAAATAAATGCTGATTGATGGCATAAGAAAAAGAGATTGGATTGCCAATCTCTTTTTTGTTTTTATGATTTAATTTGTTCTCGCTGCTTTTTCCGTAAGCCAACTTCATACATTAACCATCCAATTAATCCAAAGGCGACGGGGCCAAAGATGGTCCAAAAAGCGGTTTGATAATCGTGTTCTAACAGTGGTTCAACGGCTGTAAATCCAATTCCTAAAACTAGAATAATCAGAATGACAGTTACGACCACGTTCGTCATGATGCGATTCTTGTAAAAAACAAAGGGACGCTCAATGTTAGTTAGACGTTTGAAGAATGGAAAGGCTCCCACCAAAAAGAGGTATGGGAATGTGCTAGAAATATTGGCCATGTCGGTTAAGATCAGATAGAACTTCTGGGCTCCCGATCCACTAAACGAGATGGCAAAAATTACGACGGCCACCGCAAGGGCTTGTAGCCACATTGCAAAGGCCGGCATACCATGGCGATTGAGTTTCGTAACTCGTTGGGGCCAGATTTGGGGATCAGAACCTTCAATAAATGATTTAATGGGAGAGTAAATTAGGACAAAGAAGGAACCCAAATAAGCAAGAAACATGCTAAGTCCGGCAAAACGGGCTAGCCAGTTACCAATTATGATGGCAATTGGATGGGATAATCCTAATGATTGGGCAAACACAAAACCAAGGTTATTTAACAGAACGTAGGTAATGTTTCCCAGGTTAGCCTTGCCGTTTCCTAAAACGGCGTGCCAATTAGCAGTTACTCCTGCAAAGAAAATCGTTCCTGAGTAGATGATGGCCATTAGGACTCCAGCAATCATAACCCCCTTAGGGAAGGTTTGCTTGGGATTATCAACTTCATCAACGACTCCACCCATGGATTCCATTCCCCCATACGCGAAGATGGCATAGACTACAAAGGATAGCAAGGCAATTGGAGTGGAAAAAAGGGGATTCGGAGATTGAATAAAAGAACGCATCCCGTGAATTGGTTCTGCTAGTTGACCATGATGGAAAATTAAAACGATCACCGATAAAATCACAAAGACAATTGGAAGCAGGAGGGTAAAAAAGCCACCCACGTTTGCGATTTTAGCAATTTGTTTAAATCCTTGAGTTGCGCACAAAGTGATGACTAAAACCCAAATAATTCCGAGAATTCCCACGGTTTGCATTGGCGTAAATAGATTAAACAAACGCCAGGTATTAGTTTTATCTGAGCCAAAGAAGATGTTAGAAACTGGGATCCAAACCTTACTGGAGACTGAAATCATCCAGATAATCCAGGCCGCTAGCCAGATAAACGTTCCAATAAAAGCAAGCCGTTCGCCAATTGAATTCTTAAGCCAGGAATAGATTCCACCTTTCGCATCACTAAAGGCAGAACCATATTCGGCAAACATTAAACTCGAGGGGAGGAAAAAGACAAGGGCTGCAAAGGCGTACCAAATGATACTAGCATAACCCATTTGATCGTAGGCTACAGTTACGTTGGCAAATCCAAAGATGGCGGAAAAAATCATTAAAACCAACGAACCGGTTTTCATTTTTTGGTTAGACATTCATCAATTTCCTCCCTATAAATTTAAGTCTTGATGGTAGTTTAAGGGAGACAAATCAGCAGACGCCGTGATTAATTGAGTAGCTAACGTTTCAAACCGACTTAGAGCTAAGTCTGCAGCCCGTTTACTAGCCTGGTTGGCTAATGCAACTAAATCATTGCTAGTGGCAACTTGAGTTTGGGTTTCATTAATGATTTGGCGGTAGCTCTGCCGGAGTTCTGCTTGGACATCATTTAATGGACCAATCAAGCGGTGGTAGTGAGCATCAACTAGAATTCCGACTAACTTAAAGGACCAGTATGCTGATTTTCGGTCATAGTCGTGACCAACTGGATATTGATAGGCAGCTGGGACTTCACTAATTCCAGCAAAGAAAGGAACAAAGGTACTTTCAGCCCCGACTCCCATTGAGAGCCAGTGAATGCCACCAATTTCAGTGGGAAAGCTTCCGTCTAACTGAAGTACGTGGGATTCCTGGGTTTTAGCAAAACTCATTGGGCGGAAGCGATGTTTACTGAATTCATCACCAGTCCCAACCGGATCAAATGGAGTTCCTTGATAGTGAGAACTCAGTAATGCTTGCACGTCGGTAGCGGAAATTAAGCGACTACTCTTGCGCAAAAACGGCAGATCTTGAGAAGTTGGTTCCTGGTCAATTTCAGGATTAAACATTCTTTGTCCATACCAAACACGTGGCGTGTTGTAATAGGTATCCATCTCAGATCTCGTTCCAAAGATGTGTCGGAAATTGAAGCCATGTCGATCAGGATTAAGGTGATTGTCAGTTACAAACTGTTCCAAATTAGGTGACCACTGGAAATTAACTTGGTCGTTAAAATCCACCTTTTCAATGGCCATTTGATTGGCTACCACCGCATAACAATCATCGGGAATCCGTTGGGCGACCCACTGATGGCCAGACCCAATTTCAAAATACCAAACTTCCTGGGCATCAGAAAAGAGAACGCCATTAGTTTCACTAGCTCCTTTGGTGCTCACAATTTCTCCAAGGCGTTCTACTCCAGCTCTTGCTGATTGAACGTAGGGGAGAACCACAGTAACCATTGCTTCTTCACCAATGCCATCTGGAACCAGGGGATCACACCCTAACACGGCATCATTAGCATAGGTACTTTCCGTTGCACTCATAGCCACGCCGTGCTCATTAATACCGTCTTCTTCGAATAAGCCTTCACTGTTAGTCCACTCAGGAGTGGCCGTGTATTTAGCAGCTACTTGGGGTAGTTCTAATTGAAAGCCATTTGCAGTGGAATGAAAAGTCACTGGTTCTTTTGTGACATGATGTTCATGAATAACAAAGCGCTTCGGCCACGCCGCTTTAGCATCTTCGTTGCGACCAATTAAGGTACTCCCATCAACGGTCGCATTTTTCCCGACTAGCATACTAGTACAGGCTGAATAATTTGGTTCTGTCATTTTGTGATACTCCTTCATAAATTTAGTTCCGCATCTATTTTACACTTCTTCCCTTTAATCTCGAAGGAGAGCGCTTACTCCGGGTTGGGCAGAACTAGCCGAAAAGGTTATAATAAGGATTGAATTTTAACGATGAGGTATGTAATGAAAAACGAACAGTATATTTTAGCCATTGACGAAGGGACCACCTCCGTCCGGGCCATTTTATTTAATCATGCGGGACAAATTGTGGGGCAAGCACAGCGCTTAATCCAGCAATCTTTTCCTCATCCCGGTTGGGTGGAACAAGATCCGTTAGAAATTTGGAATAATACGGAAACGGTCATTTCTGAGGTATTGTTTCAAACGGAAACGCCCCCCTATAAAGTACGAGCCATTGGCATTAGTAACCAGCGTGAGACAACCGTGGTTTGGAACCGCAAGACCGGTCAACCAATTCATAATGCAATTGTCTGGCAATCGAAGCAAACAAATGAACTAGCTCAACGACTTAAGGATGCTGGTAATCAAGATTTAATTCAGCAAAAAACGGGGTTATTGATTGACTCTTATTTTTCAGCAACCAAGATTCAATGGTTGTTAGATGAAGTTCCTAAAGCCCGACAGCAAGCCGAAGCTGGTGATTTGCTGTTTGGAACCATTGATACGTGGTTACTTTGGAAACTAACCAACGGTCATGTCCATGCAACGGATATGACTAATGCTAGTCGAACCATGTTGTATAACATTCATACTCTAGAATGGGATCAAGATTTATTAAAATTATTAAATATTCCCAGTTCGATGTTACCGACCGTCCATGAATCTAGTCATTTTTATGGATATACCCAGGAATTTACATTGATGGGGGTTCAAATTCCGATTACTGGAATAGCAGGGGATCAACAGGCCTCGTTGTTTGGGGAATTGGCTTTAGAACCGGGAATGACAAAAAATACGTATGGTACCGGTGCTTTTATCATGATGAACCTTGGGCAAACACCTCGACTTTCAGAGCATGGGTTATTAACCACGATTGCTTACGGGTTAGACGGGCAAGTAAGCTATGCCTTTGAAGGTAGTGTTTTTACGGCTGGAGCAGCAGTCAACTGGTTAAAGGATCAGCTTAAACTAGTTCAAGACGTCACGGAGACTGCCGAACAGGCCCAAACAGCAGCCCCTAACGATCAATTATACGTAGTCCCAGCGTTTAACGGTTTAGGGGCTCCTTATTGGAATCAAGCAGCTCGGGGTGCCATCTTTGGCATTACCCAACAAACGGATGACAAACAACTGATTAAAGCAACCCTAGAATCATTAGCCTTCCAAACTCGAGATGTTTTAGAAACGATGACCAAAGAAACCGGACTGCCAGTTAAATCATTAATGGTTGATGGCGGGGTGTCTAAAAATGAATATTTGATGCAATTTCAAGCTGATATTTTAGGGACAGAAATTACCCGGGCCCCGTTAACGGAAACTACGGCATTAGGCGTTGCTTATTTAGCCGGGTTACAGGTGAAGTATTGGCCTGATTTAGCAACCATCAAGGAAATCACTCGAACGACACATCGTTATCAACCGCATTTTTCTGTAACCCAACGTGATGCTCGATATGCTGGTTGGCAGCGAGCAGTTCAAGCCACTCAATTATTTGCGGAGGACAAGCATGATTGAATTACCAACGTCATTTAAAGCTAAATATCAAAAACTGCTGGGAGACCAATTTCCAGCCTTTTTACAGAGTTTTGCGGATGCACCGCAACATGGGTTTCGGATTAATCCCTTAAAAAGTCCGGCAACTCTTTCAGTTGATACCAGTCGTCCCATTCCGGGGCTCGATCATGCTTATTATGGGAAGGTTGCCGGGAAAACACCAGAACATCAAAGCGGCTACGTTTATAATCAAGAACCTTCTGCGATGTTAGTGGCAAAAGTCGTTAATCCCCAGCCGGGAGAACGCGTCTTAGATCTCTGTGCTGCTCCTGGAGGAAAATCAACCCAGCTTGCGGGAATGATGCAAAATCAGGGATTACTCGTCGCCAATGAAATTAATCGGGGACGAGCTAAAATTCTTGTGGAAAATCTCGAACGATTTGGGGTTCTCAATCCATTAATTTTAAACGAGACGCCGGCTCACTTAAGTAAAGCCTTTCCTGGCTATTTTGATAAAATTCTTGTCGATGCACCTTGTTCTGGAGAAGGGATGTTTCGGAAAAATCCTGAGGCAACAACCTACTGGAATCCTAACTATCCAATGGAGTGTGCCGTCCGACAGCGAGAAATTTTGATGGAAGCCGTCAAGATGCTCAAACCAGGGGGACAATTAATCTATTCTACTTGTACCTTTGCCCCCGAAGAGGATGAACAAATCATCGCTTGGTTACTTGAAAATTACCCATTGCAAATGGTACCATTGCCCAAACAAAAAGGCATGAGTAGCGGGCAACCTAACTGGGCCGATGGCAACGAAAATTTGCAGGATGCAATTCGACTCTTTCCCCATTTATTTGCAGGAGACGGACATTTCATTGCTAAACTGCAAAGTACGGCAACGACCACGCCCAGCAAGATTAAGAAGCAGGCGGCGAATGCGACCGGTGCCGAACGAAAAGAGTGGCAACAGTTTACAAAGGATAATTTACTTAATTTTCCGGTAGGTTCCTTATTGCGTTTTAAAGAACAACTCTATTCATTTAACCCAGCAATCCCGAATTTAAAGGGATTACGCGTGATGCGTCCTGGAACTCCGTTAGGAACGTTGAGGAAAAAGCGAATTGAACCAAGCTATGGATTAGCCATGATTTTGCGACCAGAACAAGCACAACGAACGCTGGCAATTAGTTATGAACAATGGCAGCAATATGTGCATGGTGATACTTTTGCAACTAATTCCACGGCGGCGAAGGGGTGGACTCTGTTGCTTTACCAACAAATGCCGGTGGGATTTGGAAAGGTTGTCAATGGAACCGTTAAGAACTTTTTCCCTAAGGGACTGCGGTTTCAGGCCGAAAGAAAAGGATGAGCATTAGCTCATCCTTTTTAGTTTATTTTTAGTGAAGCTGGCGCTGGCGAAGGTAACTTTCCAGATTAGGACTTAGAATTACCGGTCGCTTTCGCAATTCTGTGATATTGTGGACGCCAAGTGCGGTGAAAATGGCCTGTAATCCGTAAATCCAATCGTTAATCATTTGCACGGTTGCAGCCACGCCATTATCGATTAGATTAGTTAATATTTCGCTTGCAATGCCAACTGCATCTGCCCCTAAATACAGAGCTTTAGCGATTTCTAGGGGATTAGTAATTCCACCAGCTGCTACTATCTGTAAATCAGGTACGTTATGAGATTCATACAGGGATTGGACGGTGGTTAGTCCCCACTCCTTAAAATAATCCAATTCTTTACGAGGACGACGAAAATTTTCAATCTGGGCAAAGTTAGTGCCCCCTGAACCGCCAACGTTAACCGCAGCAACACCAATTGCTTGCAGTCGCTCCATGGTTTGTTGATCAAGTCCAAAACCAACTTCTTTGACGATTACCGGAACAGAAACCGTTTCAATTATTTTTTGGAGATTGGCGAGCCAGTGGAAGTTCCGATCGCCTTCGGGCATGACGAGTTCTTGCACGACATTAATGTGAACCTCCAAAGCATCCGCTTGAATTAAATTAATGACAGCCTGCGCTCCGGTCGGGGAAACACCGGCGCCCACGTTGCCGAGAATCATTCCCTGGGGATTAACAGCTCGAGCAACGGTAAAGCTCTGTGAACAAGAAGGGTCCTTTAGAGCCACGCTGGCACTGCCGAGCGCCAGTGCCACACCTGTATCTTTAGCAATTTGCGCTAACTGACGGTTTAATTTTTCGGTATAGGGACTTCCCCCGGTCATTGCTTCAATGTAAAAGGGAACGTCGAGCTTGTGACCCACAAAGGTCGTTGTAAGGTTGACGTTATCAACTGCCAGTTCTGGTAATCCATTGGGAATGAACTGGAGATCCATAAAACCAGCTTGTGAGGGTTGATGAAATTTTTTGGCCAGGGAAACGTGTTCATCCTTGCGGTGCGACTGACGATTAATCACGGCATCCTCCTTTAATAATTGTAAATTGAGAGATCAAGTGGTTCAATTCCAGCCGCTTGCCAAGCTTGCTTCAAGCCAGCAATATCACAATTTTCCTCAATCAAGACGATGCCGCAATCGCCACCACCAGCCCCAGAGGTTTTGGCCACCCCACCAAATTGTTCTGCAATTTCAATTAGTTTAGTCAACTGGGGCGTTTCAATGGACACACCGGCTAATTGACTGAGCGATTGGAGCAGTTCCCGATTTCGTTTAATGTTTTGCATGATGAGTTTAATGTTATTTTGCCGAAAACCGTTGGTAATTTCACGAACGCATTTATTGCTATCATGCAAAAACTGTTCGTAATGAACCCCGTGTTTTCCTTTTTTTAACTCTACTTTATCAATCAGTTGGGAGGTGGAAGCAGGAGAACCCGTCCAACCCACCAAGAAACGTAGAACCTTAGGAATCTGCAGGGGGGTAATCTCTAATTTGGGCCACTCTAGTTTTAATAATTCTGGCAGGGCAATTTTATGTAAAAATTCAGAGAGCCACTGCCGGTCAAAGGAACTATAGGTAATTAAGCCCCCAAACACACTTGAGGCAACGTCACCAAGGGAACCGTTCCCTTGGACGCTAAAGTGAGCAATGGCAGCCAATTTAAACAACTGTACCTTACTAACATTAAGATGATAGAGCTTACAGAGCGCTTTAATCGTAGCGACCGTTACCGCTGCTGAGGACCCTAATCCATATTTTTTACCGGTTCCACTGTCAAGTTCACTGTTGACACTAAGATGATACTTTTTGGTGTTTTTTCCAAGCGCCTGAACGTAATCCTCTGTGATTTGAATGGCGGAGATAATGTATTGAAAGGGATTATCCCGATCGTCAACGACCATGCGCGAATCAATTCTTTCCCAATGGACAAGGTGATTCTCATACTGTTTGGAAGTAATGGAACACTGCTCTGTATTTTCCGTGATAGTTACGGTGACGAACCGATTTACTGCTGCAATAATAGCCGGGTTCCCGTTTTCCACCACAGCATATTCACCGGCCAGATATAATTTGCCTGGGGTGCTTATTTTAATCAATACGATTCTTCTTTCTACTTGAGATATTGAACCCCCGGACCAGGAGCAGCCACAACTACTTTGTCATTACCAAATGCAGCCTGCAAAGTAGACAAAACGGAAGCCCGGTTCTCTGGTTCTACTAAGACTTTGACGTTTGGTCCAGCATCCATCGTGAAGTAACACGGAATACCATTAGCCCGTAATTGCTGCACTAACCGCATCGCTTTTAAAGAGTCAGCTGCAAAATAACTAAAATCAGGACTAGCACTAAGGGTTAAAGCATGCATCCGCATGGCATTTTCTTCTGCAATGCGACCCAACTGTTCGAAGTCTTTGGTTTTAATTGCTATTTTAATCTTTTTTAAGTCTTGTTTGCAAAGTTTTTCCCATTCTGCGTAGTACGGAGAAGTAGCTTGCGACAGTTGCATCCCTTTAGAACTGCTAATTTTTTTGGGTTGTTCGTCAATTAAAATGGCAAGAACGTTTAAATCCCAGTAGTCTTTGGGTGCAACTGGAGTCGCAAATGAAGTGCGATCGCCAATCCCACGGTGCCATTCCACAAAGCCACCGTCAATGGACCGAGTGGCAGATCCAGATCCTCGTCTAGCCAAGCGTGATAATTCGCGGTGGTTTAAACGCATTCCACTGGCCCGACTGGCAGCCGCCGCTAGTGCCGCAAACCCGGATGCAGAAGAAGCTAGTCCAGCTGCAGTGGGAACGTTATTGGTAGTTTGAACACGCGCCTTTGTTTGCATTCCGGTCTGCGTACGAACCACGTCTAAAAAATTTGTGATTCGACGAGCAGCAGCTTGATCTAAAATTTTGCCGTTAAAACAAACCTGATCACTAACCAGGCGCTCATCAAACTGAACACTAGTATCTGTATAAAACTGGTTTAAAGTGAGAGAAAGACTGTTTGTGGTCGGTAATTTGAGGCGCTCATCGCGTTTTCCCCAGTATTTTATTAGGGCAATATTAGTGTGGGCCCGGGCTTTGGCATACTTATTCATGACGATCCTCCTGTGGGTTTAAGTCTGCTAGTGATTGAATCCAAGTTTGATGGGCTCCCTGTTTTTGAAGGTCACTAGCAATGTGTTGCGCACTTGGATAATCCGGAGCTAATGCGATAATACAACCACCTAAACCACTACCGGTTAGTTTAGCTCCTAAGGCACCGGCCCTGTTAGCTGTAGTGATTAGTTGTTCAATTTCTGGGGTACTAACGCCAAGGGTCGCTAAAATTTCCTGAGCTTCCGTTAGGTTTTTCCCCGTTTGGATCAAGTCCTGCTGGGCCAGGTTTTCTTTTACCCGCTCAGTTAAAGTCCCCAGACGAGTGATTAATTCCTCACGGACGGGGTCAGCAGTTAAAAATTCGTGAACCTGAGTAACAGCTGTTTTGGTGTTACTGGCCCGACCAGTATCTGCGATTATTAGGAATCCAGTGAGGGGAGGGGTAAAGTCAATAAATTGTTGTTTTTCAAATAAAATCGGATGATTAGCATTGACCGTTTGGGCATCAATACCACTGGGATTTCCGTGGGTGATGTGTTCTTCGATATCAGTATATTTAGTTAATTGCTCTCGAGAAAGGGGAACCTCAAAGAAATTAAAGTAACTTCTAATGATGGCGCTGGCAATGGCAGCCGATGATCCCATTCCTCGTCCCAATGGAATGGTGCTGTTAATCGTTAACTCTAACGGAATTTCCGTTGGATTCAATTCTACCTGTAGTTGATTAAGTAACGTTGTGATTCCGGCCATTGAGGCTGGAAGGCCAGTAACTTTGCCAGAGTAATAATCACTGCAAATAATTGTTTCTGATTGGGGACTTCTCATAATGGTAGCCGTCACGGTTGCTTGGGGGACGGGAAAAACAATTGCTGGTTGTCGATAAACGGCGCTATGTTCACCAAGAAAAATTACCTTGGCGTGGCTAACTCCCGTTGCTTTTTTTTTCATTTCAATCGCTCGCTTTCTTATCAGTCTTATTTTACCATAGTCAGAAATAAACTTCGTTCTGGAACTTAGCCCCAAGTAACCCGTTTTAGTGGTATTTGTAGTAAAATGAGCGTAGTTAGAAACGAAAGTAGGAATGCCGTCATGGACTCAAATTCAAAATACGCGGTGGTGGATATGGAGACCACGGGAACTGATTTACGCCGGGATGATCGCATTATTCAATTTAGCGTGAGTTTTGTGCAAAACGGCCAGATTAGTTCTACTTTTTCCACGTACGTAAACGATGGGGTCCCCATTCCCGCTGAAATTACAGAATTAACCGGGATTAACCAAGCAACAATTAAAACGGCCCCCAGTTTTGATCAGTTAGCTCCTCAAATCTATCAAATGCTTAGTGACACTGTCTTTGTGGCTCACAACGTTAACTTTGATTTTCCCTTTTTAAATCATCATTTAGAACGAGTGGGCTTTCCAGCGTTGGAGATTGAAGCAGTAGATACGGTTACGCTTAGTCAAATTTTCTTTCCTACGTTAACTAGTTATCGGCTCAGTGATTTGAGTGCTCATTTTCAAATTCACCACCAGCATCCTCATTCGTCAGCTAGTGATGCAGATGCAACCGCACAGTTACTATTATTGATTGCACGGCGCATAAAAAAACTACCGGTTCTTACTTTACAATCATTGCTGGCGTTATCGTTAAAACTGCCGCAGCAAACTCATCAGTTCATTGAAATGATTGCTAGTCAAAGGAAAACCAGAGAACCACTACCATCCGGATTAACTGAAGTAGAAGGACTAGTGTTAAAACGGCATCGGTCCTTGGCTACTGAACATCACGACCGGTTGACTAAATTCCCGTTAGCCAAAAAGCAAAAGGAGCGTGCTTTTGCAGGTCAACTGGAATGGCGGGCTTCGCAAAGTAAAATGATGAATCTCATTTATCGCAACTTTGCAGCTGGGAAACAGCCCGCCCGAAATTTGCTGATTGAAGCCCCCACCGGTAGTGGAAAAACCCTAGGCTACCTATTGCCACTCGCTTTTTTAAATCAAACTGGGAATCAGGTTGTGATTAGCACCGCTACCATCAGTTTACAGGAGCAACTGCGGTTGGTAGTCCAAGAACAGCTAAACAATCTGTTGGGCTTTCACCTGCAGACGGTGGTTTTAAAAAGTAGACGTCATTATCTGGATCTATCGCGGTTTGCTACAGCGTTGATTGCAGATGATGATAATCATCTGTCACAATTTAGTAAGGCACAAATGTTAGTCTGGCTTACAGAAACAGAGACGGGAGATTTGGATGAACTTCACATCCCCCAAAATGCTGCTGTGTTACAACAGGTAAATTACCAAGTAACTCCCCAATTTACAGAAAGTGAATTTGGAAATTATGATTTTTGGCACTGGCAGTTACAAAGGTTACAAACAGCGGATGTAATCATCGTTAATCATCACTATCTTTATCAGAATGCAGAACATTTAAAGCAACAATTAAGCGGACAGCCATATCTCGTGGTTGATGAAGCTCATCATTTACCTGAGGTAGCTTTTGCTGCCCAACGGCAAGAATGGTGGCTCGGAGCCATTAAGGCTAATGTAAGTCGGGTTCGTAACGATGTTTTTCAGACTCATGAACGGAATCTAACTGAGATTGTACAATCACAGCCACATTTGCGGGCTAATTTGCAACGACTAATGGATGTCTTAACGCGGATTGAAGAATTACAGCAAACTTTATTGCAGACCTTACTGGAACAACTCCAAATTCGGTTTACCGCTCAGGCCAACGTTGTGAGCGTTAGTACTGCCAAGATCAATCAATTTCAAGAACAGTTTCAAGCTGATTTGCAACGGCAGGTTAACCTACAACGACGACTCGAACAACTTTTGCAGACCATTAACCGAGAATTGAGTCAGATGGGTGAACAGTGGGTAGCATCTGAATATGAAACATTTTTACATTTTAATGACCATGTGCAACGAGTGTTACAGGGATTGACTGAAATGAAGCAGTTCTTGCAAGCGACTGCTAAGCAACAACATGCAGAGGGACTGTGGCTCCGTTATGGAGAAGATCATGATCCGAATAACATGCGCTTAGAATTAGCGCGCTTTGACACAAGCACGCGGTTACAGAAGCAAATTTATCAATACTTTCAACCAGTGATTTTTACAGGAGCAGTTCTTTTTACGTCTAAAAAGTCCCAGTACATTTATGATCAACTTGATTTACGCCGCAGTAATACGCGGATGAAACGACTAGCTGCAGATTTTGACTATCAAAAGCAAGTTCAACTCATGATTACTGAACAAACCCCAATGCCAGCTGGAGTGGAAAATGAGGAATACGTTGCTTTTGTTGCAAACTCCATTCAAAAGATCTACCACGCTCAGCCAGTTCCAACCTTGGTACTTTTCAACTCGTTGGAATTAATTCAAGCGGTTTATTCTAAATTAAGAAGTCAACCGGGGATTGGGATGCTATTAGCTGCTGGAATTTCTGGCAGTCAAAGTAAAATTTTGCGCCGGGCCGAAGGGAAGAAAGCTCCGATTATCTTAGGAGCAAATGGATTTTGGGAAGGAGTCGATTTTCCGGCCCACTACTTGAAATCGATTATTATTCCCCGGATTCCGTTTTCGGCACCAGATAGTCCCTTAATGCAAGCCCGGTCGAATTATTTAAAGCAGCAAAATAAAAATCCCTTTACTAGCTACTCGTTGCCACATGCCATCATTGAAATGAAACAAGGAATCGGGCGATTGCTGCGGCGTAGTGATGACTACGGGATCATTACCATTCTTGATAATCGAATTTTAACGAAGCGATATGGGCACCAAATTTTAACAGCATTGGAAGAAAATTTAACGGCACAAACTGGTTCAATTACTACGATTCAACGGCAGCAAAAAGAATTTTTAGCAAACCACAAGCAAACCAATTGATTTGTTATAATTAACTTATAGTGCGCTTATGGAAGGAAACGAACATGCGAGAAGAAAGAAAACGAAGGATGCAAGTACGTCGTTTGGTAAGTTGGATAGTCGGTGTGTTAATCGCAGCGGTGATTATTTTATTTTTAATTGTGTTTGTGGCGAAGTTGCCCCAAAAGCATACTTTAAAAACTGCCAATCAATTAGCGGAACAGCACGCCCGCTTCCACAACGTGCAACGGACTTATAAAGCTAACATTGGGAAGCCTTACTACACCGTGATGGGTCAAAATAGTGCTAATCAGCCGGCTTATGCCATTGTGAGTGGGGACTGGAAACGCATTCAAGTGATGAAACAAAAGGACGGTCTTACCGCTGAAAATGCAAGTGCGATTGCGAAACGACAAGTGAAAGGCCAAGTGACGAATGCCGGAATGATTCCGTATCAACAGAAGCCGACTTGGGTAGTTACCGTTCAAAACGGAAAACAACTTCACTACGTACTTGTGAACTTTAAAAACGGCAAAGTTGTGAAAAAAATTAATTTGTAAATGGGGGATTAGAATGAGCAATCCACTAGCAGAATACTTAAATTCCGGATCAATTAATGTATCCGGTTTTTTATTAACTAATTTAGCAACGTTGGAAATTAGTGCCGCTGAGTTAACCATGCTATTAGAACTACGTTACTTTCGTAACCAGGGAAATCGATTTCCAGCTGCTAAAATACTGGCTCAAGCAACTGGTTTTTCTGAAAGCGAAACCTATGAGTTGTTGCATCAATTGGTGAGTAAAAAATTGATTGCTATTACTACCAGCGGCGACGGAAAAGATGAATATAGTTTTGCTCCTTTAATCGCTAAATTAAATGAGTTACTTAACCAAAAACAGGATGCGGAACCCCAAGTAGTCCAAACTCCAACCACTAATCAAGAAAGCATTAGCGATCGAGAACAAACTTTCAAAATGATTAATCATGAGTTTGGGCGGATGTTATCTCCAATTGAACTGGAGATGATTAATGGTTGGTTTGAAAAGGATCATTATTCAGCAGAATTAGTTCAGTTGGCTTTACGAGAAGCAGTTTTAAATCAGGTCTATAATTTAAAATACATGGATCGGATTTTACTGAACTGGAAAAAGCAACACATTCAGACTGCAGCTCAGGTAGAAGCACAGCGGGAACGACGACAACAACAAACTGCTAAACCCAATGAGCAAAATCCTTTACCAAAGGTACCATTGTTTAAGATTAAAAAAGATCAGAACTAATTACATTACAAAAAGGGAGCTCCACTTTCAAAGTGGAGCTCCCTTTTTAGTTACGACTTACTTATTAGCAGCCGGTTGTTGATTAGTATCTGTAGTAGGGCTGGTCGTCGGTTGATTAGTCGTGGTCTGATTAGTTTGACCAGTCGTTGGTTGGTTCGTAGTGGTGTTAGAAGGTTGATTAGTAGTTCCAGTCTGTTGCTGATTATTATTTTGCTTGTTATCAGTATTCGTGGTTGGATTGGTAGGATTATTCGGCTGCGTTTGGTTGCCATTCTTCTGATCCTCGTTCTTATTATCGTCAGTTGGCTTTTGCTCATTATTAGCAGTCGTTCCACCGTTGGTGTTTTTATCATTCGTTTGGTCATCTTGCTGTTTTGTCTGATTGTTGTTGGGGTTAGCCACTTTATTATCAGCAGTCTGACCAGATTGAGTATTGTTTTTAGCCACCGTGGCCTTCATTTCACCACCATGACCAGCAATGTAGTATTCCGTTTGATTATTAACCTTGGTTTTAATGACGTTGGCTGGTTTACTCCAGTTTTCGTTCGGAAGGTCTTCTGAAGCAGATGACATAACTTCTTTATAGAAGAGTTGGGCAATCTTTGACTGCTGTTCGGAAACATAGTGGCCTGGTTCTAGCGGCTTATCATATCCCGTCCAAACGGAAAGGGAGAGGTGTTTGGTATAACCAGTGAACCAAGAATCCATGCTGGCACCGTTCGGAACGGAGCTCAAATAGTCATCGGGATATTGGGTTGTTCCTGTTTTTCCAGCTTGGTAAAGGCCAGGAATGTTAGCAGCAGTTCCAGATCCGTTGGCATCCGTCGTAACTCCCTTTAACATGTCGGTAATCATAAAGGCCGTTGAATCGGACATTGCTTTTTTACCCTTAGGATCATAGTGGTTAGTTTCCCCAGTAGGGGTTTCGACTTTGTTAATTGTATACGGCTGGTAGTAAGTTCCACCGTTAGCAAAGGCGGCATAAGCAGCTGCTTCTTGTTTGGTAGAGATGTAAGCTCCAATTCCGTTTTGTAGGCTCAACGGATCCTTGAAAGTCATTCCTAAGCCCTTCAAGAACTGAGTGGCTTGAGGAACTCCTACTGCTTCCAAGGTCCGAATGGCTGGAATATTTCGCGATTCTACCAGTGCTTTTCGCATGGTAATTTTACCTTCGTACTTATTATCGAAGTCATGCAGCTTAATGTTGGTTCCAGGGTAGGTGTATGGAGTATCTTCTACTGATTGATAAGTTGGATAGTTGAGGTACTCAATGGCTGGACCATAATCCATGAGTGGCTTCATGGTTGAACCACTAGAGTGATCGGTTTGGACTGCCCGGTTCAAACCAAATTGAACGTTCTGTTTCCGACTTCCCAACATGGCTACGATTTTACCAGAATTAGGATCGGTCATTGTTGATCCAATTTGGAAATCATTGTTAGGGAAGTTCAAATCAGAATTATCGTCGTTAGCAAGTTGGTACATTTTCTTTTGCACGTTCATATCGATGTTGGTATAAACCTTGTTACCAGCATTTAACTTGTAACCCTTTTGGTTTAATTCTTGTAATACCTGACCAATGTAAGCATCTGCGTATTTTTCGTCCTTTTGGGTAGGCGTTTTATCAACGTTTTGTTTATCAATTCCGTTTTGGACGTCTTCTTTTTCAGCTTGGTCGGCCTGTGCTCGCGAAATGGCTTTGTTTTTGACCATGGCTTCGAGTACTTGATTTCTTCGGGCTGTAGCGTACTTCGGATTATGAACGGGGTTATAGGCAACGGGTGCTTGTGGGAGCCCTGCTAGTAAAGCGACTTGAGCTAAATCTAGTTCGCTTAAGGGTTTGTGATACATTACTTCTGAAGCAGTTTGCATCCCATATGCATTATTTCCCATATAAACTTTATTGACGTAGAATTCCAGGATTTGTTGTTTACTGTATTCGCGGTTTACTTTGGTAGCAAGCCATGCTTCCTGGGCTTTTCGTTTGATGGTTTGATCTGAAGCTTTAGTGGAGAAAACAGACAGCTTAACTAATTGTTGGGTTAAAGTACTCCCCCCTTGAAGTCCACCTCCACCAAAGAGGTTATTTACCGCTGCTCCAGCAATCCGCACTGGATCAACCCCCTTATCAGTGTAGAAGTGTCGATCTTCAACGGAAATGATGGCATTTTTTAAGTTTTCTGGAATGTCTTCTTGTTTGACGTAATCTCGATTTTGCATTCCTAAGCGTGAAATAACCTTCCCGTTTCGATCATAGATGGTGGTTGAATTATCACTAGAGAGGGTTTTGTAAGATATGTTAGGCGCGTTTGATGCATAGTAAGCAAACATTCCACACCCAATGAAAAAAAGCACTACGAGGAAAAAAAGCACCCACATTGTAATTTGAAAAATGGGGCCGTGCTTCTTTTTACCGTTTTTCTTTAGACGACTGTAAACTTCATCGGAACTCATTCTAGCTCTCCTTTATTTTGATCAATAATCATTTGGACCACATCAAGGTAGGGAATTAAAGGATTAAGTCGGGGTTTAATTCGATAGGCATTTTTTTGGAACTCTGCCTTGGTAATGGACTTTCTTCCTCCTTGAAATTGCCGTTCCCAAAACCGAAATAAATCTGGTCCGTTTAGCAAGTATATTTCATTTCGCTTCACAAAGCGAATTAAAGCAAAACAAATTCCTCCCATTTGATAACAACTTTGCATGTGCTCAATTTGATGGGCGTGAAAGTTAGCAAGGGGAAAAGAATTCAAATTGGTAGTTTCCTTAGCATCAAAATCTAAGTAGTAACCGGCAAAAATCCCATTATAATCGGTTGTAGAGGCTTGCTTAAAGTAGGCTTCTTTAATCACAGCCGCACTGCGTTTGGGGTAATCGACATTAACAATTTGAATGGGAGTGGGCTTCTTGTGGATGACCGCAATTTGATGCTCGCGGTAAAAACGATTACTTTGGTTAATCTCAGCTTCTAAAGACATCCCCCGGTCTCCGTAATTAGTGGTAGCTGGATTAACCGCTTTGGGCTGGTTTTTAGGAAACCGAAATGGAGTCCCATTGGGATAATTAATTGTCAAATTAACCTCCTTACTAATTGAGTAATTAATTTGAAGCGTGGTATAGTACTAGATGCGATATTTCTATTATAGCAATTCTAACCGGGGAATAAAATTATACTAATCCAAGTCAGGTGACTTTATGAGTAGGCAATGGGTAACTGGCTATCGTAGTTACGAATTGGGCGCTTTTGATGAACAGAGTCCCAAAGTGAAGATTATCAAACGGGCCCTTCGAGAACAATTAAGCAATTTAATTGATAATGGTTGTGATTGGATTATTACCGGAGCCCAACTGGGAACTGAGCAATGGGTAGTGGAGATTGCTGCGGAACTAAAAAAAGAGTTTCCCGGTCAATTTCAAATCGCAGTAATGCTACCATTTACTGAATTTGGTTCGCAATGGAATGAAACAAACCAACTAAAATTGCAACAAACACTGGCTCGAGCTGATTTTTCAACGACGGTTAGTAACCGACCTTATCATTCACCACAGCAATTAAAAAACTATCAGCAATTTATGCTAACGCATACGGACGGAGCCTTTTTACTGTATGATACCGAGAATGAAGGTAAAGCTCATTATGATGTTACTGCAATTCAACGATTTCAAGAACATCATCCCTATACTTGTCAATTTTTAGATTTTGACGATCTTCAAGAAGTGGCTAATCAATATGAAGCAGAAATTAATTCTGAATTTGAAGAATGAGTATGTTATAATGATGTAGTTACCAAACGATAAGAGGTGCAGATTATGGATAACGTTAACTTTACGCCGAAAGATATTCTCCAAAAAGAATTTCGTCAGAAAATGCGCGGTTATGATCAGACCGACGTCGATTCTTTTTTGGATGATATCATTAAGGATTACGAAACCTTTCAAACTGAACTGAACGAAAAGGATCAACAAATTGCCCAATTAACGGCTGAAAATAATCAATTAAAAGCCAAGGCTAATGTTGCAGCCCAACAGCCGCAGGCACAACCAACTCCAGGTGTGCAAGCACAACCATCAGTTGGGGAACCAGGTACTTCTGATGTAACCACTATGGATATTTTGAAACGGTTATCGAATCTGGAACAACATGTTTTTGGTGACGGAACACAAAATTAGTTATTATTGGTGCAGGTTCTGAGTAATCGCGGTCAGTACTAGCTGGCTGAGGAAAGTCCACTCTCGCACAAGCTGCGATGCTTGTAGTGTTCGTGCTCGGTGAAAAAATAAGCCGGGGGATTGTGTTTACACAATTACGGCGAAGGAACGGGCTACGGTTTTACTATGCCTCAGTACTTCCTAAGGTGCTATAGAGACGATTAATTCAAGAAATTGAATTACTGGAACGCAGTAAACCCCGCGAGCGGGAAACCCAAACTTTGGTAGGGGAGCTTTACACACGGAAATTGAACCACGTGTAGGGCAAGAATCAATTGATTCTTGAGATAGATGATTACTACTTAACTGTTAGTCCTGATCTTTCAGTTAAGCACAAAACATGGCTTATAGGAGCCTGCACCGATCAGGAAGAGTGGGGGTTTCCCCACTCTTTTTTTATAGAATAAGAAAGGGTTTAAGATGCAAGAATTTAAGTTAATGGCTACCTGTGCCGCTGGGATTGAATCCGTAACAGCCACGGAGTTAAAACAACTAGGTTATGAGGTGCAGGTCTTAAATGGAATGGTCTTGTTCTCTGGAACAATCGCAGATGTTATCACCACTAATCTGTGGTTACGATCCGCTGACCGCATTAAAATTATTGTTGGTGAGTTTGAGGCGAACACTTTTGATGAATTATTTGAAGGAACCAAGGCGCTTGCCTGGGAAAATTTGATTCCAATGGATGGTCAGTTTCCGGTATCCGGACGCTCAAAAAAATCCACTTTGCACAGTGTCCCTGATGTTCAGGCCATTACAAAAAAAGCGATCGCGACTAAGCTAGCTGCTTTTTATCATCGTCGAACGCGGCTTCCAGAAACGGGAGGATTATATCCGCTTGAAGTGCGAATTAACAAAAATCACGTTTTAGAGTTATTGGATACAACGGGTCCCAGTCTTTTTAAACGAGGTTATCGGGTCGCCAAGGGAGAAGCTCCTCTAAAGGAAAATATGGCGGCTGCTTTGGTTTTATTAACTAACTGGCACCCAGCAACCATGCCGTTTTTAGATCCGATGTGTGGATCTGGAACCATTCCAATCGAAGCAGCAATGATTGCCCGTAACATTGCTCCCGGAAGTAAACGTTCCTTTGCTTTTGAAGCGTGGGATTGGGTTAGTTCAGATCTGGTCCAATCAATGCGCACAGATGCACTTGGTGCTGCTAATAATGAGGGTGACCTTCAGATTCAAGCTTCCGATGTTAACGGTGAGATGATTAATCACGCTAAGGTCAACGCCCAAGAGATGGGCTTACTCCATGATATTCATTTTAAGCAGTTAGCGGTGCAAGACTTTCACACTACTGCAACTGATGGCGTGGTAGTTACCAACCCACCGTACGGCCAACGATTAGGTGATCGGGAAGCAGCAACTAAGTTGTATCAGGATTTAGGCACGGTTTTTCGTCCGTTAACAACTTGGTCCAAGTACTACCTGACTAGTGACTTAAACTTTGAAAAAGCTTATGGGGCAAAGGCCACTAAACGGCGGAAACTTTATAATGGACAGATTCGCACTGATTACTTCCAATACTGGGGTCATAAGGATTAGGAGGAATGACTTACGAAACGAATTGCAATCATCGGGGGCGGAATTGTGGGCACTTGTGCTGCCTATTTTTTAAATCAGCTTGAACCGAATGCAAGCGTGCAAATTACTTTATTTGATTCCAAAAACGGACAAGCTACTAAAGCAGCAGCCGGGATTATTTCACCGTGGCTTTCAAAACGGAGAAATCAGCACTGGTATCATTTAGCCCGGGATGGAGCAACGGTAGTTAAAGAACTTGCAACAGCAACGAACATGGATGGATTAACCTACGCTAACAACGGGACAATTATTACTCGCAAGAACATCGAGCAGGTTCAGGAATTAGAACAACTAGCTTACAACCGCAAGCAAACTGCTCCGCTCATGGGGGAAATTCAGGTGTTACAACCTGAAGAAATTAAACAAGCATTACCGATGTTAACGAAGATGACCACGCCGGGCCTCTTTATTAGTGGGGGAAGTTGGATTGACGGTAATCGTTTCTGTCAGCATTTATTATCAAAATGTCCTTTAATACAGTTGAGAAGTGAAAAAGTTGATCTAGTGGACGATCACCATTTACAAACCAAGCAAGGAGTACAGCGGTTTGATCAAATCATCTTGGCGACCGGAGCCTGGACTAAGAAAGTTTTAAGTTCTGTACACGTTCAAGCTGATATTCGGCCACAAAAGGGACAGTTAATTGAAATTAAATTACCCCATGCTACTAAAGCTAATTGCCCGGTATTAATGCCAGAGTCTGAGTATGATTTTATTCCGGTTGCGACTAACCGCTTAATTATTGGAGCCACCCATGAAGATCATTCTGGTTTTGATTTATCCGAAACGGAAACAGCCACTGCCCGGCTTTTACAAACGGCCAGCCATTTGGTTGCCGGAATTAGCTTGGAAAATGTTATTCTAAAGAGGGTTGGAACCAGAGCTTATACATCTGACTATGGACCGTTTGTCGGTCAGGTTCCGGGTCATCCAGATCTTTTAGTTGGCACTGGATTAGGTTCATCTGGCTTAACTACCGGACCATTAGTGGGGCAATTACTGGCTCGACTTGCATTAGGACAATCAGTGGATTTGGAGTATTATTCTAAGCCGATTACAAATTACTTACGTTCCGCTTGATGCAGGGCCTGAAGGGCAAGTTGATGGGCGCCTTGATTCTCGTGATCAGGGATCCAGTTTACAAAAAAGAACGCAAAGACCTGTTGCAATTGTTCAATCCGATCCACGAAAGTTTGATAGTGCTTAGCATAGTTTTTTTGTAGGCTTTCTGCGACAATTTTACTATCAGTGTAGTAGTTAACGACGGCGTTTTTTTGTTCAGTATCAGATAAACGGTGGACAAGCGTTTGTAACGCTAGCTCACACGCTTGAAATTCAGCCGAGTGGTTGTCAGTTGCAGTTAATAATTGTTTTATTTGAATTTGTTGGTGATTGACAATCATTAAGATTCCAGCACTACACTGTTTTGTCCGTGGTTGTTCCGCTGCATCTGAGTAAACTTTAATGTACATGTTAATCTCCATATCTAATAAGGATGTTTTTTATGATAACGCAGAAAAGAAAATTTTTATATCAACCACAACCGACCACTAGCATCATTTGTTGGAGCTGGACGGTCATTGTGTTATTAATTGGGGTAATTATTTGGCTTGAAATTACGCAATTTCAAAACATTACCTTCAGTTTCTTCCTTGCATTTGTAGCTTTAACTTGGATTCAAATTGATTTTAGAAAGATGTTGGTGTGGGAAGATACAATTGAAATTCGTCAAGTATTGAATCCGTTTGGAAAGAAGATTAGTCTTCAATCGATTTCACGCGTGCAAGCTCATCGAAATAGTATTGCTTTTAACGCAGGTGGACGTCGGTATAAATTTTTATTGCCGGCTAACTCTGTAATTGAACTACAGGAGTTACTAACCAAGGATCAACATCATGAATAAGATGCAGAAAAAAGCGCCGACTCGTTTGCTCATTGGAATGCTAATTGTGACGATGGGATTGATTGTGCTTGATCAAGTTGTAAAGCAGTTCGTCCGTAGTCAGGTTCCTAGCGGGGAAAGTCGCACAGTAATTCCTCATTTATTATCCATCACCAATATTACTAATTCCGGTGCAGCTTGGAGTTTTTTAGCAGGTAATTCGTGGCTTTTTATCCTAATTGCAATTGGAGCAGCTGCCATCTTTTTGTACTTAATGTATAAAGAGCAAAATAATTCGTGGATTATGGGTTGTCTTGGATTAATGCTAGCGGGAACAATTGGAAATTTGGTGGATCGAATTGTGTATGGAGCGGTAACAGATTTTGTTCAACTGGATTTTATGCAGTTCCCAATTTTCAACCTAGCTGATTGTTACCTCACCTTAGGAGTTGGCCTGATTCTAGTTCGATTGATTGTAAAGGAGGACTGATGGAAGAACGTCACTTTACCGTTGCAGCAAGTGGTACGCGCTTAGATAAATTAATTGCAGAGCAGTTCCCTGATTTAAGTCGTTCTCGGGTAAATAAACTAATAAAAACCGGAGATGTTTTGGTAAATGGAACTCCGCAAAAACCGAAGTATCAGCCACAACCGCACGAACAAATTACAATTAAAATTCCAGCTCCCCAGCAGTTGGATGTTGTTCCAGAAAAGATCCCGCTTGAAATTGTCTATGAAGATGATCAGGTAATTGTGGTTAACAAGCCACAAGGAATGGTTGTGCATCCTGCGCCTGGTCATCCCAATCATACTTTAGTGAATGCGCTACTAGCGCATACGCAGCTTTCTAACATTAACGGAACGTTTCGACCAGGAATTGTTCACCGGATTGATAAAGATACTTCGGGCTTATTAATGGTGGCCAAAACTGACATTGCGCACCAGTCTTTGGCACGGCAATTGAAGGAAAAAACTAGTCGTCGTCGTTACATTGCGCTTGTTCACGGTCGCATTCATGAAGACCAGGGGACAATTGATGCTCCTTTAGGTCGTTCACCTAAAGACCGGAAAAAGCAGGCGGTCGTGAAAAATGGGCGGCCTGCCGTGACTCATTTTCGTGTGTTAGAGCGGTTGGGCGATGACTATACGCTAGTGGAGTGTCAATTAGAAACCGGGAGAACCCACCAAGTTCGGGTTCATATGCAATACATTCAGCATCCGTTAGTGGGAGACCCTCTTTATGGTCCTCACAAAACTATTAAAGGAAATGGACAGTTCTTACACGCGGCTGAATTAGGTTTTACCCATCCCATAACCGGAAAGGAATTAGACTTTCAGAGTCCATTACCCCCGTTGTTTCAAACCACTTTGCATAATTTAGAAAAGAAATATCAAGTTATGAACTCACAGGAGGAACTAAATCATGAACGGTGAAAAAGTTGTGTTAGATAGTATGTCAATGCAACGGGCATTGACGAGAATTACCTATGAAATCATTGAAAAGAATAAAGGGGTGCAAAACCTGGTCTTAATTGGAATTAAAACCAGAGGAGTTTATCTGGCCGAACGAATTGCAAACCGACTCAAAAAATTAGAAAACACCGATGTTCCTGTAATCTCGTTAGACATTACGAAGTATCGGGATGATAAGACGTCTGACTCTTCAAGTCAATCTGTTGCAGAAAACATTGTTCCCATTGATAACCAAAATGTTGTACTCGTTGATGATGTCTTGTTTACTGGGAGAACAGTTCGAGCTGCGTTAGGGGCAATTAATGAAATTGGCCGTCCCAAACGAATTAATCTGGCTGTTTTAGTTGATCGCGGACACCGAGAACTACCAATTCGGGCGGACTTTGTAGGCAAAAATATTCCCAGCTCTAAGGATGAGACGATTAAGGTACTAGTTTCTGAAATTGATGATCGTGATGGAGTTGAGATTAAGCAAAAATAGCAACTCAGTTAGGTAGGAGGATTCTTCGTGGTTAAACGATATTTAGTGCTTGACGATGGGACCTCATTTGCTGGAGAAGCATTTGGAGATCTAACCAGTACTACTGGTGAGTTGGCAATTAATACGAATTTAAATTATTATCAAGAAGCGTTAACGGATCCCACTTACCACAACCAAATTGTGACTTTTTTGCAACCTTCCATTGGAAACGTGGGAATTAATCCCCAAAACTATGAATCCATTTTGACATCAGCTAAGGGAATTGTAGTGCATCAAAGTGAAAACATTTCTTTTTCTCAATTAAAGGATTTATCGTTAGATTCCTTTTTACGGGAACGTCATATCCCAGGAATTAGTCAAATTGATACCCGTCAGTTGCAAAAACATGTGCGACAGCATGATATCAAAAAAGCTAGTATCGTCAGCACCAATGATGCGCATGCCTTTGATCAATTACAAGCTGCGGTTTTAAGTAATCAGCAAATTCAGGCAGTGGCGACCCCAAAACCATACTTAGTTCCCGGAACGGGAGTTACCATTGTAGTTATTGACTTTGGGTTACGAGAATCCATTATCCGGCAACTCGCTAAACTGAATTGTAATATGATTGTTGTTCCCTGGAATACTAGTTTTGCAGAAATTAAGAATTTGGATCCGGAGGGGGTAGTCCTGTCATCTGGACCTGGTTCTCCCGCTGAAATTGATCCCAGTGTCATTGCAACCATTCAAACAATTCAAAAACAGTTACCGCTATTTGGAATCGGGTTAGGGCATGAATTAATTGCCATTGCCAATGGGGCTCAAGTGACCCGAATGCCAATTGGTAACTATGGAAGTAATCATCCAGTGCGTAAAATTATTACGAATGAGTTAATTTATCCTAATCAAGCTCAAGCTTATGCGCTTGTAAACGATTCTGTAGATGCCAATAAACTAATTGTAACTTACAAAGATTTAATCAATGGCACCATTCAGGGAATTCGCAGTCGGGATTATCCCACCTTTTCGGTTCAATTTTCTCCAGATGGATCTGGGGGAATGGTGGATGGCTTTGATTTATTCGAAGAATTCGTTGAAAGCATTATTGCACACAGGAGCTCAGTTCATGAAGCAAATTAAAAAAATTTTGATTCTCGGTGGGGGAGCCTCTAACATTGATCACGAAAGTGAACAAGATGCGGCTGCGTTTCAAGCGGTATCTGTTTGGCGAAGACTCGGGATTGAAACATTTGTCATTGATAACAATCCGTATTCCTTGTTGCTGCAAGAAGTGGATTCACAGCATACGTTTGCACAGAGCATTAATGCGCAAAACGTTACCGCTATTTTAAATGATAATCAGATTGATGGAATTACTCCTATTTTTGGGACTAAAGCCGCTCTAACGGTCGTCCAAAGGTTAGTTAAAAATCACGTTCTTGAAGAACGGCAAGTTCAACTAATTGGGTTAAACAAAAATAATCTGTATCTTTTTGGAACGGAAACGGAAACGGCAGATCAGAATACCGCTCTAGCTAATCGACTGGCTGATAACCATATTCCAATCGTTGCTTCGCGTATTATCAGTGATTTTAACGAACTGCGGGAAAATATTGATCAAATTCAGTTTCCGGTGTCAATCAAACCCCTTAGCACCAACAAGAAACGGCAACGACGGATTTTTCAAAACATGGAAAGTTTGAATAATGAAATTGATGATTTGTTTCAAGAATCTCCAGAGCAAAAACTGTCCTTAGAACGAGAAGTCGGAAACTATCAAGAAATTGGAATGGTAGCCATTCGTGACGTGGAAGGCAACAAAATGCTAATTTCCTCTTTAGAAGACATGAATCCGATTAAAATTAACGCTACCGATTCTGTCATTTTTGCTCCAGCCCAAACCCTAAATGATTATCAGTTAAAGCAACTTCGTTCAATTACTTTTGATGTCTTAGATTGTTTGGGAATTAAGGGAATTTGTCATCTCCAATTTGCCGTTAATGCGGAAAATAATGAAGCATATGTGATTAAGGTTAATCCGGTTTTTAATTCGGAAACGTCTTTAGCTGCCAAAGCCACGGGATATCCACTCGCCAAGGTAGTAGCTTCTTTATTACTAGACATTTCCTTAACGGACGTAAAGCTTCCACCACGTTTTAATCCATTAACTGCAATCTTACAACCTTTAAGTGATCATGTGACCGTTAAAATGCCCATTTGGTCCTTTGACTATTTGGATATGGCAGATAATCGGTTAGGAACCCATGCCAAAGCGACTGGAGCAGCAATTGGAGTGGGGCGTAGTGCTGAAGCTGCACTAATGATCGGGTTACGCAGCTCACAACCTAGTCCCCAAGATGTGTTGCCAGAGTATTCAGATTTAAATGAAGATGAATTGATCAATCAACTAATTCATCCCACTGACCAGCAAATTTTAATTTTGTTTGAAGCAGTTCGTCGGGGCTATTCTGCAAGCGATTTAAGCGAGCTAACAAAGATCGATGAATTTTACTTTGTCATCATGAAGAATTTGCTGACGGTCATTAAGCAAGTTCAGGAACTGCCGTTACAAGCGGAAACTTTGTTAGCTGGAAATCGATATGGATTTGGGAATGGAATGTTTTGTCATTTTTGGAAGACCGATAATGCTAAAATTATCGCAATGCAAAAACAATTGAAAACGCCCAAAACATATAAAATGATTGATCCAACGGCTGGAGAATTACCAGAGAAGATAAACTCGTTTTATGGTAGTTATGAATTCGAAAACGAGAGTACGAGTTTAGATGCTCCCCGTGCACTAGTCATTGGGAAGGGGCGGAATCACTTAGGGCCTAATACAGCTGCTGATACTTATACGGCTGAGATGTTAATTCAATTGCATAAATTGGGTTATAAAACGATTATTTTAAATAATAATCCTAATTCGGTGTCATTAATTCCTGCCATTAGTGATAAACAGTACATTGAACCAGTTCAACTAGGTGAAATTTTAAATGTAATCGAATTGGAACAACCGCAATATGTTTTTTTACCAGGGAATCGCCATTTTTTGATTCGCGAGTTGCAAAAAATTAACAGTCAGTTTAAGTTAGTGGTGTTACCGCCTGATCAAGAAACGGGAACCATCTATCAGGACCAGGCAGATTTTGCATTAAATGTCTTAGTTAGTCCCCAAGGGATTATTCCCATTGCCACGGTTGGATTTCGCTCACAAATGGAAAATGATGGAAATGAGTTAGAAAATCAAACCAGTTATTATATTCCGTACGCTGATCACCAGTTAGATACAGAAAAAGTTGAAAGAATCGCCCGAGCTGAAATCAAAAAGCATCCGCTGACGGGATTAATTCAAGTATTATTTACGGTGGATAAGCAGGGAAATTATGTCCCAACTGGGATTACTCCTTTAAGAATTACAGAAACGATTTTTTTAAACCAGGTTACTGGGATTAACTGGATTCGGATTTTAATGCAGATGTATACTGGTCATTTTGATCCCATGTTTTTACGGAAATTAATTCCAAGTATTGATTCGATGAGTCGCTTTGCCACCATGCAGATTACATTTCCATTTAAACACTTAGGGATTAATAACGTACCCAAGCGCCGTCGTTATGAGATTGGAGCCAAACTTTCCTTCGGGGTTACTCCAGATGATTCTACAACCAATTTACTTAAATAAAAAAGGTAGTTTTAATCCAAACTACCTTTTTTATTTCAATTGACAGTTACTTTAAATATCCATATACTAAGAAAAATTCAAAACTAAAAAAGGGGGGAAAGCAGCAATTATAATTACACCACGGATTAGTTATTATTTATATACAATTGGGGTTAAGTCTCGATTTACACGAATCATCAATATTTTATTTTGTCTGCAATTTTTGCACTTGAATTTATTCCAATTTGCTGTATTTCAATCTATTTTTTTAATTTCACAATTAGTAATGGAAGTTCCAGCAGGAATCATGAGCGACAAGTTCTCTCGTCGTAAAATTATTTTAAGTGGCTTATTCATTTTAAGCATTTCTCCTTTAATTATGGTTAGCGCTAAGTGGTTAATTGTCCCACAATTAAATTATGCATGAATAAAACGTTGCTACGACAACGACAGCGGGCAATTATATAAAAATTTACCGACTTTTTACCGACTTTATAAACTAATGTACTTTTCGAATTGGCGGTTGGCTTTCTCAATCTGGTCATGCGTAACAAAACTATAAACATCCAGTGTAGTTTTAATATCATCATGTCCCATTCTACGTTGAACTTCCTTAATTGGGACACCAGCTGAAACCAGTGCTGTACAGTAAGACTTTCTGAAACCATGCAAGGTAATTTGATGTGTCCCAGAAGTTTCTAATGCTTTTTTCAGCCACTTTTGTGGACTATTGGGATTCATAAATTTACCAGAACGTCCTTCGAATACTGCATCTGTTTCTGACAAGTACTGACCTACCATCAATTTATATTCTTTGCATCGAATTTTCCATTGTTGCAATAGATTGATTGTTTTTGGGTCAAGAGGGATTGCACGATAACCAGCTTTAGTTTTTGGGGGATTGAGTTTATCTTTAGACGTACTCAGTACGGAAACTGACTTATTGATTCTTACATAACGTTTAGAAAAATCCACGTCTTTCCACTCGATTGCTAAAATTTCACCTTTACGCATTCCCGAAAACCCCAGTAGACGGAAAAATACATAACGATTAAAAACCTTTTCATCTTTGCTCAATGAATCCAAGAATTTATTGAGTTCTTTTTGGGTATAAAAGTTAGGCTTTTTTTCTCCAGGTATTTCTGGCATTTTTGGAAGAGTAATTGATTTAGCTGGATTTAGACCTTTGTAATATCCCATTCGGATAGCAAAATTAAAAACGGATGCTACAAAATTGGCCCATTTTTTGCAATTTACCTTAGAATCAGCTTTAAACCATCGATTTACTGTTTTTTGAATTTCAGAAATCGTGATAGTATTAATGTACTGGTCAGCGAAAACTGGCAGAATGTGATTTTTAAAGGCGCTAATCGTATTGATATATGTGCTATTCCTTACGGTTTCTTTGTACGATGTTATCCATTCATCATAAACGTCTTTAAATTTAAGTTTTTCATTACGTTGAGAAGGCTCTAATTTATTATCTTCAAATTGGATTAACAGTTTGTTGAAAGCTAATTTAGCGGCTTTTTTTGTTTTGAATTTAGACCGAGTGACACTTTTCTTTTTCCCTGTGTGGGGATCAATGCCTAGATAAGCTTTGAGCCGGTAATATTTTTGCCCCTTAACTTCATACTGATATATTTCCATGATAATACACTCCTTTCAAAGCCGGAGAAGTTAGTAAGCAAAGCCCTAAGCTGGAATCGAACCAGCTGTTAGCTACCAAGTAGGGTGTATAGAACGTTTGTTCGCACGTATCATGAAAGAAAACCCCAAAATTGGGGTTTGTGGATTTATTATAAAATCTTTATCAAAAGTCCGACAATTGTACATATTAATGTTATGACAGAAAATGCTGATGTTAAAATCCAGACCTTCTGTTGTTCAAACTTTGTATTTATTTGTTCAAATTTTGAATCAATTTTGCTGTCTATATTGGAAAAGCCCATTTCCATGTCTTTATGACTAAGCTTGATTTCGTTACTTAAATTATCAACTGCATGATTCAATTCTTCGTGCGTTACATAATCTTTTTTCATCGTACCGTCGCCTCCATCTGATGATTGTGACTTCATTGTATCATCAGTGGAGACTTCTCCATCTAGATGTCTGTTCTGTTTGTCTAAAAGTTTTAGTTGTGGAACACCATTTTGAGCCATTTTTAACTCTCGCTTTCAATAAAAACTTTTAATGATTCTGAAAATTTTTCATCAAAGGTGATTTTAACTGTAATAAAATCATTGTCCCCTTTAGAAATTTCAGCCCAAAAATCTAAAGCAATATCACCCATTAAAGATTTATAATCATCAATTTGCAATTCCAAAATATTTTTCTTGTTTGGTTGTAAATCAACTTCAATTGGTCCTTTATCAGCAGTTAAATCATTGCCATGATTATTAAATACATCAAAATTAATTTTATGATATCCCTTAGTCGCTTCAACAAATTGGACATGTAAATTAGCATGAACCTTTTCATTTTGAGGTTTTATAATCAGAACGGGGATATATTCTCCGGGTTTAGTTAAATAGAGTGTATTTATATTAATTTCAGGATTGTTTGTTTGCATGATACTTTCCTCATATTTATTTTTTAGCATCCGTCACCAGCGGAGGCTTTTTTATTTTGAATAAAAATATCCAAGACCATAGGCCGGAGTCGAACCGGCCAAGCTACCGAATAGGACGATTGTTATTAATTACCATTAAACGAATTTTGATAATCAGATTGTGCTTTCCCCAATAAAGGTTCTTGAGAGATAGATGATTGGCCACTTTCTACACGAGCTTCTTCAGCTGCGTATTCTGCTGGATCACTATTCCGGACTGCAGAGACTTGGGGAGAACTATTATAAGGGTCTTCTGATGATTGCTGTACGTTGGCTTCTGTACTATTAGCATTTGCTGCTGTATTTGATTCAGTCTGTTGTGAATTACTGGTTTGCTCTGGTTGATTATTAGAAGCAGTTTGTGTTTGAACTTGGCCATTGTTCTGATTTGTCTGTTGGACACTTGTTTGAGAAGCTCCTGATGCTTTTTGGTTATTGTTTTTAGAATCACTAGATACGGATGCTTTTTGGTTTTTGCTTTCGTCTTTCTTTTTATCCTGTTTTGTATCTTTCTTCTTAGATTCGTGCTTCTTTGATGGCTTAACTTTCTTTTCGGTCTTAGCGTTGTCTTTCTTGCCATTATTGGACTTACTTGAGCTAGAACAAGCAGCTAACGATAAGGCCATTAATGATGCCATAGCTATGGTAAAAAATTTCTTCATTGTCATTCTCCAATCTAATTCAGCTTTTAACGTCAATCAGTTCTGGACGTAATCATTTGAATCTGAATCCATAAATTTGGGCCACTTCATGTAGATAATCAAGTGACACACCCAATTCATCAGCCACTTCAAAATCGTTGTCTGGCTTCAATTTCAAAACTTTATTGAGAGAGCTTTTAGGTACACACTTTTGCATTGCTGATTTTCTGGCAACGTATTCTTGATGAGAATTAGTTCCATTCTGATATTCAGAAATATCTCCAACTGATAGTCGATGATGTTCTATTTCCTCATAGAGCCATTGTAATTGCTCCTGATCATCTAAATTTTTATTAATGATAATTTCGTTTCCAACGTTTAACCCACACAATCCCTTAGGCATATTTTCAAATGTGAAAGTCAATTCTGGATGACGTGCGATTAATTTTTCGATGTTTGTCATGCTTAACACCTACTTATTTATTCATGCTTCCGTTTGTATTGAGCTTTTTTGAATTCGATGTAGTCATTAATTTCCTGTTTTTGTTCATCAGTTAAGCCGTCTAACATATGAGCAGCAACAGGTGTATCTCCTAAATCAACTTTTCTTCCCAAAAGATAATCAGTTGTAACTCCAAATACATCAGCTATTTTTGCTAACTCATCAGCAGTTAGTTTTCTTTTACCTTTCATAACCCTATTTAAAACAGTAGGATCCATTTTTAAGCGCCTTGCTAATTCAGCTTGACTCATGTCTTTTATTTCTAGCAAATTAGTGATTCTATCTATAATTTTATCGACGTTCATTTCATGTCTCCTATAAGTTGCGATTATCACAATTTATATTAACATGGTTGCACATTTCGCAAGTATAAGTTGCTAAAATAACAATTATTTTTGTTGACATTGCTAAAATAGCAATATATAATCATTGTATATTAAACGTTGCTATTTTAGCAATGATAGAAGGGAGGTAATTGCAATTACACAAACTAAAAAGTTAAATATCAAGCTTCTTAAAGAAAAAAGGATTGAAAAGGGGATTTCTCAACGAGAAATGAGCAAAGCTCTTGGCATGTACTATACTCAATATTCTCGTGGGGAAAATGGTGAAAGAACCTTCAAAGCTAACGAATTGCCCATTATTTCCGAAAAGCTTGGAATACCAATTGAAGATCTGTTTTCTTAATTTTTTGTCCTCATCATTGCTATTTTAGCAATGATGAAGAAAGGAGATAACTAAATGACAATCATCGAAGCAACAAAGCAAGCGATTGAAAAGAAGTGCGGAATCGCAAGACCGTTCAAAGGTCATGTGTTTAGTTATTTGATTCCAACTAACGGAAGTAATGCACATTACATTCTGATCGGATTAGATCGTGACGGTAAATTTGATGGCCACGATAGTAAATTTTGGAATCCAACTGCGGACGACATCCTTTCGGATGAATGGGAACTTTATGAACTAAAAGAAAAAGCATAGTGGTTGGTGGCCACTATGCATTCCATCGTAAATTTAAGGATGTGTGAATCATAGATAAAAAAGAATATTTTATTTTAGGATATCCTAAAATGTTTGTCTCATATGAAGATGCAATGAAATATCGAAAAGAAACTAATTTAGATGGTTCAATTTTTCGAGTTCTTTCACCTGAAATGACCAAGCGTCTTCTTTTGTCTCAGAAAAAGTGTATCCCATCTTTGGACGTAACCAACGCGGCGTCATTCGAGAATGACGTAAACGACTCCACAGATTGTGTGACTGCGCAAGTTTCATCAGAACCATATTATTATCGCTTATCTTATCAGCATGAAATACCAAGTCGAGTTGAACAAAACCATGAGCTGGTACAGTTCCATAGTTGGCCTGTGGTAATGATACAGCGATTAATCCGTTGGACATTGAACCATCTTTAATAGGAATTAGTCCTTCAGCACTTACATTTTTTAAATCATTCGCATTACTAAATTTAATAGGCGTGTAGTAGTCAGCTTCACCAGTATCTAAGACAACCCGCAAATCAAAAAAACTTATGTCATTTGCTGAGGGATTTATCATCCACATCACTAAATGTTGCATGCTATGTTCTTGATTAATAAGCGAACGTCCATCATCTAAAAGAATGCCTGCTACAGAATGCGCTACTTTATCTGTTTCTACAATTAGTTTGGCGTGATCGCTTTTCCAAGCTAAAAAGCCTGCAATTGCAGTGATAATTGCAATCCATTGAGTTGATAACTGATTTAATATCCAAGCGAACAATTCATTGATTATTATCACATTATTATGGATTAACAAAATTATATCTTGTCGCAATTTCTAATTACCTCCTTTGATGCAATTATAGCAGATGCTTTTTGAAAGGATTTTTGATGAAATCAACTGATATTTATCTGATTTTTATAATTTTACTTTTATCAATTATTATTGGAATTTTATTGAGGTAACAAAATGAGAAAAGACTATTTAATCAAAGATTCATCTGCTCCAGCGGATGACATCCGTTTATACCGTAATCACTGTATTAACTACTTCCGGCAGCAGGGATTAACACCTGCTCAAGCAATTGAGGTTATCAGAAGCTTGGATAACTACTACAACGATGATCGTGGATTTATGAACGTTAAGGATAATTTGGAGAGAGGTGATTAGCATGCTAATGGCAATGGCCGGACTACCTGAAGCTATGTACATGCAATTGAAGCTGATGTTACAGCCTCGGTATCTGACCATTAAGGAAGCGATGTTTTATCTTGGCATCAGAAGCCGGACTACATTTAACAACAAAGTGATTGACTACGTTGAAGTTTACGATACCCCATTTGGGATGCGCTTCAAAAAGTCAGATTTAGATAACTATATGGACCAGTTTAGGATGAGTAAAAAGCTTGAAAACCATAGACGAGAAAATCAAACAGTTGAAGAAATGGCGTCCTGATGTTGATTTAACAAATTGGCACTCTGATGCAATCGATGCTTTTTATTTCACAGAAAAGCAACGACAAAAGTTGCTAAAGGAGATTGATCAAGATGGACGAGAAAGAACGTAAACGGTTTGTTTATAACTTCCCTAATTACGTTGTGAGCTTCTTCATGGGGTTCGCAATTGGACTAGCGATTGCATTAATCGCATTGCACTAAGAAAGGAGTAACTGAAATGGCTGTAATTACACCTGAAGACCTATTCTTCTTTATTTCCGGAATTATTATCGGGGCCATTGCTTATGCAGGCTACAAGGACTGGAAGAAACACCCGGAACCATTGTTTGAAACGGATGATGACGTCATCCGCGATGCTAAGAAACGTGGTGAACTGTAATGAAACCCAAACTAATTCATTACAGCATGCTATTTGATGAATTAGAAGCAGCATGCTGGTATGCACGAACTATGTTTACTACGCATTCTGACTGTTTGGAAGTAACTATTTCTAAACGCGGAGATGGTTGGGGTGTGATGCTTGTTGAGGAAGGAGCCAAAGCTAATGAGTGATAAAAAAATAGAACCATTTTTAGAAGTCAAACTTTATTCAGGAGAGGATAAAAAGAAGTCCTTTGCTTTCGTCAAAGTTGAAAACGCAAATGATAGGGACCTTGCGTTGAATATAGTTTCAACGTTACTTGAAAAGATAGCCACTTATAGTCATGCGAGAGATGGCGTTATTGCACTGCTAGTTGATGTGCTGGGTATTACTGATGATGATTACAAAAAGGCTCGCAAACGTGTCGATGAGACGAACAGCGAAGAACAAGTTGCTGCTGAAGCCGAAGCGATTATTAAGAAACAAAAAGGAGAAATCTAATGACAGAAACAGTACATTTTTCACTTGGCCGCGACGTACAACCTGGAGAACTTGATCAAGCGGATGACAAAAAGAAATTCATTTTACAGTTGCCTGGTGGCCAATACGTTTACATTCAAGAAATGGATGAACACCACGGAAGAATTGATGCAACGCCTGATCGTGCAAAAGCCAAAGTCTTTACTGAAAAGGACATTAAGTCTAACGACCAGTTGAACGGTATGGATAGTCTTAGTGACCGGATTTACTTGGAGGATGAAGATGAAAATTAAAGGCATAAAAAAAGACCGCTCACGTGGCACCGTGAACAGTCTCAAATCCAAATTGATGGAAAGTTACTTAATCAACTGTAATTCTACTATGTCTCAAGGCTCCTTGCAATCTAACCAAGCTAGTAGAAGAAAGATTCCAGATTTGAAAAGCCGTGAAATCAAACGATTAGTTTAGGTGATTAACTATGACAAGAATTAAGAAGTACAAACAAGGTTACTCAATGATTAGTAACCAATTAGTCCAGGACGACCGTTTGAGCTGGAAAGCTCGCGGCCTTTTTGGCTATCTTTGGTCACAACCCGACGACTGGCAGTTCTACGAAACCGAAGTAGCCAAGCACGCAGCAGATGGCCGTGCTTCGTTACGTAGTGGCCTAAATGAACTAGAAAAGTATGGTTATTTACGAAGAGAACGTCAGCGAAATGATGGTGGCCACTTCAAAGGTACCTACTGGGAATTATCCGACGTACCTATGTTTGATAATCGAACACAGGTAACACCTATGTCCGATTATCGTATGTTGGAAAATCGAACACTACAAACTAAAGACTCTACAAAGTTAGTTAGTGGGTTAGTTAGTGACGACGAAAAATCTGAGTCAAAGCAGGAAACGAAAAACCCGGGAACCCAAGAACCAAGTTCACCAGCAGAACCTAAAACACCTGATGGGGTTGATGAAGCCTTAAACAATTACGAAGCTATGTTTGAATGCAAGCCTAATCTGCCTATGAAGCAGGCCATTACAACCTGGGTAGTTAACTTTGGTTTGGAATTGGTACTTTACACACTAGAATCCGCTGCTAAACGTCAAGTTAGCACTGGTGGGCTTTACTACTGGCTAGATAAAGCATTTCAAAATTACCAACGCAAGGGTATCAAGACGGTTGATGCCGCAATGACCGATACTGCTAAATACAACGAGAAACATCATCCGTCACATCTGGCACAGACTAATAGAAAACAGCCAGTTAAACGACAACGCCGCAATAACTATGTACCTAACATTCGTGAGACGTTACCTAACTGGGCCACTCAACCAGATAACCAGCGCTCAACAAAGAAATCAGATCCAAACAACCGAGCCTTAATCAAGCAGAAATTGGCAAATCTAAGACAGAAAGACGAGGTTAAGCAATGAGTAAAAAAGAAGTTGAAGTTCCGGTAGTTAGCTCTGAATTAGCAAGGTCGTTTGAAATTGCTAAGCACACTATTCAAGGCATAAGAACCATGCTAAATACTGATTTTTATGAATATCTCAAAACTCCAGAGCGGGATTCCATGGACAACAAGCAATTTTTATTTCTGCTAGCAAGGATGAGCGTCCTGGGATATAAGAGAAATCTTAATGGAGAATGAAATGGACGAAGTTGAAACTAAATGGCAAGCAACTTGCTTTTATTGTCATGATCCCTATTCATACATGGGAAACATAGAAACTATGAGAATTCACAAGCAAAAGCACAAGAATGGTTACAGATTGTTTTCAAACATTGGCAGCGTAATGGGAGCTGATGACGTTCATATTTACTTTTGCCCAATGTGCGGAAGGATGCTAGATGATAATGGCTAACAATGATTTTTTTAGTAATTCAAAATACCACTTACCAAATTCTAAACTAATTTTACAAAATATTACTAGATCACTGACGATGGCACTAGATACACAAGCGAGCACAATCATTGACTTAGAATTTCAATTGCATGAGAAAAATCGAGAAAATCGAGAACTAAAAAATAAAATAAAGAGTTTAGAACAAGAAAATAAAGATCCAGAAAAGTGAGGTGGTTGAAAATGGACATGGAAAAGGTTCCCTCAATGACATTTAAACAGATTAGTTATTCAGTTGAATTTGCTGAATTTACTGATGCAATCCATTATCTAGCAGAAACGATAGATAGCTTTAAAAATGATGGCTATACCATTCAAAAAGCTGCATTGAAAACAAAAAATGGTTCTGAAGCTGAGAAAGTTGGATTCAGAAGCAGTTTTGCATCTGGTGAAAAGCTAAAAACCTATTTAGTTAAAATTCAAGTTTGGAGAAAACCATGATTGCAGGAATTTCATTACTTATTTTGGCCATGCTAATGTTTTGTTTTTTCAATGACGGATGCAGCGGATGCTTGAGCTTCATTCTGCTACTGGTGATCATTAGTCTCATTATTTCCTATTACTGGTTATGGATTCCAGCTTTGATAATCGGATCCATAATCTACGTTATTTGCAGAATTGGAAAGAATCAGAAATAAATTTATTGAGGTGATTGTTTTGGAAACAATTAAGCAGCACAATGACCGGATGGCCAGAATCATTGTTGGGTATTCTTTTGGATTGAAGATTTATCTGAACATGGATAATCTGAGTGGATTTAAAAAGAAGGTCATTAAGATTGTCAGTTCAATGCCAGATGATGATCCGGTTGCTGAAGTAGTTCAAGAAATCAAGCAAGTATTCAATCAGTATTTCGATAATGAAGTACCAGAAACAATTGACGGCTGCAAAGCGTTGTTAGAAATGATTGACAACATTTGTCATGAAAAAATCATGGAGCTAACAGGTTCATTAGTCTAAAAAATACAGAATCAAAATTTGGGGGATCAAATATGAAAAAATCTTTGAAAGCGCGTAAGGAACAATTGTTTTGGGAATATTTTAATGATTGGATCGACGACTATAAAGACGGAGCGGTTCGTGAAGTTACCCTGGCTAAATACAGAATTTCAGCTAAGCATTTGCGCCACATCTTGCCAGATACTGAGGTTGGCCAACTAGATAGACGAAAGTATCAAAAATTAATCAATATGTATGCCAAGGATCACGAAATACAGACCGTTAAGGATTTTCATCATCAAATTAAAGCAGCGATTTTTGATGCTGTTGATGAAGGCCTAATTGATGTTGATCCGACACGAAGAATTGTTTTAAAAGGCAAACGGCCACGTAAGAAAAACATTAAATATCTCAATGAGTTTGAAGTTAGGAAATTTTTAGATCAATTAACCTTGGGATCAGAACCTAGTATTGATTGGCTAATTCTTTTAATTGCTAAGACAGGATTAAGATTTTCGGAAGGTTTAGGAGTTACACCTGATGACTTTGATTTCCAAAACATGACCTTAACCATTAATAAGACTTGGGATTACAAGAGTTTCCATGGAAGTTTTCAACCAACTAAAAATCAAGCTTCAATCAGAACTATTTCCATTGACTGGAAATTAGGAATGGAAATGCGGGACTTAGTTAAAAATCTACCAAAGGACGAACCAATTTTTGTTCCCAAAGATAAGCGTATTTTTAATTCAACTTATAACGCTTATATGAAACAGCTTTGCGAAAAAGCTGGGGTCAATGTTATTACGATGCATGGATTGCGGCATACTCATGCCTCTCTTTTGATTTTGCATGATGTGAGCTTGTCATCCGTTGCAGAACGACTTGGACACTCTACCGTAACAACCACGCAAGAAACTTACATTCATATCTTGAAAGAACAACGTGATAAAGATAATAGCAAAATGATGTCAGCCCTTACCGGATTAGATTAGAGGTGATTACATGGATAACGAACAAATTAACCAACTTATCGGAGTTGAAGAAGACTATAAAGCCCCAGATCAGTTGATGAAAATAATCATGGATCCGCAAAGACGTGAGAATATGTTTCAGGAGTTTTTAAAAATCGATGATGATTTGTCCCAAGACCATTTTAGAAGCTATTTCCAACAACAAATGGCTGATAGAGGCCGCAATAAACAAGATTTCACACCCAATTCATTAACGAAACTTACTGCTCTAATTGTTGGCAACGGTATGAAAACCTTAGATGATTGTTGTGGAACTGGTGGCTTAACAATCGCTAAATGGTGGAATGACGTGCAAAGCGGTAATTATAACAGTAATTTTCATTACACAATGATTGAAAAAACGACAGCAGCACTGCCGTTTTTGCTGTTTAATATGATGATCCGGAACATGAACGCGACAGTCATTAGTGGGGACGTTTTAACCCAGAAAATTAACCACGTTTATGAAATTGAAGCGTCAGATCAGTTTAGTCAAATGAAGAAAGGAGCTGAACAGCTATCACTGGTTTAGCAAATTATGATTCGGTTATTTCTAATCCACCGTTTTCAATGAAATGGGATCCAGAAATAGCCAAAAACGACGAACGGTTTAAGAATTGGGATTTAGCGCCCAAGGGCAAAGCTGATTATGCTTTTATCCTGGATGGGATTGCTAACTTAAAAGATTCTGGAATAATGGCTGTAATCCTTCCACATGGAGTGCTATTCCGTGGAACCCGTGAAGGTAAAATCAGGCGAGAATTAATCGATGCTAATTACCTTGATGCAGTCATTGGATTGCCAGAAAAGCTATTTGACGTGACTGGGATTCCAGTCTGCATCATGATATTTAAAAAGAACCGGAAGACGGATGATATCTTCTTCATTGATGCATCGAACGAGTTTGAAAAGGGTAAAAACCAAAACAAGCTGACAGATGAACATATTCAAAAGATTTTTAAAACCTACCAGGAACGAAAAACAGTTGATAAGTACGCCAGTGTCGTCAGCATGGATGAAATTAAGGAAAATGACTACAACCTTAACATTCCGCGCTATGTTGATACTTTTGAAGAAGAGTCACCAGTTGACGTTAAAAAGTTGCGTGACAACTATAAAAAACTAGATAAGCAAGAGAAAGAGTTGGTCCATGAAATTAACGGTATGATGGATGATTTAGTCGCTACAACTCCCGAATCACAAGAAACCTTAGACACGTTAAAAGATATTTTGAAATAGGAGTGATCACATTGAACTGGTTGATTTTAGTTGTTATCGCAATTTGCTTAACCATTTTGCTTGCAGCATTGATCATTGCGGCTGGATTGTATTGTTTAGCCAAAATGCAGAGCAAGGCAATTTTCCTTTCTGGAATTGCTGAGTATTTGGATCCAGATGAATTACAAGAAATAATGGAGGAACATTTTGGTGCCTAAAGCTTTTGGTTATTCAGAAAGTTTGAATTACATTAAAAATAGATTAAAAAACAACGAAACGACGCAGATCATAGTTGGAAAAGAAAAAATGTTGGGATATATCGTGCCACCAAAAGATTATGAAAAACTACAATTGGAATTCAACAAGCAAAATAAGAAAAGGAGACTCATCGTGGATATGGATTTATTTTTACAATTAGCAAGCGGTGAAATTTGGAAACGTTATTGCACTGTTAAAAACAAAGAAAAAGGCCTGGTGACTGGCCGGCCGTTTGTCATTTGGAGTTGTAAGACTTTGCAAAATATGAAAGCCATTTTGGGTATCCCTGGTAAGAATAAATGGCTGTTTGAAGTAACCCTAGATGGTGATATGAACGCAATGTATCTTGATTGCTACAGTAAAATGAAAAACGTACCAATTGCTTTGGAACAATTAGAAAAAAGCGAGGATTAATTTAAATGAGCAATTTGTCTTTAATTTTAGGCCTATATAGATTTAAGTTTTGGAAGGGAACGGATGATCAAGAAAAGAAAATTGTAGAAGCCGCTAAACAAGGGGAAATTTTCAGCATGGAGATTATTGAAACGGATTACATTTTAAAATTGCTGGAAAACAATAGATTAACTGTTAACCATTTTGATAGGATGCCTACAAGATTTGTTAAGTCTCAAGGTTATTGGTTTGAAGTTGGAGTTAGTCCTGTTGATATTGATATGCGTGATTATTCAATTTGTAAATTATTTGATGAAAGTTAGGTAAATATTTAATGACAGTTCGTGAAAAAATTGAGCAAGATGGTTTGATACTGACCAAATTAGAAACACCTTGCATATTTATGGGTGTTCATTTGGAAAAAGGTGATTACATTATTTTGAAAGGAAGATTTTCTGAATTTACCACAGCAGGTAGATGTAATTATGCTGATGATTTTTGCGGCTACATCCGCAAAGAAGATATTGATAAACCGATTGGAAAAGTAATAAGGAAGGACTGACGGATGCTAATTATTGCAATTGTATTATGTGTTATTTCTTTGTTTGTAAGTTTCATTCTTTGGCAAACTATTAAAAAACAGCAACGTGAAAATTTGGAAAATATTCAAGACAAACAAGGCAAAGTTCGCGACCTGAGCAAGGAGATTAAGACATTTTTACAAACTAATGAAGTTACTACCATTTTTGATTCAACTTCTTATCCTCAAAGTAAGCCTATTGGTTATTTAATACCTGCTGAAACATATGAATGGTTCATGAATCCTAATCTTTACCAATTGGAAGATCAATTAAGAAATCAGGCGCATGTTGATTTTTTAGAAAATTCTAAGAACGTATGGTATTACATTAAGTTTGTTAATAATCGCAATGAAACACTTGGTTATTTCCATCATGAACCTGATGGTTATTGTTATATGTATAACGTTCCCACTATTTATAAAGATATGAAACAAGCATTAGAAGATTATCAAGAGGATTGGCTTCCAATTCTTAATAAAAAACAAGAAGGTCACGCTAAACTAATGGCTGTTCAATTGATAGAAACCGGATTAGTTGAGAGTTTGAAAGATAGAAATGAGGAGGAAGAATAAATGGCAATTGTTTGGGTATCGCTGAATATTTTGTGTGTTTTAGTTTTTATTCTGGGAATTGTTAGCGGTTTTGAATATTTTGATTCCAGAAAAGGTCAAGCCGTTTTATTGATTTTAGTTCTTTTATCTTTTGTCGGAATGGGCATTCTACATTACTGGTTCCTTTTGTCTCCTAGCTTGCAGCATTCAATTATCAATACTTTTGGGAAAACGTTCTTCGATTATCTGAAGTGGCGGATGATTTTGAAATAAAACAAAAAGCCCACCAAAATGGCGGGCAATGTGAACATCTGTTTGTGTCGAATGCTTTCAGTATATCACATTGCTTTTAGCGTATTGGGGGGCTTCTAATGGGACTATTTCCTGAAATTGATAGGAAAGCAACAATAAAAAATACCAAACGATTTTTTAAAAAGGTTTGGCCACGAATTATCCTTCAATCCGGATTAACGGCTGTGTCACTTCACTCTCCAGAAATAACGGATATGCCAACATCCACTCCATCCGGTAATTCAAACGAAAAGCTAGTGTTACGGATGCTAGAACGACAAGATGAAGTCAAAAACGTTATTCGATGCATTAATTCACTAGAACATAAGAAATCGTTAATCCTGCGTGATTCATTCATTAATAACATCCCTGATTGGAAAATCGCTAATCAAATTGGTTATGGCCAATCACGTTACTACGAGTTGAAGAACAATGCTTTGATTGATTTTGCGGATGCTGCTACTGCTTATGGGTTTGAATTGATAAAAGAAAAATCGTAGTTTTAGTAGAGTTTTTTCGTAGAAAGACCGGAGTTCATTCGTAGTGACACATGCAATAATTGTTAATGTAAGCAAAGTGGATAGGAGCCACTGAGTTTACCATCTTGTTTGTGTGATGATAGGCTTTTCAAACTCAATCATCAGCCGTCTGCGGGTTCATCCTGGTTCGATTCCAGGAGACGGCATCGGGTTATCGCAAACCCACATCTCGTAACACCAAACTGAAAGCAGTATAAAAAATCGGACTTTAAGGGTTACTGCTGAAAGTTATAGCAATCACAGGAATGTGGTTGCTTTTTTGTACGTAGAATTAATTGGGAGGAATCGTGTTGAAAGAGTTAAAGGGTTTAATTGTTACTCAGAGCAAATATGCTGCATACGGTTTGACTAAAGAAATGTACGCTGCGTTGCTAAAAGGAAATACCGTTGGCAGTTCTAAGTTTTATGATGTAGCTTCAAGCATTGATAACACAATTTCATTTGTTTCAGAGCTTGCCGGTTATCCGATTAAATATACGTACTACATTAAAAGTATTAAGGCGGCTTACCTTGATGGCATGGACTTTTCATCATTCATTATTACTTCAGGAGCTTTAATGAAAGCATCAGAGGATGATTTACATGAATGTATCACTAGGATGAAAGATACAATCATTCCTTCTGGTTATGATCCATTTGGTCCATTAACTAATTTACTACCAGGATTTCCTAGATAGAGGTGAGTGGATGCCAAAGGAAGTTAAGGATTGGATTACTACCCTGTACCGAAATAACCCAAATAAGAATTGTCTAAACTTAATTGGGGATATCATGACACAGGTCCGGCAGTACCAGGTAACTCCTGGGGATCAGTTGGATGTTGTGGGCCAATGGATGATGTCTGACAAAGATAACGTTGCAGTGGCCATCAGTTATCTAGCCGGTAAGTTTAATGACTAGGAGGATGCATCATGCCTAAAGCTAGAATGTGTCATCATCCCCGATGCCATCAGTTAGCTTTGATGCCTTATCATTTCTGCAAGCAACATCAGTCAGAAGAAGCTACATGGGAAGCTAACCGGTCACGATGGACGAATGGCCATGATAAACAAGACAGGTATCAACGATACAATCAGTATCGCAATCATGATCCGAAGCAGAAACAGTTCTACAACTTTTATTCATCAAAGCAATGGTTGCAGTTAGCATCCATTGTTAGAAGTAAACAACACTACATCTGTCAGTACTGCAAAGCGCTTGGCATTAATACAATCAATCAGAAGACAGTTGACCACATCGTGCCACGTAAGGTTAATAGAGCTAAGCAACTAGACGAATATAACCTTGCTGTCATCTGTCGACGGTGTCATGCAATGAAGACCAAGTGGGAACAAGACTACTACGGACTGACTAACCAGGACATGGCCAAGCCAGTCAAAGAAGTAACTGATGTGAACGAAATTGCGCTAAGAATGAGAGGAACTGATGTTGGGGCATTAAAAAAACATCGCAACAACAACATTTGAACAACAAAAAACTATGGAAACAAAAAAAGTAGCTCCCATTTGCCCCAAAGAAAATCCAGCTAAATGAAATAACCCCCCCGGCCTGTTTTTCGGATCCGTGGGAAGCTCACATTGGGATCAACTCGCATCAAAATTTCGTTTTGATGAAATTTTTTGTGCCAGTTATGAGACGGATTGACTAGTTTTGACAACGTTCTGTGTTGCATTGATTTAATTTTGATAGTTGTTGTAACGAGAGTACTTAGCGCAATTGAAAATAACAAAATAAAGCCACACTCCAGCAACGGATTGTGGCTTTTTTCGTGGAAATAATTAGGGCAATTAATTGCTCAACGAAGGAAGTGATGATTATGGCAGAAAAATCGGGACGTCATCCAGGTCGGCCCCGGAAAAATGAGAATGAACTACCAATTAAGCCGCCGAAGTACCTCAAAGGGGAAGCTTATAACTTGTATCGGCGTCTGCGTGATCCGTTAACAGAAAGCGGGCTCGTCAATAACCTAGATCGTTCATTGCTGGAGGCGTTCTGCATGCAATATCAAATCATTAGAGAAAGCTATGCCATCATCGCCGAAAATGGTCCTGTGAAAGCAACTAAAGAAATTGACATAATTAACAAGAGCGAAACGGTTAAGCAGATCATCACTACTACGAGTTTTGACAAGAATCCAGCCGTGGCCGCGCTGAATAATGCTACTAAAGAATTCCGGTCGATGGCTGACCAATTGGGCTTGTCGCCAAAATCACGCGAAGACATTTTGAAAAATGCTAAAAGTGACCAGGATAAAGAAGAAAAGCCAAAATCCAACATTCTATCTTTAATTAAAGGTAGTGGAACTGATGGTTGATTTAACTCAATCGCATGACGTGATCGGGGCGTACCAGGATAATGACTATTCTGCAATTCGTAGCAAATACAAGGATGCGGCCGTGCAGTATGCCTTTGACGTGCTAGATGAAAAACAGATTGCGGGTTATCACATTCGATTGGCCTGCTTCCGTTTCTTGCAGGATTTAAAACGACAGGATGATCCGGACTTTCCGTTTGTTTATAACAACGACAAAGCCTCCTGGATTAATAACTTTGCGGCCTTGTGCCCGGAAGCTACTTCCGGAAATCCAATGAAGTTAATGAACTGGCAGAAGTTTACCTTTGCCCAGATGAACGGCTGGGAACGAAAATCAACGCATACCAGGAGATTCGTAAAGACCGTTTACTCTATTGCCCGTGATCAAGGGAAGACTTATTTAATGGCCATACAAATTTGTTACGACTTTATCTTTGTGGCGGCCGATAAATATAACCAGGAGATTTTGGCATCAGCGAACAACTTTGATCAATCGATGAAGCTGTTTGGCTACGTCAAAATCATGCTCCGGAAACTAATTACAATTCCGGAGTTTAAAGAATGGGCAGATGAAGTTGGTTTAAAGATTCAATCCAGAACCATTATTCAAACCAAATACAACAACAAGATCATTCCAATTTCCCAGGAGTCTGGCCGGTTTGATAGTCACCACTTTGTTTTGGCGGTCGCTGATGAAATCGGGGAACTCAAAAACTTCGAAGGGATTAGCAAAATTACCTCCGGACAATCCAAAGTTCCGGATCACATGCTAGTAGAAATTAGTACCTGCTACCAGGATCCAACGGTTCCGTTTCATGCTGAACAAGATGGCTTGATTGAAGTCATGGAGAAGGATGATGAACGTGAGCTAGATGACCAGCTGTGCTTGTTGTGGCAGCAGGATAGCACGGAAGAAATCTATCCGGAAGAAGTTTCAGACCTTGGTTATCGATGTTGGGAAAAAAGTAATCCGCTCTTAGGACTTCCGGAGGTTCACGACGTGGCTTTGTCCGGATTGATTTCCGGCCGTGATGATGCTGTCTTTAATAACAAGGCCGCTGATTATCAGGCCAAGTCAATGAACATCTGGAGCCAATCCAGTGATAAGTCATTCCTGAAACTTCCGGAGATTAACAATGCTGTTAGCAACAAACCGTTTGATATCCATGGACGACGAGTGTACGTCGGCATGGATTTTTCTTTATCGTCTGATAACACGTCTTTGGCCTTTGTTTATCCGTTTGAAACGGATGATGGCCAACAAAAGTGGTACATCACACAACACAGCTTCATTCCCTGGCATGCAGCCGGCAGCATTGAAGCAAAAGAAAAAATCGATGGGATTGAATACCGTAAGCTAGCACCGGAATTTTGCACGATCACCAGCGACATTAAGGGGACCATCAACAAAGACCAGGTTTACAGCTGGCTATTGAATTTTATCCAGGAGAACGATCTGCAAGTTGAGTTCTTTGGCTACGATGCTATGGGTGTCGATAAGGTGATTCAGCTGCTGGAAGATAACGCGAAGTTCCCGTTAGTTCCGGTTAGTCAACGAACGCAATTTTTAAAAGATCCAACGAAATTTATCCAGGATGCTTTTATCCACGAACAGATTGTAATGCCGAATGATGAAGTTCTCATCAAAGCCCTATCTAATGCCGTCATTTATGAAGACAAAGTCGGGATTCAGGTCGATAAAAATGCTGGGACGCTAAAAATCGACGTGGATGATGCCTTGGTTAACGCATTTTATTCGGCCATGTTTGCGTTCGATGATTTTGATGCCAAGGGTGTGGCCAAGAAAACAATTGTAGACCGGATGTCTGTCCAGGACTTACGCAAGTTTATTGATGATCCGGACAACGGATTCTTTTAGGAGACAACATGAAAAAAATCTTACGACTATTAATTGAAAACATTGATGTAGCACTTCTACTAGTTGGAAGTGCTTTTTTTATACTCTCAGGTTTCTATTTTGGCACGTTAGTCGGCTTTTTAACCACGGGGTTCATTTGTGTGGTGTGGGGCGTCGTCATTAACGTCTGTGCCAATTTCAAACGGCCCACCAAAAAGGAGTGAAAGGGGGTGAATTAAATGGGTTTACTCAACCTTTCTAATTTATTTAAAGGAGTAACCACTCCACAACCTAACGTTCCGGAAGACCCGCGTAATTTTTTGAACCCGGATTTAGGGCTGTTTGACGATGCCACAGTACCAAGCACTGATTATCTAAAAAACTCTAGTCTGTTTGCCATTTTGAGTTACATCACTAATGACCTTTGTTCTGGAAAATTCGTTGTACCGAATAGGCCACAGACACAGGCCTTGTTGCAAAACCCCTCCAAGTTAACATCGGGGGCTTCCTTTTGGCAGTCCATGTTTATGAACTTACTGACCAACGGAGAATCGTTTGCTTACCGACAACGTTCTAGCAATCAGCAGGATTTTCAATGGATCCCGTTACGGCAAACGCAAGTAACTACGTTTGTCTTAGCGGATGCCTCAGGACTCGTTTACAACATCACTTTTGATGAACCGTCTTTGGGGACGATGCATAACGTCTCAATGAACGACATGATTCATTTAAAACTCGTTTCTAACAATGGGGGGCTCACGGGGATTTCTCCGCTGCTGTCATTAAAGGAAGAAATGACTATTCAGCAAAAATCGAATGCTTTGACGCAGCGGGCCCTGGATCAAGGTAACTCGGTTCATGGGGTTGTAAAGGAAAACAAAGAGGGACTGCTGAACGAAAAAGAAAAGCTACTGCGGGCCCGTAAGTTATCCCGGGAAATGCGTGAGACCGGATTAGTAGTTGTTGATGATCTGGAAGACTTTACTCCAGTTGAATTGAAGTCAGACGTGGCCAATCTGTTAAAGCAAACGGATTGGACGACTGATCAGTTCTGCAAGGTTTACGGGGTACCACCTTCGTTGTTTGGAGGTACTGGAGATCAGCAAAGTTCGGTGGACATGGAAGCAGATATTTATTCACGCGCACTGAACCGGTTTAAGAACCAGATTATTAGCGAACTGAAATTCAAACTGCAAACCGATGTTGATTTAGATTTGCGGTCTGTGACGGATCCGGACGGCCGTAAGTATGCTGAAACGATTGCGAACTTAACGTCCAAAGGTGCCATTGATGGTCAAACGGCAGTGAAGATGCTAAATGCAATTGGTTTCGTAGCTGATGATCTAATGGCTGATGCCATGAAAGGGGGTGAGAACAATGGCGACAACAATTCAAATTAAGGGGCCAGTACTTTCTGCTGACCAGGAGTCGATGTACTCGTGGCTGGGGATTGATCCCAGTACTTATACCGGTTTTTCTAACGTAAATAATGCTTTGAATAGCACGTTTGCGGGGGACGATATCGTACTGGAAATTAACTCACCTGGTGGGGACGTTAATGCGGCTTCCGATATCTATTCAGCATTGCGTAAATGTGCTGAACAAAATAGCAACAACATCATTGCAAATATTACTGGATTGGCAGCTTCGGCTGCCTCTTTTATTGCTATGGCCGCTGACGAAGTCAACATTGCGCCGCTAGCCAAAATCATGATTCACAAAGCTAGTGCCGGCATTGCTGGCAATGCGGATGACATGAATTTTGCATCCTCAGTATTAAGCCAAACCGATGAAGAACTAGCCAATGTCTATTCCCGAAAAACGGGGATGGATAAAGGCAAGATTCTGAACATGATGGCCCAGGAAACCTGGATTTCGTCAACTGATGCAGTGGATATGGGCTTTGCCGACAAAGTGATTTACGAACCGTCTAGCAAGGCTGGGACGTCCATTACTAATTTTGCTGACAAGTTCCAGATTACGGCCATGACCAAACAAGCTTCCAATTTAAAACTGCCAGGCCCGGATCAGTTAGCAAAGTTTAAAGCCTTCCAGGATTTTGAAGCAAAAGGCCAACCAGCTGACGAACCTAAACCTACTGACGTAAAGAAGCACGTCAAAACACAACGAGAAATTTATCTCGCAAATGCTAAAAAACTAAAGGAGATTAATAATGCCAACTAACTTTAAAGTACCAGGGCTAAACGTTAATGATGCCCAAAAAAAGCTTACAGATTTAAGTAATAAATTAACCGATGCTTACAAAGCTAAAGAAGAATTAATGAACCAAGCGGATGCATCAGTGAAAGATCTGAAAGCAGCTGCTGACAAAGTAGCTTCCTTGCAAGCTAAAGTAGACATTGCTCAAAGTGACTACGAAAAAGCCCAAAAGTCATTGACTGATGACCAAAAAATTCCGGTGGATGACAAAAAGGGAACTCCTGGTAAACCAAGCGACAATTCTAAAGCAATTTTTGGAAACGATATTTACAACTTGGCCAGAAAGAACTTTGGCCAAATTGTGAACGTGGCCAAAGAAACTGATGATGACTCATTCACAGTTACAATCCCGGTTGACCAGCAAACGGCCATCAACGAAATCCGGAAACAACGGACTGACTTTTCTCAAGAATTCCACCAAGAAGCAGTTGGAACCTTAACTGGTAGCCGGGTTGTGCAAACCGACGCTAACTTAATTCCAATGCAGGACTTAACCGATGGGGAATCCATCACGCTACAAGATATTGACAATCTGAAAACGTTGGCTTACTCAATCCACACTTACGCAACTGCTACGAAGCTTACTAATAACCTGCTGAATGATTCTGCAGAAAATTTGCAAGCTTACGTGATTAAGTGGATTGGATTGTCTCAAGTTCTCGGTCGGTCACAAGCTTGCTTAAGAGCGTTGAACCAATTGTTTGTTGACATCACTGACAAAAATGGGAACCAAATCAAAGCACCAAAATCCACCATCAAAATTAGCAAGTTGGATGACGTTATTGATTTGATTATGCCTGGTTCAGTGCTTGATGGAGCGGTTGCTACAAGCCCGAATGCTAAGATTTACACCACTAACACTGGGTTCACTAAACTGGCTAAGGTTAAGAATGCCAAGGGTGAATACATGATTGAACCGGATGTTACGAACCCTGACATTTACCGCTTCCGTGGCAAAGAAATTAAAGCAGTTGAAGATTCCTTGTTTAAAGACAAAGACGGGAACTCGTTGTTTACGAAATTACCGAAGAATGCAGAACCGATTGTCTTTGGGGACTTGGACTACACCGGGACTGTGTTTGACCGGATGAATGGTCGGATTGATTTGGATCCTTCACTGGCATTCTTGGAAAACGCTAACGTGATCCGGTTCCTGGATCGGTTTGATTCTAAGGTTATGCAACCGGATGGTTTTGCGCTTGGTTACTTCAACAACATCGCTGATTCAGTGCCGATGATTTCAACTGACACCACTACGCAGGCGGATGATTCTTCCAAGTCAACGGGTAGCAAGTAATGATTGATTATCAGCTGGAAGATGACCCAACGCTTGAAGAATTCAAAGAGTTTATGAACGTTTTAAGCAACGACGATGATGGAATTTGTCGCATGTGTCTGAAAGCAGCTGAATCTTATGTGCAAAACGCAATCGGGTTTGAATTACCTGGCTTTTATTCCAAAGGTAGTGACGCCTTTGACTTGTACAAGCAAGCTGTTTTCGCGTTTGCTGGCACTAATTTCACCAATCGAATTGCTTATGCGAATGCGCAACAATATGAATCGAATCTGACCGGAAAATCTTACATTGGGAGTTTACGCGGAATGTATTTAATTGAACAAGAAAAAGCCGAAAAGGCAGGTGACCAAGGATGAAAATTCCCAAGTTATCTGCCTTTTGTTATACCGTTCAATTTTACAAATTAGGTGATGACGATATTGATGAAAATACCGGTCAATCTAAGCCAATGCCCATTCCAACGTTTAAAGCCAAAGCGGCTCCGTTAAAGCGAAGTCGTGGATTGCAATGGCGGGCCAATGATTTAAAGCTTGGGGACACGGTCGACATTATGGTTCGCCACGATGACCGTATTTCTGAGCAGTTACAAGTTCGTTATGATGGTGAACTTTGCAACATCATCAGCTATCAACCGGATGATTCATTTGGATTTAATGGATATGACATTCTCACAATCCGTCAGGTTAGCGAGAGGAACTAAGATGAACGATTTAGACGAACAACTACTTGAAATGCAGAAAATGCTACAACAAGCAGTTCCGGACACGGAGAGAAAAACTCAAATTACTCAAGCTGGAGCCCAGGTCTTAAAAACTAACTTGGAAAAAGTTACAAAGCAAAAGCATTATCGCAAAGGCGAGCATAAGCATTTGGCCGACAATATTGTTTCGCAAGATAAGGATATCGACAACATCAAAAATGGTAATTCAGTAGTTGGATTTAATTACGATAAGACCAACAAAATTGATTGGGGTGTTCGGGCCATGTTTCTAAATAACGGGACCTCACGTCATTTGGTTGGTGATCATTTTGTTGATGAAACGGTAAGTAATTCTAAGCAGGATATCTTCAAAGCGATGGTCAAAGAGTTTGAAAGAGGTGGTAACTAATGCTGCTGCCAGTTGTTCAAGTGGCCAAACTAATTAAATCATTCAACTTATCTTGGATTGACAAGGTTGTTTCTAGTTTGACAGTCCCATCACTGGACGGAACGAATGAAACGGTTGTGGTGCTTTCTGAAGTACAAAATACGCCAACCGGATATGCTAATGATGGTTTTAAAGCCTGGATGGCTACCGTAGAAATTCAAATTTATTACAAAAAATCAGCTGCCTTTAACTTAATGACAGCTGAATCTGATTTAACTCATAAATTAACCGAAAAAGGCTGGACGATTGAGCGTTCTGATCCGCACATTACGGATCCGGAATCGCATCAAATTACCCGGTCTTTTTTTGTTAGCAACGTTTTAATAGAAAAGGAGAATAAGTAATGGCTGATGACACAGTAAGAACAACGATTGCCACTCACGGGATTGAGCTTGTAATCTTGGCAGTCAAGGATGATAAAGGTCAAGTAATCACTGGTTCTAATGGATTGAGTGATAGTGGTCTTTATTTTGTTGAAGGAAACGAACGGGGTACCACGCAAGCTAACATCACTGGAATTGAACAAAAGGGTCAAGCTCAGTGGGCCAATGATACCAAGAAACGGGTTACCTATGGTTCTCCAGAAATCGAAGTGGCATTGACGCTATTAGATGCTGATGAGGAACCGATGATGAAGTGTGTTGGGTCTTATACTGACCCAACTACGGGCATTACAGTACGGACTAGTTCTTCAAAACCACATGTGGCCATGATTTTAGTTTCGAAAAAATACGATGGTACGAAAAAGTATGAATGCTTCTCAAATGGGAACATGATTCTACCAACGATCAATCACCAAACTGATAACACGAACCAAACAGCATCTAATCCGGCTTACACCTACTCAGCACTGGCTCCAATGGATAAGAATGTTTTCCTTGATGACAAAGGTAACCAGCAATTGATGGGAACGACTTCATCTGCAAGCCCTAACTTTGACTTGAAGAAATTGTTTGATGTTGTTTTCCCTGGAAATAAGTATGGGACCACGGCAGCGAGTAACAGCTAGTCAAACGATTATTGTTCACTACCAGGATACGGATGGGAAAGCCATTGAGGGATTAAGTGACAAGCAGATTACTGGTGAAGTTGGGGATCCTTACGTAATTGATACTCCTGATGATGTTCCAGGATATAAATATCAAAAATCAACAATTCCTTTGCAAGGAACGTTTACAGCTGATCAAAGCGCAGTAGTAACTTATCAAAAAAATCAATAAACACTTTTAGTCGCCAAGAAATTCACAGTACGAACAATCGGGCGGCTTTTTTCATTAGGAGGAAATTATGGCCACTTTAAAATTGAATCTTCAAAACATCGGATTAAAGAACTCAGTTTCTTTAAAAAAGACGGTTGAAAACCGGAAAAAGTTTAGCCAACTGGCTTTAAAGGTTAATGATCAGCAAATTGAAGCTACTCAAGCAGAATTAAATGAATTAGACGACGATTCTGACATTAAATTAGCTGAATTGCAGGAAAAATTATCCAAAACTGATTCTCTAGTTGAATCAGCCAAACTGAAAAAAGAAATCAAACGAATTCGGCTCAATCGTGAATTAAACGAACTGAAAAAGACCCCTGATGATGCTGAAAAGGCGGAATCATTTATGGACCAAATGAACCAAGGCCTGATTGATGCTTTGGGACTTTCTGAAGAACAAATTGACGAATTTAATAGCTATGCTCCTTCATCGTTTGAAATTGGGGAAGCCATTAGTTATGTGAACAGCCGGTTTGCGGGCCTGAGTGACGCAGATTATGAAGCTGCTAAGAAAGAGCAAAGTAGCGTGCTGCAAGACCCAAAAGCAAGCTAGCCCGGCTGGCCAAACAAAGTATTGAGCTGCAAAAAGACATTGCGGATACTAACTATTTTTTCAAACAAATGTTTGAAAATTTCGGTGTAGTCCCATCACAAATTGCTGATGAAGACTTTGATGAATTAATGGAAACACTATCTGCACAACCGAAAGAGAAAAGAACTTTTAAAACTTACGGTTATTCAGTTGAGGATAAGACGGACGATATTTCCGCCGGAATCAATTTTTAAAGAAAGGAGGTAAACCATGCAAACTTCATTCCAAATGAACACTAAAATTGCCCTGGATACTGTTGGAGCCGAAGACTCTTTAAAGAGCTTTAACCGGGCTATGCAGACTAACGTTAATGCCATGAAGAATGGGATTGCTCAAGCAAATGCCCTGGGCGATGCGATGGGTGCCAATAAGGCCAAAATCGACGGGCTTGGTAACGTAATGACTACGTTAGAAAACAAAATCGAGTTACTGCGAAACAAACAAGAAGGATTAGATGTCACAACTAAAACCGGAGCCGATCAGTATTTAAAGTTGCAGACCCAAATTGAGAAAGCGGAGTCCCAAGTTGCTAAGTATTCGGCCCAACAGGAATCTGCTCGGCAAAAAAATACTTACTATACTAGCGGACTTGCCGAACTTCAACGAGGTTATAACTTAACTAACCAAGCAACCGAAGCTCATGTGGCCAGACTAGAAGCCGAAGGCCGAACCTTAGATGCTACCAAAGTTAAGCTAGAAGGAACTAAGCAGGGACTGGAAAGTTTGACTCAGCAATTAAAAATCCAGGATTCTGAATTGCAGAGTAGCAAAAGTAGACTAGATGAGACGCATAGTAAATATGACACTTTGAAGTCGACTTTGTCCCAATTGAAAGCGGCCGGGAAAGAAAATACATCAGAGTATAAAGCCCAGGAAGAGCAATTAGCTAGATTAAAGCTAGAACTAGATAAATCTAACGAAGCATTCTTAGTTCAATCAGCCAGAGTCGAAAAAACGAAGACTAGCATGGCAGAAGCTCAATCAGAAGTAGGTCAACTAAATCGTCGGATTGAGGAAATTAATCCTAGTCCGTTCAAGCGATTAAGTAATGCTATCCAAGAGACTAATGAAAAAGGCCGGGAACACCAATCTGTTTTCAAAGCAGCATTTGCTGCTAACTTAGTTTCCAATGCTGTTATTTCTGGTTGGGCCCGGTTAACTGGATCAATTGGTGAAGCGACTAGAGCCGGAATGGAATATGACAAACAGCAGCAGAAAATGGTTGCCGTTTGGACTACATTAACTGGCCATCGAAAAGATGCCCAGGGTATGGTCGATGACGTTAATAAGTTATCCGTGGCCACTGGTCAATCTGCTGAACAAACGGATGAGTTAGAACAGAAATTCTATCACCTTCATTCCAGTAAGGATGAAGCCCACGAAATGACCAAAGCCATGCTTAACATGGCTGATGCCGTTGGGTTAAATGGTCAACAAATTGATGCCGTATCGCAAGATATGACCAATGCATTGTCTCGAGGAAAAGCCAGTGCCGGTGAAATTAATCAGATCACACAGTATTTCCCGATGTACCGTGAAGAACTTGCTAAAAGCAAGAATGTTACCGTTGAACAGCTTAATGAAATAGTTAAGCAAGGTAAGGTTTCTGCAGATGACATGGAAAAGGTCTTTGAAAAATTAGGTAACGTTAAGTACGGTAAGGCAGCTGAAAACATGCTGTCGACCATGCAAGGGGCCGAACGGGTCATTAAAGCTCGAGTCCCAGCGTTAATTGGTGCGATTGAAAAGCCAATTATGGAATCAAAGAATCCGATGTACTTGGCCGTTTCCAAATGGGTTTCTGACCCAAGAACAGAAGCTGAATTTAATAAAGTTGGGAAAGCAGCTGCCAATGGGATTAATACCATTACCCAAGCCTTTTCTAAGGCATTTAATGTTAAAGATAGTCAAAAGGCCATGGATAACATGGTTAATGGTTTGGCCAAAGGAATTACTAGCATTAGTAATGCTGTTGCTGCCCATGCTAAGGACATCAAAGACTTCTTTGAAGTTTTCAAAGAAACGGGATCCGGAACCTTTAAAGTCTTAATTGAAACTCTAAAGGATTTGGCTCCGGTAATTAAACTAGTTGGAGGAGCAGCTAGTGAGCATCCAAAAGCATTTGCTGCTATGGCTAGTAGCATGATTATTACCAGCAAAGCATCAACTCTAATGAATGCTGCTCTCGTTCCAATTGCCGGGACATTTAGAATGATTCATGGTCCATTTGCAGCCGTAAATGGTTTATTTAAGGGTTTCAGAGGAATTGAAGTAGCTGAGGATGCTAGCAAAATTACTAAATCATGGTCTAAAGTGGGACCGGCGTTTAGAGGAGCTGCTAGCGGATTTTCAAAAGGTATGAATTCTTTTGCTAGTGGAGTAGAAAAAATGTACTTCAAAGTTTCCGGCAGCTTGGGACAGTTGGTTAAAGGTACTGGCCGGGCTGCAGCAGATTTCGGTAAAAACCTTGTATCGATGACTAAATCAGCTACTAAAACAGCTATTTTAGTTGGAAAATCGATGGCTTCAATGGCATTGTCAGTTGTTAAATCATTAGGTCGAATGGCAATTGCTTTTGCAACTAATCCCTTTGGACTAGCAATCATTGGAATAACAGCTTTGGTAACTGCGGTAGTTCTAGCCTATGCAAAAATTAAACCTTTTAGAGACTTTGTTAACGGACTGGGCCGGGCGATTGTTAAGTCATTTAAGGCCGTCGTTGATTTCTTTAAAAATAATTGGAAAGGCATTGGATTAATCATTATTAATCCGTTCGTCAGGATCCCTAAAATGCTTTACGACAAAGTAAAGCCATTCCGTGATTTTGTTAATACGGTTAGGAATATCATTTTTAGCGGGTTTAACGCTATTGGTAAATTCTTTGTTAGTTTTTGGAACGGAACAACTAAGGTCTTTAGTTCCTCTCTTCACTTTATTGAAAACATTTGGCACGTTACCTGGACCTCTGTTGCTAATGTTGGAAAGAGCGTTTGGAATGGAATTACTTCATTTTTAGGTGGATTTTGGAACGGGATCCGGAATGTATTCAATTCTTCCCTTCACTTTGTTTCTAGTATCTGGACTAATTCTTGGAATGCTATTTTCAACATCGGTCGGGGTATTTGGAACGGAATCACTTCGTTCTTAGGCGGTTTCTGGAATGGAGTCCGGAATGTGTTTAATTCCTCTTTGAGATTCATTTCAATTATTTGGAATAATACCTGGAATGCAGTCTTTAACTTTGGAAAAGGCATTTGGAATGGTATTTCCGGAGTATTCAACGGATTTATAAATGGAGTACGCTCCGTTTGGGATTCTGTAACTCACTTTCTTGGTAAAGCTTGGAGCGATACATGGAATGGAGTTATTAACACAGCTAAAAGTGCTGTTCGAACGGTTGGCCACGTTGTAGCTGACATTGCTAACGGAGTTATTAAACCAATCAATACGATGCTTGATAAAATTCGGGACGGTATTAATTGGATTCTAGACAAGGTTGGCGCTCACAAAATTGGTAAGTTTGAAATTCCTATGGTTCGGTATGCTAACGGTACGCCGGATACACATAAGGGCGGTTTGGCCATGGTGAACGATGGTCCAGGTTCGAACTTCCGGGAAATGTACAAGCTACCGAATGGCCAAGTCGGGATGTTTCCGAATAAGCGCAACATGATTGTTCCGCTGCCGGCCGGCACGTCTGTGTTGGATGGTGAACGTTCGGCCAGAATGGCTAAACTTATGGGAATTCCTGCTTATAAGGGCGGAATTGGTGGCTTTTTTAGTGGTCTATGGGATGGTGCAAAAGACATCGTAGATGATGCTGAAAAAATTATTAAAAATCCCGCTAAATTTATGGAAGCAACGCTGGATCACTTCTTGGGTAACTTTTCATCGAACATTAAGTTAGCTAGTGAAATCATTACCCATTTTCCTGGGAAACTAGCTAGCGAATCAATTAACTGGGTTAAGAAGCTCTTTACCGATTTTGCCGGCGATGGTGGCGGTGGCCGTGGTGCTCCATCCGGCCATGGTGTACAACGTTGGCGTGACCAGGTAGTTGCTGCCTTAAAGGCCAACGGACTTTCTTCCAGTGAAGGAATGGTTAATAAAGTTCTTCGCCAAATTGCTACTGAATCTGGTGGTAATGAAAAGGCTGTTCAAGGTGCTATTGGTGATATTAATAACATCACTGGTGACCTTGCTAAAGGACTAATGCAAGTTACTGGAGCAACGTTTAGAGCTAATGCATTCCCAGGTCACAACAATCCATTTAACGGGTATGACAGTTTGCTTGCTGGATTGAATTATGCGAAAAAGCGTTATGGAAAGGATTTATCTTTTCTTGGCCAAGGTCATGGTTACGCTAATGGTGGTTACGTCAATCAGCATCAAATGATTGAGATTGCTGAAGGTAACATGGGTGAATTCGTCATTCCAACGGATCCGGCAAAACGTCCCCGAGCTGAACAGCTGATGGATGAAATTAATGCTCAATTTGCTTCTGATGGAGCTTCACCTCATCGTAACGGAAATAATGGATCCGGAAACGGATTAGAACAGGAAGTACAAGATTTAAAAAATATGGTTGCTACTCTCATAAAACTACAAACTGATACGGTTATCGCATCTAAAGATACCGCAGATGCAGTTCTTAAAACGGCTCAGGATCCAAGGCAAAGATACATTCAAGATGCTAATAATCGATCTTTAAGAAATTATCAATTGGGAGGTTAGTATGAATCCAGAATTATATTTAATGATTGATGGGAAACCTGAGTTTAACATCAAGGACAAGCTGCCAATTATGGATTTTATGGGTTGTGATTCTGACGATCCAGCAATAGTTAATAATTATCAAAATTATGCTGGATTAGACGGCAGTCTGTTCACTAGCTCTTCCATTCAAAAGAATTCAGTAAATTTAAGATTTTTATTTCATTACGATAACTTCCAGGATTATAGAAGCAGGATTTACTTAATTAATCAGTTTTTTCATCAGAAAAAGATTTATAGAATCAGAACTAATTCGGAACCTGATTTGGTAATGTTTTGTCGGCCAACTACTTTTCAGATTAAACCGATAGATAACGGTAGCCATGACTGTACAATTGTTATTCCGATGGAAAATCCCAGCGGTTATCGCTATTCACGCTTTGACTCTTTGTCACAGCAGGATTTATGGGATGATTTTCCTTTAGGTTGGGACATTCCGGTCATGACTGCGAATGACTTCATTTTTACTGACAAGTTCAACTTTAAGTTAATGAATCCGAGTGGGGTTCCGATTGATCCATATTATGAACATCACGATTTAAAAATCCATATGAGCTGGGTTGGCCCATTTATTAAGCTCAATAACTGGACTAACAATACCAGCTACACGTATTTTAAAAAGAACGATGGCACTAATAATCTGGTACTTGATGGGATTAATACCTACGCCAACGGAACCCAGGATAGTATTAATAGTGATTACGGGAATTTACAGTTGGAACCGGGCTTTAATGCAATTACAGTTAATGGTTGTTCATCATGTAAAATTAAATTTGAATTCCCGTTCATTTACGTTTAAGGAGGTGTTTAATTGGCTTCGAGATATAGACAGAAATTTCACTACACAGATACGGAAGGAGTCGGGAACGATACTCAGACCATGTTCATGGGTCAAGATGGCTATTATCATTTCTACTTTCTGAAAAATGACACTGACGAATACAACTCACACAGTAACCACTGGCATCACATCCGAACTAAAGACCTAAATCACTACGAGGACGTTGGTGAAGCAATTACAAGCTACAACGGAATTTGGGGCCAAGTATGGACTGGATCCATCATTGATAATTCTCGCGGTTTCTTTTCTGACCTACCTAAAAACGTAACGACAAAAGTGGCCATTTTTACTTCGCCCGATGACAACGACGGAGGAAAGCAAAAGCAATACATGGCCTACTCCACGGATGATGGGTACTCGTTTAAACCATACTTAGATCATCCCGTTTATGGGTTGCCGGATGGGGGACCGATAAACAGTGAAGGAGATTGCCGGGATCCCCATATTTTTTACAATGACAAAATTCAATCGCTTGAAGTGCTGCTAGCCGAAGGAGACAAGATTGGTTTTTATGTTTCTAAAGATGGCCAACGGTTCAACTACATTGGCTGTGTGACAATCAACACTGACAAAGTGTTCCTGGGGATGATTGAATGCCCGAACCTCATTCGGCTAAAAGATTCGGCTGATGGATCCATGCACTCATTTCTGTGCTTTGGTGGGAATCCTGGTAATGGTCACACGATGGGAACGTATGCGATTGAAGTCAAAGAGAATAGTTCGGTTTCTGGAGGAATTCTGGAACCACTTGATGGTCAGCAATTCGATGATCATTTTCCTAGTTTTAAAATGACAAGTTGGGACCGCATTACTAGGTTAGATGAAGGGTCTGACTATTACGGGGCCAACTTTATGAGTTTGCCAGACCCGTTTAATTCAATTCATGATAACGATGATAGTTTTAACCAGGTGATTGGGAATGCTTGGTTGGGTAACTGGGAAACAAGTACCGTGTCGGTTAAAAACGGGGACCCAACATTAGCTTCTAGTGGTTGTACTAGCTTCCACATTTTTAAAGTGGTCAATGGCCAACTGGAAATTTCTCTAGTACCAGTGATTGATTATGATTTTAGCCAAGTTAATCATTACAGCGGAACTGCTAATCAGCAGGCATTGAAAATTCCGAAAGCTGACAATTTAGCTCAAATTCTCAACGTAAGTTACTCAAATGATGGAAAGAAACTAACCGGACAAATTTCATTAGACGCCTATGTTGACGACGGTGACTGTACGTTGATCATTAACTTTGATGAGAACTACTATTCAATCCAACGAAAGGGTGGCTCATATAGCAATGAATCTCCACGAGCTTACAGTGCTATTTATCGATATCCGCTTAATCTCCCGGATCCGACTAAGTTGGACTTTGATATCCGGACCGACACGCAAAGCTATGAGCTAGTTCTGAACCAAAAGCGGGTCTATTCAGCAGTTCGTTATACTTTAAGCGCAGCGCAGTGGTATACCGTGTACGCCAACAGCAATGCCAGCGGTATGTTTCGAATTACACAGCATCTTTTCGAAAGACCTGACTATGGCTATTTGCACGTGCGGTACGTGGACCAAGATAATCAAATTTTAGGCAATGTGCTTTCCATAACCGGAAAAATCGGGGACTTCTACTCCACAAAACAAGAAGCTTTTGAAGGATATGAATTTACCTTTGTTTTAGGGATTCCAAACGGAGTTTACAGAGAGGGTGTAGAAAACGTAGTCTACCATTATCGGAAAATTGAACCGAAACCGGTACTGCCAACTTCATTTCAGATTCCCGACCCGGATAACAGTCAACCTAGCGCTTTAAAGCAAGCTTTAGATGCCAACTACCTCTATTTCGGAATGGATGTCTCAATGGCCACTAAAGACAACCCGTGGGCTTCAGTTCCGGTTCTTTGCAAGTCTACCAATGGCATTAATTTTTCATTAATCAAGAAGTTTCCTAGGTTAGACTTGCGAGACGGCTTCATGATTAAATACGGAGATTGGTACTACCTAACCGGGACCTTGGACTTAATGCGAACTAAAGATTTTATACACTTTGAACGCATTAAGAATGGTCTTAACCAGCGGGATGATTTGAAATTTGTTTGGGCATCGGAACTTTTTGCAGATAGAGACCATAACTGGCACATCATTTGCACTGCTACATCAGCCTATCGGAATAACGACATTTTTAACGGCCGGCGCTTCGTCTTTATCGCCGACATTGATTTAGAATCCGGTGTCGTTAGCAATGAGTGGCAAGAATTAGATGTTGATTGTGGCAGCGATATTGATGCCTCAATGCACTACATCAATGGCCGGTATTATCTCTTTATGAGCCGTAATCACGTTTATGTAAGTGACAGCTTACATGGCAAATTCATTCGGTTAAGTACCAATCTCGATGGGAATTATAACGCTTGGTACGAAGAGGGCCCTGAATTAGTTCAAGCAGGTGGGAACGTTTATCTTTACTACGATCGGATTTGGAGTAATCAAGGCCAGGCCTGGAACTCTCATTATTTACGCCGCCAGGCATTGAATTCGGAACTTACACAATGGAGTGATCCAGTCTCCACTGTTGGACCTTTCTTATTGCGGCACGGTTCCTTTCTATACAATGACTTGGCAAATCTGAATCAGTGTGAATACTTTCCGGAGATTGACCTTAACTCTTCGTTAGGAACGAAGGTGCGTCATGGATGATTTATTAGTCAAAGGAAAATTAAACGACCAAACATTTGAAACGAAATTGAGTTGCGTCTTGCGCAACTCTTTTTATTTACAGTGGGAACTTAACGGTACGTATCAATTGCAGCTGGTTGCGCTTGACGACCAGCAAATGGACTATGAGTTGTTGGAGCCAGAGGCCTCATTGTTCTTTCAAGGTCAGGAGTACCTCATCAAGCAGGTTCAATCCGATTACAGTAATGGTCTGAATACCAAAACAGTTAACGCTACTCATGTGTCCAAAGAATGCCAATGGTTTCGACAGCGGGAAACTCGGAACGGGGTCATAACTTATTCTCCAGCTGATGTACTTGGCTTTGTGTTCAATGGAAATGTGGCCGGTTTTAGTTTTGAAGTGCTTAGCAGTTTCCCAACCAAGCAAATTGAAAATTTTGGAAACGTTAGTGGCCAAGAAGCCCTTAACAAATTAATTGAGGTTTGGCCCGACGCTGTAATTGTTCCGGATAATCGTCATATCAAAGTTTATAGCCGGAACGATTTTGAAATTAATCGTGGCCATCGAATTGATTATCAGGCAAACGCATCAGATATTAAAATTACCTATGATTCAACCTCACTGTCTAATCAGGTTTGGTGTATCGGAAAAGCAAAAGATAAAGCCGAGGGAGCACCCGACAATGCGCCCATTGAATACTTTTTCGATCCGTTCTTAGTAACCATTCCTGATTCCATTAACAAGTATGGGATTCACGAAATTGCCACCATTAGCGATGAGCGATTTACAAATCCGGAATCAATGCGCAACTATGCAAAGAGTCAGCTCCAGCCGGAACCTAGTTTTACGATTGAGATTACTAATGACTATCAATTTCAACCATTTCAAGGAGATTTAGTCAGATTAGAAATCCGGCCGGCTAAATTTATCACTAACTTGGCCACCGTGGGTTTTCAATATTACCCACCCGGATTTAATGATCCAGGGCAGCCAACCCAGCTGACCTTGAATAGCACGCCAAAAACAATTTTGGACTATCAAAATTACACTAATGGTCGTATTAATAGTAAATCCCATCAATAGGAGGTTACAAAATGGAAAAAGATTTTAGTCACATTGACCCAGTTGATCCGAATAACACTTCGCTTGTTTACGGCAACATGGCTACGTTTATTAGTCAGTGGAGATCCAAAATGTATGGGTCCGACGTTCGTGAAGCAGGAGCTAGATGTTGGGAAAATTTGACCGTTGAAATGGTGCAGTTTGCTGCGTTGCAGCACAAGTTAGAAAAACGCACTACTGATTTGGAGCATCGCTTTGATAATGCTTTAAATTCGTTGATGCAAGACGCGGAAGTTAAAGATGCTCGCATTAACGGAAATGGCGAAGTTTATCCAACTTTAAAATCAAGGTTAGATCATGATTTTGACAATTCTGGGAAAATTGGCATGGGCATTGGTTCTGACTCATTTGATAACACTGCTCTATTTGTGAAGAATGTTGACAGCAAAACAGACAAATTTTTTACAAAATTAACGGGAACGAATGGTTTGCACAAAATGCCAGTTGGAATTGAAACAATTGATCTGGCAGATTTAGATTTTAAATAATGGGGGGTTACTAGCTATGGAAGAATTTCAAATCGTAGTTATTACACAAAAGAAAAAGGACGGTAGCGAGCAAGACGAACAAGTGTTGCCACAAACTTCTATTAAAGCTGTAATTGGGCTAGATGATAGGCTTCAAAAAATTGAACGAGCTATTGGGCTCAGAAAGGACTAAAAATGGCTGAAATGCGGACAATGTTTAATAGCAACAATGGGGAAGCAATACATTTAGAGACTGAAATTGCCCAAATTGTTGATTTCCCAGATGTTATAAAAAAGACGGATTTAATGAATACCGGTTGGAAAACTGGTGGACTCAACTTTGGCCCACAAGTAACGGATTCAACTCAATTGAATTGGCGTGTTCGGAAAGAAAATGGAGTAATCTATTTTGACTTATCCGGAAGAGCTAAGGTTACTAAATATTTCTTCGCACAACGGGGATGGGAAGATGGTCAGTTGCTGTGGTTCCCTGATAGTCTGATTGACGATTCACTGGGTGTACAACGAATGACATGTAGCATTGCTGGCTACAATGGTGAATTCTGGGTCCGCTCTTGGGATAGAAGAATTGTGTTAGACACATCTTGGGGAAATGCAGTGGGCTTTAAACCTGAATACATTGGCGATGAAGTCACTGTCGAAATTAACGGAAGCTGTCATCTAGTTTACAGCTAGAAAGGAGGAACAGTAATGCAAGTTTATATTAAATATGACAAATATACCTACGCCGTCACTGATTTCAGCTCAACTGAGCAGACAGATATGTATCCGGCCAATGTTCCTAGTGATTTCCAAGATATTTTTGCAGACAATTTTAAACTATTTAATTTTGTTCCAGCTAATGCAGGTGTCGGCACGGTGCTGCCACAAGATTTTGATGAAATTCAAAATGTAATTGCTAGTGTTAAGTTATCAAAATTAGCGCAAGGTCATGCTACTGCTAATAATACAATTTCCACATTAGTTTTTACGGTATCGCAGCAGGGAGCTCAAATTAGTAGCTTGCAAAAAGAAGTTGCTGAACTAAAGAAGGGTGGTTCTACTAATGGATAATTTTCCGAGTTTTGAAATGATTCAGCAGTATGAAGACTATTTTAGCAGCGACCAACTGCTATGGTTCCGTGACAACGGCAATCTTACTGATGATCAATACCAGCAAATTCTCAAAGAAAAACACGGCAAAGAAGCATCCGTCTAATTGTTAAATTAAGCGGATGCTTTTAATTTGGAAAGGTGGCGATGAAATGACAATCTTTGGGCTAACTATTGAGGATTGGGCTAGCGTCATGGGAATTTTGACCGTGCTAGGTGGTGGGCTGACATTCTTAGTCAAAAAACTATTGGTAGAACCAACAAATCGCAGCACGGACGCGTTGAGAAATTCTAATGAAGCACTTAGCGAGTCTATCGACAAGTTGGGGAAGAGTTTAGATAATTATCAAAAACACACGGATGCAACTCTACAAGCGCACCAGCTTCAATTACAAGAACACGCAATTAAGATTCATCATTTGGAAGCAGATGTTGGGAGTGAACACATTGACAAATAAAGGAAAACTAAGACAGTGGCTTGAACGTACGGCCATTGTTAGTAGTGACGGGAAAGTAGACGGGTCAGTCGTTCTGAACCTTGTTCTACTTTTTTTATTACTTGCACAGCAAATTTGCAACGCCTTTGGGGTTGAATTACCAATTCATCAAGACCAAGTCGTTGGTGTTTTAGGCACAATTCTAACTATTGGCGTCATGCTTGGCGTTGTTTATGATTACAACGGAAATCAAGGGGGACCAAAAAATGGAAACAAAAACTAAAGTAGTTTCAACGCTCGCAGTTCTGTCTGCGGGCTTTTTATTTGCACTTGTACCGGCCAATACTAAGGCTGCTACTGTGGACTACACTTATTCGTTAGGTACTGGTGAAGGTTCTAGCCAACCAACCACTAACAAAACCATCATTGCCCACGAAACTGGGACACCAAATGCTAGTGCACAGAACAATGCAGCTTTTGAAAAGCGTACCTGGTACTCAAACGGAGCCTACGTTGCTTATATCGTGGGAAATGCCAATGATGGTACACCTGGTCACATTTATCAAGTGGGACAACCTGGTTACGTTCAATGGGGAGCCGGAACGTGGGCTAACGCTAACTCACCTGTACAAATTGAATTAGCAGAAACTGACAACTACGAGGATTTCAAAGTAAACTACGCTACGTACATCAATCTCATCCGTGATAGTGCTAACGCCTATGGGATCCCGCTAACCGTTGATGATGGGAACTACTGGGGCGTTAAGAGCCACAACTGGATTTCAAACAACATTTGGGGTGACCACACAGACCCGTATGGCTACTTATCAAAGATGGGAATTACACCAGCACAGTTTGCTCACGACGTTGAGAATGGCGTAAGTGATTCAACACCTAGCCAACCTGTGCCAGCGCCAAAACCGTCGCAACCTAGCCGGCCATCACAGCCGCGTGCACAATCTTATACGTCTGAAGATGGTACATTCGTGAATGGTGATACACCAATCAACGTTCACAGTGCACCGAATGTTGAATCATCCGTAACCGGCCAATTGCCAGCATGGTATTCACTTGTTTACTATGGATACGTAGTTAATGATGGCTACGTTTGGATCGTCTACACGAGTTACAATGGGACACGCTATTGCCCGGTTCGTCCAGTTGGTCAAGCTGCCTGGGGAACGTTCTACTAAAATAATTAATAATAAGACCCGATCATCTTTAATTAGATGGTCGGGCCTTTTTTATTTTGGTTTACGGTTTAAACGAAAAAATGTAGAGTAAATTTACGGAAAATTTGAAATAAGTCAAAAATAAATCAAAAGTATTTAACTTACTCTCCCAAGGGATTAGGGAATTATCAAATGGAAATCAAACATAAAAGTGAAAATATCCTGCAGATAAATTTATAAAGAAGTTTGCTAATTTTTGTTGACTTTACACGCTTTAGCGTGTAATATAATAGTTGTAGTAAGGGAGGTGATGACTATGACCTCTAAAAAGAAAAAGAGCCCTAAATTAAAGGAAATTGAAATAACAATTAACATTCCTCTAATTGTAAAGCTCAGATTCGTTTTTAGATAGTAGTTACCACAAGGAGGACTCGACCTCCTCCTTGCTACGTTTTTATTATAACAGAAAAAAAGAGAGGATGAGAGGAAATGAAGTTTAAACCTAGAAAATGGGTAGGAAAACATTTTGAAATAACAGTTGAACCACAGAAATTTAGTTGGCATGGACTGGCTGAACTATTTGGATTGATAGGATTAATCATTCTACTCTTTAGGTGGTTATTAAAATGACGTTATCCAATTCCAGAAGAAAAGCTAACAAAAAATGGGACGAAGCAAACAAAATTAGAAAACAATATATCAACAAACGTTCGACTACTAAGAGCTTCATTTTAAAATTGGCCACTGAAGATGATTTGGTCGATATAGAAAAATACATCGCTGAGCGTAGAACGAATTTAAACACAACAGAAAAAGAGGACGACTAATGTCATCCTCTTTTAGTTTGCTTACCGACTTTTTACCGACTTTTTTTGGTAATTTATGAAAATAAGTGAAACTACTAATTTTATTAATGCCTCTATATCAACGATTTTGGCAATCTATGGAACTACATGTTAATTATCATTTAATTGTCCCACAATTAATCATTTTTAGTTCAGCTATTTTAGAAGGAATTGGAAATGCACTTTTAAGTGGCTCTGATACGGCATATTTTTTTGAAGCATTACGAAATCATCATGAGGGTAATTATTATGATCGAATTAGAGGACAAGTTCAGTTAATTACAGCATTAGCAACTGGGATTGCAACTTTTATTGGTGGCTTTTTATTTCATTATAATTTTACGTGGCCTTATTTTGCACAAACAGGCTTCTTACTTGGAACGATACTGTTAATTAGTAAATTACCTAATGAAGCTAAATCCGCGCGTAATTTAAGAGCAACCAATTTTTGGCAACCATTAGTGGTTTTTCGTGCCATGCTTAGTAGTGGGAACATTTTAGTTACCTTTTTACTAACTGGAATGATTACAGCAATTGTAAATGCAATTTTCACTTTTATGCCCCAGACAATTGCTAAAATGGGGTTTTCTGCAACTTCTAATGGCTTAATCTTTATGTTATTTAGTTTTGCTGGTGGATTAGTAGCTACGCAATCATATCGCATTTTAGACTGGAAAATCACCAGGATAATGCTGTTCATAATTGTGATGATTAGCGTTAGTTTTTTACTACAAATCCAACCAATGTCATGGTTGTTTATCATTGGTCTAGGTATTTTGTATATTACAGTTGATTTTCTTGATCCACTTGTAATGACCATCTTAAATCAATGGGTTCAGGATCGAGAGCGCGCTACGTTTTTATCTGGTCTAGCTTTTTTAATTACAATTTTAACCGTAATTTTTAATCCGCTCATTAGTTTATTACTGACAAGATTGGGAGTAATTACAATGCTAGGCATTGTTGCTGGATTTACAATTTTGTCAATCCTATTTTTAATTTTAATGGACCATCAAGATAAACTGAAATAACCCAATGCTATTGTCTTAGCATTGGGTTATTTCAGTGTTATTTAGCGTTTTGACGTAACTGTTCCACTAAGGTTTGACTAGGGGTAACATAGACCGTCTTTTGACCGGTATAATGAACCAATCCCGGTTTAGCTCCATTAGGCTTTTTGACTCTTTTTACCAAATCATAGTCAACGGGAACATTTGCTGAATTGCGTGCTTTGGAAAAGTAGGCTGCTAGATTAGCAGCTTCTAAAATAGTTTTTTCACTAGGTGAAAATGAACGAATAATCACGTGAGAGCCGTGAATGTTTTGGGTATGCAACCAAGTTTCTCGTTTATCGGCTGTTTTTAAGGTTAATTTATCATTTTGTAAATTGTTTTTACCAACTAAAATTACGGTACCATCACTAGCTACAAATTTTTCTGGCTGACTAACCATAACTTTCTTTGTTGTTTTTTTTGTCTTACGTTTCAAATAACCAGCTTGTTGTAATTCAGTTTTAATATCTGCTAAATTTTCAGGATTAGCTAATTCAATTTGACTCTCAATATTTTCAAAGTAATCAATTTCAACGTGAGTATTTTGAAGCTGCTCTTGAATGTATTTGCCAGCGTTTTTTTTCTTTTGGAATTGTTTAAAGTACCACTGTGCATTAGCCGATGGAGAAAGATCTACTTTTAAGTTAATCTCAATTGGTTGGTTGTTATCGTAAAAGTTAGGTAATGAAACTTGCTTCATCCCTGGTTTAACTTGATGTAAATAGGTCATCAATACTTCACCCTTAATTCGGTATTGGTCCGCATTAGTGGCATCTTTGGCATCTTTTTCTAAACGCTTAATTTTTTTGCGATTCTTTTTTAGCTCATTTCTCGTAACTTGAATTAATTGAGCACCTTGCTCACGAACTCGTTCTCTCTGGACCTTGGTTTGAAAGAAATGATCCAGCATCGTGCTCAAAGAAGAAAAATGCTGCTCGGTTTGCAAAGGAGGGTAGGGAAAGGGGGCAAACCCTAACTTACCCTGCTGGGTGAGGGTAGTTACGGGGGTAGGACGATCAAATTGATTCCAAAAATGATTGTATTTAGTTTGTAAATCTTCACCTGGTTGGTGTAAAGCAGCAGCTAAAACTAAAGAAGTATCAGTTCCCAATCCTTGTAATGATTTTCGTAGTTCACCTGCCAATACTTCAGCATTGGGAAAGTCGTGATTTAATTGTTCGATTAAATTCATGTTTGTTAGTTTAAAGGGGTCGATTAAATCTTGTTGTGGTGGATTTACGTATTTTGAACCAGGTAAAATGGTTCGAAAGCGATTTTTATCAGGACCAATGCGCTTGATGGCATCAATAATATTTCTATTTTGAGCTTCCACTAACATAATATTGCTGTGGCGGGCCATGATTTCAATTACCAGGACTAGTTCTTCTAAATCCCCAATTTCATTCCTAGTATTAATGTGAATGTGAACGATACGATCATTATCAACCTGATGAATTTGCTTAATAAAACTACCCTGTAAGTGTTTTCTTAGCGTCATGGTAAAGGTATTAGGCGTTCGAGGATTTTGAAACGGAATGCTAGTTGTTTGGATTCTAGCATAAGTGGGGTTGGCTGATAATAAGACTTGATAGTTATGATGTTGAGAACGAACCGTCACAATGATTTCATTGGGATATGGTTCACTAATCTTTGTGATGCGTCCTCCAATGAGTACAGAATTTAATTCATTCACCATTGCATGAGTAAAGGATCCGTCAAATGACATAGTTTGTCTCCTTCTAAATTTAACGTTATTTTAAGTATATCTTATAAAGGCAGTTGCGAACAGTAATAAGGAAAAGGTTAATTTTGTAGTAGGCAATTAATGCTATAATGATTAGCGGAGGATTTAACAATGAAGAATAGTTTGGAAGCATTGCGTGCTGTCAGTAAAATTCATCAACACAATTTACAAATGATTACTAAAGCACATCATCTAACCATTTCAGAATGGCAGTTGCTAATAGCAATTAATTCCGGTAATGATACCCAAGAAAAATTGTCTCAAGCAATGAAATTAGATACATCAACGCTTTCTCGTCAGCTTAAACGATTGCTAGTAAAGGAAATGATTGATAAACATGCAGTTGGAGATGATCACCGTCAGTTAGTTTATCATTTGACGGAGCAGGGACAAACTGAATTAAACGATGTTAATGCTGCCTATGATCAATTACAACGACAAATCTTTTCTCAATGGACAACTGATGAATCTAATTTACTGAAAATTCTCTTAAACCGTTTAGAAACCAGTATGAAACGATTAGACAAACGAGGTGTATAGAATGAAAACCGCAATTGTGACCGATAGTACATGTTATCTTTCTCAAAAAGAAATTAAGAAGAATCATATTCATGTTATTCCATTAGACATTTTATTTGAATCAAGCCAATATTTGGAAAATGTAGACATAACTAGCAAAGATTTTTATCCAAAGCTTGCAGCCGTATCTCAGTTACCAACTACCTCACAACCAGCAACCGGAAGATTAATTGATTTATACAATAAATTAGCAAATGAAGGATATGAAAACGTTATCACAATTACACTTGCGGGGACTATTTCTGGATTCTATAACCAAATTATGAACATTGCTAGTACAATTACAAATATCCGAGTAATCCCATTTGATTCGGAGATTACATTGGGATTAATGGGAGATTTAGCAATTTATGCTGCTCAGTTAGCAGCTACTGATACCGATCCAGATACAATTATTTCTAAATTAAAGGAACAACGCGCAACCATTGATGAGCTATTTGTAGTTGATGATCTTAAAAATTTAGTTAAAGGCGGACGTTTATCCAATGCATCATCATTTATTGGTGGATTATTGAACATTAAACCAATTTTAACTTTTGATCGACAAACTGATGAAATTGTGGCATTTGAGAAAGTTCGAACTATGAAACGTGCATTAAAACGAGTTGAACATTTATTTAAAGAAAAAGCAGCTGATGTTGATTATCCGATTAAGGCATTTGTGTTTGATGCGAATGCAAACCAAGTTGGAAAGAAATGGTTAAAGCACCTTAAAAGTGAATTTCCAGAGGTTGAGTTTAGTCAAGCAGAGATTGGACCGGTAATCGGAACGCATTTGGGTTCTGGTGCGTTAGCTTTAGGTTGGGAACGAAAGATTAAAAATAACGATTAATCAAGAAGTAACAACGGATTTAAAATCCGTTGTTTTTTATTTAAAATCCGTATTTAGAAATAGGTAGTAAATAGCGAATTCGAAATCCCTTAATTACTTATTTAGTTTACATAATATATATTATACGAAGTAATTATATAATTAATAAAAATTAACACTATTAGCCAATTTAAGCTTCTCGTCTTTCCAAGCCATGAATTCATCGTAAATTAAGCATCAATTAAAAATTTTAAACAAATTCAGTTAATTTTGGCCCAATGGCCAATGGCCATTTGTTCAATTCCATTTTTAGCTCTTTTTAGCATTCTTCGTTTATTCGTTTAAACGTTGCAGTGCTTCTCCTAGCGTCTTTGCAATTACTGTTGGATCGTCCGGCGTTTCTTTAGCTAACCAATTAGAAATTAAATTCCAATACCCGCCTAAAAAGAAATCCATAATATATTGCGCTTCTTGCTGATTAACTTCACCATGCCATGCTACGTCAAACTTCCTATAAGCTTTCAGTGTGTCTGCTCGTCTTTGCTCTCTTCTTTTTAACGTTAACGGTAAAAACAGATTATTTTGAATTAAAACCGTAACTTTATCTCTTTTTTGATACCAAAAAGTAAACAAATTCAACAGCATCTGGTCAAAAGTTAACTGATCTGTGAATGTTGACCTTAAAAAAGCAAAATACTCTGCAAAAATTGCATCGCAGTACTCATCTAATAGTTCTTCTTTATGATTGAATAATCGATAAAATGTTCTTCTGGAAACATTAGCTTGAGCAGTAATGTCATTAATTGTGATTTTGTCATACGGCTTAGTTTTTAATTTAGTGAAAAATCCATTAATTAACCATTGTTTCGTCCGATCAGTTGTTTTGCTCATTTTTAGCTCCTTTTTAAGTCACAAATTAACGGTTTTTGTTTCATTTTTAGAATTATTATAGACTGATTCTCTTTTTTATAATATGCTTTTCCTGAAAAATGTCACTAGTGTGACAAAAATAAATAAAAAGGAGAAATTGTATTTATGAAAAAAGTAAGAACGGTTTTACCAATTTTAATTATTGTTAATATTCTTTGTATGATAGACACGTCCATTATGACGATCGTATTGCCAGAAATCCAAACTGCTTTTAGAACGAGCCTCAATAATTTATCCTGGGCTTTAAATATCTACACCATTATTTTTGCTAGTATGATCATTCCTTTTGGTCGACTCTCAGACAAGTTAGGTAAAAATAAATTTATCTTTACCGGGTTACTTATTTTTGGAATTGGGTCATTATTAACCGGAATTTCCCCCAATCTGCCCTTCATGCTCGTAGCACGAGGATTGCAAAGTCTTGGAGCCGCTATGATTATCCCAACCAGTATGGTAACTGCAATGGAATTAACAGATGATCATAATCGAAATAAAACAATTGGGATATTAGCTGGATCTCAAGGATTAGCCGTTGCATTAGGCCCGACAATTGGTGGATTAGTTGCTCAATTTTGGGGTTGGCGTTGGGTATTTTTCATTAATGTTCCAATTATCGTTGTGATCCTGCTTATTTTCAACCTAGTTTTACCACTTAAAAAAGAACTAATTCAGAAGACGGTTAACCTTGACTGGCTTGGAACAATCGTTAGTATGCTTGTTCTCTCTTCTTTTTCACTAGCATTGGTTCAAGGAAAAGACTGGGGCTGGGGTTCTTTTCCACTCATTAGTTTGTTATTAACTGCATTAGTAGCATTTATCGCATTCATTCTAATTGAAAATAAAGTTGCAAATCCCATGATTAACTTAGAGTTGTTCAAAGACCGCAACTTTACCGGATCTGCCCTTGCTTTGGTAATTTGTAATTATTTACTGGGGGGATTTGCAGTTATAATCCCCACTTTTTTAACCAAAGTCTATCATCATAGTGAGCTTTCAGCGGCACTATTAATCACTCCCTATTCGATTGCGGTCATGTTCTCAGTGATTTTTTCATCACTAGCTATCAAAAAAGTAAATAAAAAAATAATGCTCGCAACTGGATTTATTTTGATGGGAATTGCCTATTATCTGTTATCAAAATTAAACCTAGATCACGGTTCACTACCATTAATCTACGCCGGAATCGTGCTTGGAATTGGTTACGGAATCGTTGCTTCAACCGCAAATATCTTGGCAGCATCTAATTTCCATGGGCAATTATTAACTGATTCTAATAGTGTCGCTAACGTGTTAAGACAAGTCGGAATGGTGCTTGCAATTGCTATTTTTACTTCGTTATTAACCAACAATGTTAAAACGGCTAAGGCCAATTTAATCGAGTATGGTCATCGTCAAGTTGCTGAATTACAAATTCCTTCAGTAGCCAAACGTAAGCTTAACCAGACAATTAAACAAAAATTGAACCCTAATATTAATAACATCTCTCAGAACAAGGAAACGTTCAATAAAACCCATCTAACCATTCCCGCCCGTAAAATCCAGGCCTTGAAAGACCAAAATTACCAACTTGCAATTCAACAAACGGCCGCAACCAAAGGGATTACCTCCGATGAGCTTCCCGAACCCTTGAAAAAGCAGATTAAAATTAAGGTTGATCAAATTGTCGATCACAAAGTCAGAGCAGAAACTACTTTGATTAGCACAAGCATTGAGAATTTCGTCAAAAAATTCAAGAGAATGATTAAACATCAGCTTAAAGCGGCATTTTTAAAAGTATATAAGACAATGATCTGGATTCCATTTTTATCTCTATTGGTAATTCCTATTTTTCAATTCAAAAAAAGACATTAATCACTTTTAATGTCTTTCCTTTAACCATTTCCACGTTTGTCTGTAACCATCACCATAATCAATAATTTCTTGGAACCTACTCTGAAACAATGGATTTAACCATCTTAAAAGAATCCACATCATTTCCCAATGCCAACGGTAATGATGCCTAAATTGCCAATCTCGTTGGGCCTGTCTTTGCCCCAATTTCCAATCACTTTCCTGATTAGATGCTTGAGATTGTCGGTCATTCCCAGCTGGCGGTTGCTGAAAATGCCCCGCCTCGTATTCATGTTTCAACCAGTTATGAATGGCACTCCAGTTATGCTGATCTGCCATTACTAAATCCCTCCGATTCCAATTCTGCTTGTTAGACAATCCTTTTCTTCAATAAATAATAAATGGCAATTATGGCTGGAACCCCGGTTAGTAAACTAGTGCCAACTAACCAAATTAAATTAATTATCCACGTTTGACCCAATAATTTAGATGTAAAAATCTGATATAAGTAATAGAACGGAAACAACTGTTGGACCTTGGTAATCAATTGGATCCATTTACCACTAGCAAATTCATGAAACGGAATCAAAAAGAACATGACCAAAAACATTAAAAAGAAGCTTGTTGCATCTAAGGTTTGTACATCTAACCACTGACCGATTAAAAAGCCAAACAAACTTAAGTAAATCCCGATATAAAGCAATAAGCAAAAAACAATTAATAAGTTCCAGGATAAACCATAGTCTCCTAGGATCATACCGAAAATAAGAACTGCAACTGAAATGACAGCATTTAAAATGGTTTGTACCAAAATATCATCACTAAGCCACTTTTTAATACTATATGGTGATGTTTCAATTTGCAGTAAATAAAAATCATTCGTGTAATTGACCGATTTAGCAAATGTAACCAAGGAATTGCCGGCAATTCCAGCTAAAATTGCACAAGTAACCATCAATAATGAATTAGACGCTATTTGAGCATAATTATGATTAAGTAATCGAATCAAGATGTACCATAAAATTGGAATTATCAAGGTAAAAAAGATAAAGCGTCGATTACGAAAGGTCATTTTCAGGATTAAATAGTTATTCATACGAAACCTCCGGTGTTTGATTATGCTGGCGATACCAAGTATCCAAATTCTGATTATGGGCATGAATCGTGGCTACCCGTTCGTCTGCGGTGATGACTCCCTCTCTTAACAACAAGACCCGATCAAAATAATGGTCAATCTGATTAAAATCATGTGTAATCACCAGCGTTGCTCCGGTAATTTGGTCGAGATGCTGCCAAAAACGATCAATTGTTTCTAAGTCCATACCAACGGTTGGTTCATCAAAAATAAATAATTGAGCAGGTTTAATCACAGTTAATAAAAACATCAATTTTCGTTTTTGTCCCCCGGACAATGAACCAATTACCTGGTTTCGCTGGTCCCATAAATTTGCCCTTTTTAGTAATTCCGGAACGTCAACCGTTTTTAATTGGGAAATACTAACTTCCAATTCGATCATTTCTTGCACGCGCATAGGGCCAATTAAAACGTTTTGCTGTGGCATTAAACTAAACTCTAGTTGCGGTTGGTAATTACGCTGAATAGTTCCAGAATCTGGTCTTATTCGCCCTGCAATTAAGTTAACTAACGTCGTTTTTCCGGCTCCGTTACTTCCTAATAACGCTACCCGTTCATGATTATGTAAACTAAAACTGACATCCCTTAAAATTGGCTGCTGATATTTCTTCCTGATTTTCGATAATGTTAATATCGATGCTTGGTGCATTGGATGATTTAAAACCAAATAATCTAAATCGACGTTAAAAATTTGACTTAGTTGAACCAATTTATCTAAATCCGGCTCTGCTTCTCCATTTTCCCATTTCGAGATTGCCTGTCTGGACACAAATAAACGTTCTGCTAATTTAGCTTGTGACAACTGCTGCTTTTGGCGTAAGCGAATAATCTGCTTCCCTAATGAATTATTTTGCATGGTTCGTTCCTTCCTGCATTAATAAATTTAAACTGTTTTCAATATAGCAAACTAAGTGGATAATGCTAGCTAATCTGAAGCTCTGGTTAATTGACAAGCTCGCAACGCAAGGTTGCAGTCGCTTTAAATCAATGGTTTAACTCAATAAAAAAAGGAAGTAGTTATAAAAACTACTTCCTTAAATACGTGTTAATTATTAATTAGTAACTGCTGTTTTTGCTTCATCAGTATCAGTAACCGTAGCTTCAGGTTTGTCATCTACAGTTTCTTGTAACAATGCTCCTGTTTGTGAATCAAAATTAACTTTTTTTCCCCCAATCACTTGGGTTCCATATACCTTTTCACCAGCAGCATTAAGATAATAAGTTTTACCATCTTTGGTAAGATATTGATTTTCTACCGGAGTACCATTATTTACATCAAAGTAATAAGTTTTACCGTTTTCCGGATTAGTAGCAAAGTCACCTTTAACTTGAATTGAAGTATTTGGATCGAAATAATGTGGATGTCCATTAATTACTTGATATCCAGAAACAACATGCCCGTCTCTTGCATCGGTATAGAAAAATTGATTATTTCCAAGGTCAATAAATTCGCCCTTGCTTTGAATTCCATTGTCGTGGAAATATTTTTTCACTCCATCTAGCTCAATCATTCCGGTCGTAGCATTTCCGTTCTTATCAATGTAATACCAGTTACCATCATGATCACCAGCATAACGATTAGCAATTAAGTTCCCACTTCCATCATCAAAATAATGAACGTGACCATCAGGAGTTTTAACAAAGCGGTCTTTAGCTTCCACCCCATTCTGGTCAAAATATTGGGTATAACGTCCTTCAACGGAATATAGTTGATTAGTCAACATCTTCCCATCATCACCAAAGTAGTAAGCATTACCACCCTTATCTAGAACGTATTGGTTACGCGCTTGTTTTCCTGAACCGGTGTAATAATACGTATTGCCATCTTGCCCCTGGAAGAATGAACTTCTTAGTTCAGTTCCATTTGGTAAAAAGTAATACTTGGAACCATTAATCGTTTGTTCTCCCGTTGCTAAGTGACCATTGTCATCAAAGTAGTAGTAATTATCTAAATCATCTTTAATGATAGAATGCTTGGCTTGATAACCGCTCGTATCAAAGTAAATAATTCCTTGTTGATCACGAGTAAATCCGGCGGAAGAAGGTAGGTTAACCAATTGTTTTGGCAGATAATCATTACCGTTCCCATTATCAACCACCTTGAAGTATTGACCAGTAGAAGGATCCTTTAAGACGAAATCTTTACCCTTACCTTCAATGTTACTTCCATTAAAGTATTTAGCAGACCATTCCTTAATTTTAGTGCTTGGATCAATCGGTTGACCAGTTGAAATCTGTTTATCCTTAAATAATTCTGGATAATCTTTTTGCAATTGATCTAAGAATTCCCCACCAAATTTTTCTTGGTAAGCTCCACCACCACGGGTATTAGAAACATATAGATCTCCCTGCATATCAGAATCTGTATTCTGTTTTCCTAAGGAGTCTGTCCGATTGACCGTCGTTAGTTCCTGCTTTTTCATGTTGTAAAGTTGGTCAGGAACAAAGTCAGCCATAACTTGAATTCCTTGGGCGTGAAGGGCCTTAATTGCATCACGCAGCTGTCCATCAGTTCCATATTTAGTTGGCGTATTGAATCCAAGATCGTATCGGTCTGAAAATGCGTATCCATTTTTAACGATTGAGTCTAGGAAAGTGTCGTCTTCACTAGACCGATACTGTGGTGCAAGCTGCATACTAGTAATTCCCCAATCACGGAACATTTGAGCATTTTTAGCAATCCGAACGTTAGCAAACTCATCAATAGTTTTCGGCATTGCTTGGAAATTTGAAAATCCTTCAAAAATAACTTGTGAATCTAAAGCCGAATTAGACCGGAAAGTATTCCCATCATTATTCTGTTGTTCACTGGCGTTAGTTCTTGCATCTTGATTTACAGCTGCCCCAACTGGAACCCATGCAGAAAGATATCCAGAAACTTGGGGATTGAGATAACCCTTAATTTCATTACCAGTGAAAATTAAATCTCCATTTTCATTTGTCCAACGAACGGGAGCCTGTTCATCAGTAGCGTAATTTTGTAAGCCATCGGTCATCGTTAAAATTACCGCTCTAAAGGCTTGGTTTCGATGGGAAGCTCCCATGTGCAATACAACTTGATCAGATTCATTTAACTTCAAATCGTGATTATTGCTGACAATTACTCCAATTCCTTCGGTTCTAGTTTCATCAGTCCCTTGGTCATCGACATTCATAGCCCCTTTTCCAAAGCGAACGCTGGTTAAGACATCATTTTTATCGACATCCATCGTTTGCCCACCAGCTACATATTTCATTCTAGTCTTAAGGAAATTATCAATTGCTTCAAAGTAAGGTGATTTGGTTTCCATGAATGCCCCATCATCTGTATACAAATCTCCATAGTAAATCCTAGGGATCGTGTCTTTGTTGGTAAGCATCATTGCATATGCACTCGGCATATTGTAATGGGTATACTTTTTCTTAGCCTGCTTCATATCCGCATTGTAAACTTTGAAAGCAGCATCAAGCTGTGCTTGGGTTGGTGCCAAACTATTTTTTACTCCAGGATATAAATCTTCGATAATTTGTGCAATGACAGTTTGCACCTCACTATCGTGTGCTCTTACGAAAGAATAATTAGGTAGAGCTTGATTATCTTGATTATCTCGGCTTCGATCTACCATTTTATATTCTAAGAATCGTTTCATCGCCCCCCGCAGTTTATCTGGTTTAGTTAGTGACCAAATTAACTGCGTGTGACTATAATCATCCATACTAAGCTGACCTTGCCCATGATCACGCATGTAAAGCGGATCATTATGACTCCAGTCCTCTAAAATGGACAAATGACTCATCGCATTTTTATCAGATTTTTTTACCCCGTATAAGGAATCAAAGTACTTGGCAGAAATATTGAGTAAATCAGCATCAACGTTATCAACGGCATCAATTCTAATTCCATCAAAATTGGCATCTGGATCATTATTAGTAATGGAACCAAAGTGCATTAAGAAATGTAACCAGTTTAATTGTTCCGCTTGAACCACAGGATTGGAATTATCAACATCATCAGCTAATAGTAACTCAAATCCACCCTTACTTTTGTCAACGTCATACTTTTCTTTTCCAGTTTGGTTCGTTGGCGTCCGATTCATCAAACGGAAGTTTGAATTAGCGTCGGGCGTCAATTTACTGTTAACGAAACTTAACGCCCCTCGTTGCAAGTGATCATGATTAGGAGTTTCACTAATAATATTCCACTGTGGTTGTTCTTTGATGAAATCTTTCATCAATTCACGTAACCATTCTGTATCATTTCGTTGACTAATTTTAGTTTCAATCGCTTTTTGCACAGCGGTAACTGATTCATTTAATAAATGTTGGTCATCATCAAGTTTAAACCCCTGATGGTTATCAATTAAGCCGGCTTTAACCATATAATTTAAATAGTTAACTTCCGTCTTTTTGTCTGGCCACCAAGTCATTAGAATCGGACGATATTCATTTGCTGTCGACGCCCGCCAGTCTTTTCCCTCAGCCAAAATTTCTTTTGGTCGATACCATGACTCAGCAGTTAAATATCCATCAATGTTTTTAAAATTATCCTTTGAGGTTCCATTGACAGCATTATGAGGTGTGTATGCAGTGGTCTGATCATTAATTCCTTCTTTGATTTTGGAATTTTTCGTTTCCGTTGCAATTCCAGTCTTAGCATCAAAATAAAGTAACTCCCCGTTAAAGACTCCTGAGAATCCCCGCCGCATAATTCCGCTACCGTCAAAATAGTAAGTTTTTTTATCAACCGTTTGTAATCCTGTTACAATTTCACCGTTTTGATCGACATAATAAATATTTCCGGATACTTTATTTTTGTCATTTTCTTTTTTCCGTTGTTGATAATAAGGATTACTATTTGAACTAGCGCTATTCCCAGTTTCGTCATCATCGTCTGGTTGCAATTTTAAAGCATCTAAATTATTCAATTCTTTTTGCTTATCAGATTCATAAAATGAGTTTTGCACTCGACTACCATCTTTATTAAATGCAATTTTTTGGGAATTAATTGTTTGAATTCCAGTGGCAAGATTCCCACTCCCGGGCTTAAAGTAATAATTTTTACCATCAATCGTAGCGTAGTCACCTTTTACTTGTTTTCCGTCAGAATCAAAGTATTGAGTGAATCCACTAATTGTGGTTAAACCTTTAGCATAGCTACCATCATCATATTGATAGTAAAAAGCACCATTTTTATCAAGATACTGGCCTGGTTTTTCTGATAATTTATTGTGTTTGTTAAAATCGGTTTCTTCATTTTGTTCTTCATCATCAGTTTTTGCTGATTCTGGTTGCTGGTTAGAATCTGTGTTTTTTGTTTCTTGCGAGTCATGACGAAGTTCGTTATTTGAATCTGGTTGTTCACCATTTTCCGAGTTTTGTTTTTCGGAATCTACTTGATCAGAACTAGCCTTTGAATTTAATTGATTAGATTGTGACTCGAAATTCGTTTCTTTAGAACTAGCAGTTTGCGTTTGTTCTGATGTCGATTGAACCGACTTTTGCTGATCTGAAACATTATTAGCAGCATCTTTTTCTAAATTAACTGATTGCTGTGGATCTTCTGCAATAACGTTACTTTTTTCTGACTGGCTTTCCTGCTTTTCCGTTTGAGCTGCTTCCGTTTTCGTATTTCCGGTGGCAGCATCAGTTTTGGTTGCTAATTGCGTAACTGTTGGTTTTTCCTCAGCAGCTTTTACATCAGGTTGCTTTTGATCCGGTGCCAGTTGACTATCATCAGCTTTATTCGCTTCATTAGAATCAACCTGTTTAGTTATCCTAGTAGCTGGTTCATTCTGATTATCAGCAGCAGAGACCTGGTCCCCACTAACTACAGTAACTCCAGCTAACGTAATGGTGAAAATTGCCCCAATTACCCAGGACTTACCCGCTTTGTACATCTTTTTTCGACAAGTTTTATTAAACATCTATAATCCCCTTCCGGTTTGTTTGAGTTGATTAAAGTTATTCTAAAACTTTATCGAAAAATATTTTAAGATTGTAGCAAAATTATTACAATTACCTAGCTAAAATAGTATTAATTTCCTTTCGTAACGATATAACTAATTTTTGGGCACCCAAATCATTTAAAATAGCTAACTTATGATTTACTTTAATCTTATAATCAGGTAAATGTTCTAAGACAATCCGGCGAATATCAGCCACTAAAACCAAATCATATCTACCAGTCTGTGAAGCAATTTTCCGTGATTCTGCTAATTCTAAAAATGGTGCTTTGATTTTTTGGTTTAAAATTAATAAGTAACAATAATTAGCACTAAATGCTGCTTTTAATCCTGCTAATGTTGGATATTTTTTATCAATAATTCGAAAAGCATGGTGCATAATCTCACGGGCAGTTTCTAATTCAAAGAAAAAAAGACTTGTATCTAAAATTCGTAAGTCCAACATGCACCATTCATCAATTTTCGATAAATCTTTCCATACTGGTTTTAGTAAGCAACGTAAGGATTTTAATTTTTGCACATCAAAATTATCATCATCAATTTTCATCATTGCTTCTACAGCTAACATGATATTTCTCGCAGTGCTGTTCTCATCTTCTTGATAAATTTTCCGTGCTAATTCCTTGATTCTTTTTAAAGTTTGATGATCCCCAGAACTACTTAGTTGATATAAAAATAACTGACTTAACTCAGAAAAACTATTGGGATTATAGGCAGCTCGTTGTTTATCAAAATCACTTAGAGAAATGCCTAATTTTTCCAATATTTCGGCTCCTGTTTCAAAAGAAGGACTTTGATGTTTATTTTCAATTCGTACTACCGTATCACGTGAAATTAGGTTATGTGCCAACTGACTTTGGGTAACTTGACGGCTTGTACGTAAGTATTTCAATAATTTCCCAAATTCTGTCAAAATAGTTCCTCCTTAATATTAAAATCATAACAATTGTATGATAACAATTTAGTGAGTATTGTAACATACATGCTAACTAGTTAATCTGAAAAATGAAGTAAATTTACTACATTTGATTAAAGATTACTAAATTTAAGTTATACTGTATTTAGACAATTAAGGAGGTGTTAACTATGCCATCAATCTTTAACATTTTTACGTGGTTCTTTAAATTTTAATTTTATCAATTAATTAAGTGACAATAAGGTGGATGTGATTAATTTAATGCATCTACCTTTTTTGTATTAATTCATTAATTAGATTATCAAAAATAAATTTAAATGAGGTGCACTGATGTATTTAAAACGGTTTGTTGAACTCTTTATTGTCTATGTGATTTCTTTTGTGCTTGGGAGTTTAATCTATGGTTGGAACTTTTTTAGTAGTTACTGGTTTTTAATTTTAGTTGGCGGGATCATTGGTTACATTATTTTAGTAATTCCATTAACCATTATGACCATTCGCAAAATGACCAAACGAGAAACTGCTAGTGGTGAAAACCAACCGGGTCAATCTCGTTTTAGTAACGTCTTGAGTGAATTACCTGGATACTTCTATTTGGCCTCTAGTGATGATGCTGGTAAGATTAGTAATTCAATTGTGACCTACACTCAGTCGGAAAAACACGAAAACGTGTTCTATGTCGTTACGAATCCCTAAACAAGCCGAGCACAAAATACCGCTGTTCACCCACAGGTGGCCATTGCTAGTTTATATGATCCGAAACTAGGAATTCGGTTTTCTTCTAATCATGCCACCGCTAAGGTTATTACAGGAAAACAAGCTGTGACAGAGTTGGTTAATCAAACTACTGCCTTACAAGGATTTGACGATAATATTATTAACCAGGCCGTGCTTGAAATTACTTTAACTTCAGCTGTGATTGAATCATTCCGGGATGCTCCTGAAGTCATTAATTTTTAAATAATTACAGCACTAACTAAAAGGGGTTGGAAATTCACTTTTCCAACCCCTTTTTTGGTTCTGTAAAATCAAATTTTTTATTCTTGAGCTAATGTTTGTTGAGCCTGTTCAATTTGCTGTTGAATCGACTTAAATCCAGTTCCCCCTAGTGAATTGCGCCGTTCCACTGCTACCTCTGGCTGTAGCTCATGATACACATCATTTTCAATCAATGGCGAGGCTGCTTGTAATTCAGCTAATGACATCTCCTGGAGATTCCGGTGTTCCTGAATGCCTTTAAACACTAATTGCCCCACGATGCCATGGGCTTCTCTGAATGGGACTCCCTTGCTAGCTAAATAATCAGCTAACTCGGTAGCATTGGAATAGTCGTTTTCAGTGCTAGCGTACATTTGCTCTTTGTTAATTTTCATCGTTTGCAACATTCCGGTAAAGATTTTCAGAGTGGGTAAAATCGTTTTAACCGTATCAAAAACACCCTCTTTATCCTCTTGCAAATCCTTATTATAGGCAAGGGGCAATCCCTTCATCGTTGTTAACAATCCAATTAAATGCCCATAAACTCGTCCCGTTTTGCCACGAATTAGTTCCACCATGTCCGGATTCTTCTTTTGTGGCATAATCGAACTACCAGTGGTATAGGCATCGCTGAGCTCGACGAAGTTGAATTCCTGACTTACCCATAAACTTAATTCTTCACAAAAACGGGAGAGATGCATCATTAAAATCGAGCAATTACTTAAAAATTCCAGAGCAAAATCCCGATCAGAAACGGCATCTAACGAGTTAGGATAGACCGCATCAAATTCCAATTCTTGAGCGGTATATTCCCGGTCAATCGGAAAAGTCGTTCCAGCTAAGGCCGCAGCACCGAGTGGTAATAAATCAGTGTGCTTTTGGTTAAATTCAAACCGCTCGTAGTCTCGTTGTAACATGTTAAAGTACGCCAGAAACGACTGAGCTAACGAAATTGGTTGTGCATGCTGTAAATGGGTATAGCCCGGCATAACCGTTTTGACATTTTTTTCAGCCAGTTTTAGTAACGTAGCTTGCAGTTCCTTAATGGCGGCTAAAATCTGAGGTAAACGCCGTTTCACATACAAATGAAAGTCAGTGGCCACCTGGTCATTCCGCGAACGGGCCGTATGCAGTTTCCCAGCAACCGGTCCAATTCGCTCTGTCAGCAAAGCTTCCAGGTTCATATGGATATCTTCGTTTGCGGTCGAAAATTGTAACTTTCCTTCCTTTAATTCATCCTGTAAAGATTTTAATCCAGTGGTAATTTGCTCAACCTCGTCCTGCTTCAAAATACCGGTATGACCCAGCATTTTAACGTGCGCTAAGGATCCCATTAGATCTTCTTCGGCCATCAATTGATCAAATCCAATTGACGCCCCAAAATCATCGACTAGTTGATTCGTTTCTGCTTGAAACCGGCCGCCCCATAGCTTTTTACTCATGATGACCTTCCTCTTTTTGCTTAACTTGTGCAGCTACTTGGGTCGGTAAGCCCCACAGTTTAATGAAGCCCTTGGCTGCTTCCTGATCAAAGGAATCAGCAGCCGTGTAAGTAGCAAGATCCTTGTCATACAAGCTCCAATTTGATTTCCGTCCTAGAATGGTAACGTTGCCTTTGCAAAGGCTCAGACGGACGTCACCAGTTACAACTTGTTGACTAGTGGTGATGAAGGCTTGCAGGGCTTTCATTAACGGTGAGAACCACAATCCATTGTAAATTAACTCACTTAGTTCTTTTTCAACGGTAAGTTTGTAGTGGGCTAAATCCCGTTCTAACGTCAGATTTTCAAGGGCCTGGTGCGCTTTAATCAACACTGTAGCAGCCGGGGCTTCGTAAATTTCTCTGGATTTAATTCCCACTAACCGATTTTCAATGTGGTCAATCCGGCCGACCCCATTTTCTCCGGCAATTTGATTCAAAGTTTCAATCATTGGAGCAAAGTCCATTGCTTGTCCATCTAAAGCTACTGGTTTTCCGTGCTTAAAACTAATCACGAGTTCCGTTGCTTGATCGGGAGCATCCGCAATCGAATTGGTCATCGCAAAGGCATCCGCTGGTGCACTTACCCACGGATCTTCTAAAATACCGGCTTCATTAGCCCGGCCCCAGATGTTAGCGTCGATAGAATATGGCGAATCCAAATCAATGGGAATGGCAATGTCATGTTCCTTAGCATAATCAATCTCTTCCTCTCGAGACCAATGCCAATCCCGCACTGGACTGAGGACTTCCACGTTTGGAGCAAGGGAATGAATAGCTACTTCAAATCGTACTTGGTCGTTTCCTTTCCCGGTACATCCGTGGGCAATTGCCGTTGCGCCCACTTGTTTAGCAACCTCCACTAACTTTTGGACAATCAAGGGACGTGATAAAGCAGATACGAGCGGGTAGACCCCTTCGTATAAAACATTTCCTTGGAGTGCTAACGTCAAATAATTATCAGCAAACTCATCCTTCGCATCAATTACGTACGCTGCCACTGCTCCAGTTTTTAAGGCCTTTGCTTCCAACATCGCCGCATCTTTTTCTTCACCAACGTTCACGCAGCAAGCCACCACGTCGTAACCCCGATCGATTAACCACGCAATTGCGACCGAGGTATCTAATCCACCTGAATATGCTAATACTACTTTTTGGTTTGTCATTCTGAATTCCTCCTATATTGGTTTAATCAACGATGATTTTATTAATAAAATCCTTAGTCCGTTCTTCCATTGGATGTTCAAAAACGGCTTCAGGTGTATCTTTTTCTAACAGATAACCGCCGTCCATGAACCAGACTTGATCAGCCACCTGTTTGGCAAAGCCCATTTCGTGGGTAACCACGATCATGGTCATCTTTTCTTCTGCTAGTTCCTGCATTACTTGCAACACTTCGCCCACCATTTCTGGATCAAGAGCACTAGTTGGTTCATCAAATAACATTACCTCCGGATTCATCGACAGGGCCCGGGCGATTGCCACCCGTTGCTGCTGTCCTCCAGATAAGCTGGCCGGATAAGCATCCGCTTTTTGCGCTAATCCAACCCGATCTAGATACTTCATCCCAATTTTTTGTGCTTCCGTTTGGCTTAACTTTTTCACCCGCATTGGGGCCAACGTGAGATTTTCCATGACCGTTAAGTTCGGGAATAAATTAAAATTCTGAAACACCATCCCGATTGATTCGCCTAGCGTGGAAAGCTGCTGAGCTGTTTCCTTAGTCAGATCCTTGCCGTTAAACCAGACCGCTCCAGCCGTCGGTGTTTCCAACTGGTTAATGCACCGGAGTAAAGTACTTTTCCCAGATCCCGAGGGCCCGATGATGCAAACTACTTCCCCCTGATTTACCACTCCGTTAATGTCTTTTAAAACCTGGTTCTTTTCGAATTGCTTTTGAATGTGATCAATTTTAATCAATGGATTAGTCATGTTTCATCTTCCCTTCCCAGTAGTTTAATAATCTTGTCAACGTAAACGTAATGATGAAGTAAATCGCCATTACCACTACAATCGGAGCCACTCCTCTGTAGGTATCAGCCCGAACCACGTTCAACTCGTACACCAGATCGGTTACCCCAATGATGGAGACAATTGAACTTTCCTTAATCACCGAAATAAACTCGTTTCCAAGCGCTGGCCAAATGTTCTTAAAGGCTTGGGGCAAAATAATGTAATGTAAAGCATCCGTTTTGGATAAGCCCAGACTTTGTGCGGCTTCCTTTTGGCCCTTGGCCACCGAATTAATTCCCCCTCTAATAATTTCACTGACATACGCGGCACTGTTTAACGTAACGGCGATGATTCCAGCCGGGAGCGCAGGAATGTTAATTAAAATCCCCAGTCCAAAGTAGACTAACAGGACTTGCACCATCATCGGCGTCCCCCGCACTACTTCGACGTAGCTAATAGCGGGCCAACTGAGAACCTTCCACTTGCTTAACCGCATCAACGCTAACAAAACTCCCAGGATAATTCCTCCGGCCACGGCACAAACAGAAATTAGCAGCGTATATTTTAATCCATCGAAGAAATACTTCCAGTAGTGCCACATTGAGGTATTCACCGTATTTACTTTCATATATTTTGCTGCTGTTTTTAAATACTGCGGCATTAAATGTTGTTTCGCAATTTTATCCAGTGATTGGTTTACCGCCGTTTGCAATGAAGTTGCTCCCTTAGGCATGGCAGCGGCAAATCCGGTTTCTTTTTTATCTAATTTATAGTCTGCTGGAATCATCTTTAGATCTGGATCATTTTCCACGTAGGCTTGCGCTACGGGCTTTTCCACTCCTACGGCGTTAACCTTATGCGTTTTAATGGCTAGGACCAAATCTGTGGTTTTATCCATGCTAACTAGCTTACTATCAGTTAAATATTTTTTCGCTAGCGTCTGCTGCATGGAACCGGTCTGAGTTCCCACTTTCTGTCCCTTCAAACTCTTTTGGTTCTTAAATTTATTAACGTCCGTTTTGTTAATCAGGAAGCTTTGGCCCCCGTAGTAATAGATGTTAGAAAAATCCGCATTTTGTTCCCGAGCCGGAGTAGGATTAATCCCACCTAAAGCTAAATCAACTTTTCCAGTTTGCACGGCCACTAATACCGAAGAGAAATCCATGTTTTTTAGTTGTAATTTGACGTTCAAATCCTTAGCGATTTGCTTTGCGACTTCAATGTCCATTCCCACGTCTTTGGATTTTCCGTGTTCATTAACTTGAAAGGCAAACGGGGGATAATCGGGAGCCACTGCGACCTTTAAAACCCCCCGTTCTTTCACTTTTTGCAACGAGTCATCAGCATGAACCGTTGCCTTAGCAAGGGTACTTCCTAACACCACCGTGACAACAACTAATAACCACTTAAGCCATTTTTTCTGCATCGTCCTTTCCTCCTCATCCGTTTTTAATCGTGTTTCATTCTTCTTTCCATGTAATTTAAGAGCCGAGTTAGCGTAAATGTAATAATAAAGTAGATGGCCATTACCACTACAATTGGTGCCACGCCCCGGTAAGTATCAGCTCGAACCACATTCAACTCGTATACTAAATCGGTTACTCCAATAATAGAAACAATTGAACTTTCCTTAATCACCGAGATAAATTCGTTCCCAAGCGCCGGCCAAATGTTCTTAAAGGCCTGCGGTAAAACAATAAACCGGAGTGCATCAGTTTTCGACAAACCTAAACTTTGTGCAGCTTCCTTTTGGCCCTTAGCTACCGAATTAATTCCGCCCCGAATGATTTCACTTACATAAGCAGCACTGTTCAAAGTCACGGCAATCATCCCAGCCGGCAAAGCCGGAATGTTAACTAAGACGCCCAGTCCAAAGTAGACTAACAGGACCTGTACCATCATGGGCGTTCCCCGGACTACTTCAACATAACTAACGGCAGGCCAACTCAACCATTTAAAATTACTTAAACGCATGAGAGCTAAGATAATTCCTAAGATGATTCCACCGGCCACGGCACAAACTGAAATTAACAAGGTATATTTCAATCCATTAAAGAAGTACTTCCAGTAATGAGCCATTGATGTGTTGGCGGTATTAACCTTCATGTACTTTCCAGCGGTTTTTAAATACTTAGGCATTAAGTGTTGGGATTTTGCCTTATCAATCGACTGGTTCACGGCCGTTTGTAAGGTTGTGGCCCCCTTAGGAAAGGCAACCGCTGAACCCGTATCCTTTTTATTTAAATGATAATCAGCTTTAACCATCTTTAAATCTGAATCGTTTTTGACGTAAGCCTGTGCTACTGGAGTTTCCACTCCGACAGCGTCGACTTTATGGGTTTTGAGTGCCAAAATTAAATCGGTATTTTTATCCATCGTAACCACTTTGGTGCCCTTTAGATTTTTCTTGGCTAGGCTTTGTTGCATGGATCCAGTTTGGGTTCCGACTTTTAATCCTTTCAAAGCAGATTGTTTGTTCAGCTTCTCTGCATCCGCCTTATTGATTAAAAATGATTCTCCGCCGTAATAATAGATTTGTGAAAAATCTGCATTTAGGTTCCGTTCGGGGGAGGGATTAATTCCCCCAATTGCCATGTCAGCCTTGCCGGTTTGAATGGCAACTAACAAAGAATTAAAATCCATGTTCTTAATTTGGAGCTTGACCCCCAAATCTTTGGCAATTTGTTTGGCTAACTCAATGTCCATCCCGACGTCCTTTGAACGTCCATGTTGATTCACTTGAAACTCAAAAGGGGGATAATCAGGGGAAGTGGCCACCGTTAGAACCCCTTTATCCTTTACCTTCTGTAACGACTCATCTGCATGGACAATCTGACCGGTCACGCTGATCCCGATTAATAACATGCAAGTCATGATCAACCATTGCAGCCATTTTTTCTGCTTCTGCATTTCCTTCTCCTCCGCTTTCTAATTTATTACACCAACAAAAAAGGCGTCCTTTAGTCAAAATTTCTTTTGACTAAAGGACGCCTTATACGCGGTACCACCTTTATTATGCTGATTTAAAATCAACACCTCTCACAATCCAGCTTCGAATCGTTGGCTCTATAATGGGAGCACCCAGTATGGTTTGCAATCGCATACAACAATTAGGTGACGTTCGTCTAATCTTCCACATGATGTTTCGCACCAACCAACATCTCACTGCGGGTTTCCAATTAGATTACTACTTCCTAACTAATGCTTTGTCTTTGTAATTTTTATTTATCATAGCATGATTTGAATAAATTACAACCCTTTTTAGTAATTTAATTCGGAAAATTTCACTAAAAGTCATTTTAACGAAGTAAACGTCCGTGTTTATCCCAATCGAGCATAATAAAAAATCCTTCCGCCGTTCTAAACGACGAAAGGATTAAGTTTATTTCCAGTGGTCTTTGATGAATTGTTCCCGGCCACCCATTTCTTCAATTTGAGCCCGCAAAGGATTTTTCTTGTAGAAATCTTGATGATAATCTTCAGCTGGGTAAAATGGTTGGGCTGGTTCAATCTTAGTCACAATTGGTTCGTCAAATTTGCCGGATTCTTCCAAAGCTTTTTTAGAAGTTTCAGCAACCTCACGTTGTTCCGGACTGTTTACAAAGATCACCGGCCGGTAACTATCCCCCCGGTCTTGGAATTGACCCATAGCATCAGTTGGGTCCGTCTGGCGCCAATAAATTTCCACCAAATCCTTGTAAGAAATAACACTTGGATCAAAGGTAATCTTAACTGCTTCGGTATGACCAGTAGTGTGGCTGCAGACTTGTTCGTAAGTTGGATTCGGCACGTGTCCACCAGTGTATCCAGATACAACTGAGATAATTCCCGGTGTTTCTTCAAATGGACGGACCATGCACCAGAAACATCCTCCAGCAAAAATTGCGGTTTCTTCTTTTTTCATTCGTTAGGACCTCCATTGGCATCTACCTGCGCTTTGTATTGACCATAGCCAGCAGCATCCATTTCATCATAAGGAATGAACTTTAAAGCAGCAGAGTTAATGCAGTACCGGAGTCCACCCTTATCGGCAGGACCATCAGGAAAGACGTGTCCCAAGTGGGACCCAGCTTTAGAACTCTCAACTTCTTCTCTAATCATTCCAAAGGACGTGTCAGTCTTGCTCTTGAGGTTGTCTTTTTGAATTGGCTTAGTGAAAGCAGGCCAACCACAACCAGAGTCGTACTTATCAGCCGAGCTGAACAGTGGTTCTCCACTAACCACGTCGACGTAAATCCCTTTCTTAAAGAATTGGTCGTACTTCCCCGTAAAAGCAGGTTCAGTAGCTGCTTCTTGGGTAACCGCGTATTCCTCTGGGGTTAACTTTTGTTTTAATTCATCTTTGTTCATCACAAATCCCTCCTTGACTATTACTGTCCTTTATTCTAATGATATGAAGATCAATTGCAAATATATTGCTCACAATTAAAAATAGCTAGACCTCAATCAAGATCTAGCTATTTTTACTTAATTATTTGTTTCCTTCTAATTGATCCGTTAATGGTGGAACCACTTGTTTCTTTCTAGAAACCACTCCCGGTAAATTCATAACGTCGTTTTCATCGAATTGGTTGTTAAAGGACTTAGCAACCACGTCCTTCGGTTCTCCCACCACAATCAATTCGGAGTTACTAGTTAAGACGTTCGTAACTAATACCAAGAAAAGATCATAGTTTTCATTTTGAGCTTCTGCTTCCATGGCTGTCTTAATTTCAGCAAGTCGTTTGTTCACGTCTTCTAAATCAACCACGTTAATTTGATCAATCCGAACGCTCTTTCCGCCTAATGTAAATGATTTGGCGTCGCTATCAATTAATTCTTGGGCAGATTTAGCATCAACGTTAGTACCTGCCTTTAGCATCTGTACCCCATATTCTTCGTAGTTATCAACGCCAGCAATTTCGGCTAGGGCTTGTAAAGCATCTCGATCAACATCCGTCGTCGTTGGTGACTTCAACAACAAGGTGTCAGAAATGATGGCAGACATCATTAATCCGGCAATTTCCTTTGGAATCGTCACGCCTTCTTCTGAAAACATTTGCGTGATGATAGTAGAACAGCAACCGTAAGGAGCAGCTCTGTAATAAAGCGGTTTGGACGTATCAAAGCCATTAATCCGGTGGTGATCAACCACGTGGGTCACCGTTAAGTCCGCGATATCGGCAATACTTTGTTGTGGTTCGTTGTGATCTACTAACATCACTAAATCGGTCTCTGGTTTAGCGTGTTCCACTACTCGAGGTGCCTTTACCCCAAAGTGATCCAAAACAAATCGGGTTTCAGGGTTAACTGGACCTAAGGCAACTGCTTCAGTATCATAACCATCTTGTTTTTCTAAATACGCTAACGCAATTGCTGCAGCAATTGCATCTGTATCTGGATTTTGGTGGCCAAAAACTAATTCTTTTGTCATGAAAAAATCTCCTTTATTCACCTTTGTTATCACTGTACCACATTTTAAGCAATGACGGTGGAGCAAAATTTTCGCTTATTCAGCCGTTGGTTCTGACTGGTCCATCACTAAATGAGTCAATAGGACGGGGGTTCCCGCCTGAGAAACGTCCACTAGTTTAGATCCGTTGGCGGTTCGCGGCGCTGTTTGATAATCAGCCAAGATCACGTCTTGGGAATGGCGTGTATCGGTATAAACCCGCAAGATTGTTTCATTAGCATCAAGCTTAATAAAGTTAGCTAATAAGTTCTCTTTAGTTTTTAGATCTCGCAAAACCTTAATGCCCTTCCGCGAACGCGCAGTTTGGGGAATGTCAGCAACCGCCATCTTTTTAAAGTTTCCGGATTGAAAAATCATCGCTACTTGATCTGCTTCTGTAACTAATTGCATGTTAACCACATGATCTGTTTCCCCTAGATTAATCGCCTTTACTCCGACCGTTCGGGGACCATTGGTAGACACTTCTGTAATTGCATACCGCAATCCTAATCCGTGTTCCGTCATGATTAAAACATCCGCTGGATCATCTGGTTCTCGGTAAGTAACGTTTACCACTGCATCTAGTTCATTCTTTAACTTGACGTACGTCATGGCCCGACTGCGATAAGTTCGACCAGGTAATAGTTTTGCAAATTCAACCTGCTTAATGTGACCAGCTCGAGTGGCAATTAAAAAGTTTCCGGATTTTCGCAACGATGAAAAATCTTTTACCGTAACTACCTTTTCAGTTGGTTGCAACCCATTTAGTTGCGAAATATGTTCGCCAGTATCTTTCCACTTCACGTCTTCAATTTCATGAACGGGACGATAAATCAAGTTCCCACCGTCGGTGAAAATATAGACGGAATCCCGGGTACTTAGTTGCTGAATAAAGACCGGATAATCATCTTCTTTTAGACCATTATCCTCTAGTTCGGTTGCACCAAATGAGCGTAGGCTGGTGCGCTTTAAATAACCATCACGAGAAACCATTACCATCACCTGCTCATCAGGAACCGTGACCTGTTTACTAATGTTTAGGCTTTCAATCTCTGCTTGAATGGTGGAACGGCGCGGCATCTGGTATTCCTGCGCAACGGCTTCCAATTCCTGCTTCAATACGCGATCTAATTCACTGGGATCGGCTAAAATATTTTGATATTCGGCAATTTGCGCTGCAAGGTTCGCATTTTCTTCGTTTAATTTAGTAACATCGGTGTTGGTCAACCGATATAGTTGTAACGCTACGATGGCTTCTGCCTGTTTCTGAGTAAAATCATAGGTAGAAACCAGGTTATCACGGGCATCCTTGCGATTCTGACTCGCCCGAATCGTTTTAATCACTTCATCAAGAATGGACAGAGCCTTAATTAATCCCAACACAATGTGTTGTCGCTCTTGGGCCTTCTTTAAGTCAAACTGAGTGCGTTTGGTTAAGACGGAACGTTGATATTCTAGATAAGTGGTTAAAATTGTTTTTAAGGAAAGTCGTTCCGGACGCATATCCTTGATCGCCACTACGTTAAAATTGTAAGAAATTTGCAAATCAGTATTCTTATACAAATAGTTTAAAATTCCACGTTCATCAACATTGCGTTTTAATTCAATTGAAATCATTAATCCTGACCGGTCAGAATCATCTCGCACCTCAGCAATTCCATCGATTTTTTTATTTAACCGAATTTCATCAATCTGTTTAACGAGCTGGGCTTTGTTAACTTCATACGGAATTTCCGTTACCTGCACCAGCTTTTTCCCACCACGCATTTCACTAATGGCAGTGCGGGATCGTACCACAATCCGACCGTGTCCAGTTTCATAGGCTTGTTTAATCCCATCTAATCCTTGAATAATGCCACCCGTCGGAAAGTCTGGTCCTTGAATAAATTGCATCAGTTGATCTAGCGTGGCAGCTGGGTGAGCTTGCAGGTAAATCAGGGCATCAATCACCTCACTCAAATTGTGCGGAGGAATTTCTGTCGCATAACCAGCTGAGATCCCAGTGGCCCCATTCACCAGCAAGTTGGGAATTCGAGCGGGTAAAACGGTCGGTTCGTACTCCGTATCATCAAAATTGAGAACCCAGCTAACCGTATCTTTATCAATATCACGTAACATCTCCCCGGCAATCTTGCTTAACCGGGCTTCTGTATACCGCATCGCAGCCGGTGGATCCCCATCCATAGAACCATTGTTTCCGTGCATATCAATCAAGGGAGCCCGTAATTTCCAGTCCTGACTCATCCGGACCAACGCATCATAGATGGAACTGTCTCCATGGGGATGAAAATTTCCCATAACGTTTCCCACCGACTTCGCTGATTTCCGAAATCCCTTATCATAGGTATTGCCATCCTTATTCATGGAATACAAAATCCGCCGTTGGACGGGTTTTAACCCATCACGAACGTCTGGAAGTGCTCGCTCTTGAATAATGGCCTTCGAATAGCGGCTAAAGCGCTCATCCATCACAGATGCTAGTGAAAGATCTTTAATTTCGGCCTGTTTTGCCATTTGTTCACCTTCTAATTCAAAGTTTTATCGAGAATGCTACCTTCATCCTCAAGGGTAAATTGGACGTTACTTTCAATCCAATCCCTCCGCGGTTCCACCTTGGTCCCCATTAGGGTTGAAACTTGCTTTTCGGCCTGGGCGGCGTCATCAATTTGAACCCGAATGAGAGTCCGGTGCTCTGGATCCATCGTAGTTTCCCACAGTTGATCCGCATTCATTTCTCCCAATCCCTTAAATCGTTGTAAGGTCATTCCTTTGGGGAAATCCTTGCGGGCCTGTTCTAATTCCTCGTTTGTCCAGGCATATTCAACCTGGGCTTGCTTCCCTTTCCCTGCTTGTAATTTATACAACGGGGGTAGTGCTACGTACACACGGCCGGCTTCAATCATCGGTCGCATGTATTTATAAAAGAACGTAAGTAACAGAATCTGAATGTGTGCCCCATCATCATCGGCATCGGTCATAATGATAATCTTATCGTAGTTTGCATCATCCAGAGAAAAGTCACTCCCCATCCCGGCGCCCACCGTATACATAATCGTACTGATTTCTTCATTCTTTAAGATATCAGTAACATTGGCTTTTTCGGTGTTTAACACCTTTCCTCGTAACGGTAAAATGGCCTGATGCTTGCGATCTCGTCCTTGCTTAGCAGAACCACCGGCCGAATCACCTTCGACTAGAAACAATTCATTTTTGCTGGCATCTTTAGATTGAGCTGGGGTTAATTTCCCAGAGAGAAGTCGTTCACTCTTTTTCTTCTTTTTCCCTTTGCGACTTTCATCACGAGCTTTCTTAGCAGCTTCTCGCGCTTTACGCGCACGAAGTGCCTTTTGCACTAAGGTATTAGCAAAATCACCGTTTTCCATCAGAAAGTACACTAACTGTTCTGAAGTCACATTATCAACAATGGAGCGAGCGGCAGGAGTCCCTAATTTTCCCTTAGTTTGCCCTTCAAATTGGAGTTCTTCTTCTGGCACGCGCAGAGAAATCACGGCCGTTAATCCCTCCCGAACGTCGGAGCCATCAAGGTTTTTATCCTTATCTTTTAGTAATCCCACCTTGCGAGCATACTCATTCATCGCTTTCGTCCAACCACTTCGAAAACCAGCTTCGTGAGTCCCGCCATCGTTGGTGCGAACGTTATTAACAAACGAAATCATGGTTTCTGTGTAGCCGTCGTTATACTGAGCGGCCACTTCCACTTCGATTCCATCTTTCACCGTATCAAAATCCATGACGGGACCCAGCGTACTCTTACTTTCATTTAAATACGTAACAAACTCTTTAATTCCCTCATCAAATTGATAAACCTCCTGGCGTTCTTGCCCTGCTCGTTTATCAGTTAGAGTAATTTTAACTCCCTTTAGCAAGAAAGCTGCTTCACGAAGCCGAGTTGCCAACGTATCAAAGTTATAGACCACCGTGGTAAAAATCGTTGGATCTGGCTTAAATGTAATCGTGGTTCCCGTTGGTCGCTTTGTTTTACCTAGCTTTTTCAAAGTACCAACCGGCTTTCCGCCATCCACAAATTCTTCTTGATATAGTTGTTGATCTCTGACAATTTGGACGGTAAGACTGGTTGAAAGCGCGTTAACAACGCTCGATCCCACTCCATGTAAGCCTCCTGAGGTTTTATAACCACCTTGGCCAAATTTCCCTCCAGCGTGTAGGACCGTCAGAATTACTTCTGGAGTAGGTTTACCAGAAGCATGCATCTCTACTGGCATTCCCCGACCGTGGTCTTCCACGGTAATGCTATTATCTGCATTGATTGTGACATTGATGGCATCACCGTAACCAGCGATGGCTTCGTCCACGGCATTATCAACAATTTCATACACCAAGTGATGCAGTCCCCGACTATCGGTAGAACCGATGTACATTCCTGGTCGTTTCCGCACAGCTTCTAATCCATGTAAAACCTGGATTGAGGAAGCATCGTATGCTTGATTTTCCTTTTTCTTTGTCATCGTTCATTACTCCTTTTTTTGCCATTATCATCATACCCGATTGAACTACGATTGCAACAATCAGAATTCGTGGTGAATGAGGCATGCTGTTTTATTGCTATAATAAATGCTAAAATAACGAGTGATAGTTTTTTCAAAGTAGGAGGACAAATGATTAAAATAATACTACTTTTAAGTGTTGCCTATTTGTTAGGCTCAATTCCCAATGGAATTTGGATTGGAAAGCTTTTTTTTCACGTTGACATCCGCCGGCACGGATCAAAAAATATCGGAGCTACTAATACATTACGGGTTTTAGGTCCCGTAGCTGGCACAATTGTAATGTTATTAGACATTGGGAAGGGTTGGTTGGCAACCTGGCTTCCCATGCAATTTGGCATTCATTCCTGGTATCCCCTGATTTTTGGGGTAATGGCGGTTTTAGGTCATACTTTCTCGATTTTTGATCACTTTAAAGGTGGTAAAGCGGTAGCAACGAGTGCCGGCATGCTAATGGCTTACAATTTTGGTTTCTTTCTAATTGCAGCTGGCACGGCATTTATCTGCGTTTTTATCACCAGTATGATGAGCCTTGGCAGTATCCTCGGCTTCATCATTATTTTCCTTGTTTCACTAACAACCTCAGATACTGCACTGCAAATGGTGGCCTTGGTACTGACCAGCTTCACGCTCTATCGACATCGTAATAATATCAAAAAAATCTTAAATGGTACGGAAAATATCCTTCCATTTGGATTATATTACTGGTATTTAAAGTATCGTAAATCCCATCAATAAAATTAAAGCGACAAGAAAAAGGACTCTTTAGTTTGAGCTACCACCAGCATGAAACATTTACTCCTGTTGGTCAAACTCATAATTAGAGTCCTTTTTAGTTAGAAGAATTTAATTTGAAATTCAAATGTTTTTTTTGCTCCAGCAGTTAACTTCCGAATGTCTGGCTTATCAGCCAACTCCCCAGAAACCGCTTCAGAATCTGCAATCCCCCACCAGGGTTCTAAGCACACAAAGTTAGAAACCTGAGGAGCAGTCGACCAAATGCCAAAGTAGTCATTTAAAATCCCTGTAACCGTTACACCCCATTTATGGTTAGGAGCAGTGATGGTTAATTCTGTTTTAGGATTAACCTTTACGTTTATGATTTGAGCATCATGTTGAAATAAAGCAGGTGTTAGTGGTACTGGTTGTGTAAAAAGCTCCGTTAGTTGTTCGGGCTTAGTTAATCCATCTGTTCCTAATTGGATTAGTTGGTAAGATTCCTCCGGGGTAACCGTTAAGGTCGCTGGCTCGACATCTTTTTCCAACGGAACTTGAAAGCCCGGATGAGCTCCAATTGCAAAAAGCAAATCATCCGTTTCACTGGGATTGAGAACCGTCATTTGGACATCCACTTGATCTTTGCGTAGCGTATAACTGACAACTAATTGAAAATCGAATGGATACATCTGCTTGGTTTCTGAGTTAGCTTCCAAAAGGAAAACTGCTTGATCGGCAGCATTACTAATCACCTGAAATTGTTGGTCACGGGCAAAACCATGTTGAAACATGCGGTACGTTTGCCCCTGGTATTGATATTGATTATTTTTTAGTTTCCCCACGATGGGAAATAAAATCGGAGCGTGCCGCTTCCAATGAGCGGGATCAGCATTCCAAATGTACTCGTGACCAGCGCGGACAACGGAGACCAGCTCAGCTCCGAGTTCATCAATTTTGATGGTTAATTGGTCATTGCGTAATTCAACAGTCATGATTCTCGCTCCAATGTTTTAATTGATTTAGCCCAATGATTGATTTTTGGTCTACCTAGTTTAATTCTATAATAATTGTGCAGAATTAAAAAGAATTATCTTACCCAATTAATCACGTTTAAAAAACTGTTGATAATTCTGGAGTAATTTTTCTTTGGTAACGTGGGTATAAATTTGAGTCGTCGATAAATTACTATGCCCTAACATCTCTTGAACCGTCCGTAAATCGGCCCCGTTATTTAACATCTGCGTGGCAAACGAGTGACGCAGCATGTGTGGATGAATTTGACTGTGCAGCCCGCTCCGCTTCATGACTTGATCCAATGAATACTCAATTCCACGAGCTGTCATGGGCTTACCTAAATAGTCAATCACTAGGTAGTCATGCTCCTGATGATTTTTTTCCATTAATTGCTTTCTCCCATGCTTAACAAAGGTTTCAATCGCTTCGTGAGCATAATGCCCAAAGGGAATGTAACGATCTTTATTCCCCTTTCCATGTACTAACATCATGTTATTGTCGAGATCAATTTGTCGTAACGTTAGGTTGGCACATTCGCTCACTCGAATCCCGGTTCCATATAAAACCTCCAGCAGCACCGTATCTCGCTCAGCTAACTCCGGTTTGGGGTTGGCCCTGGCCGTTTTAAATAATTGATTAAGTTCCTGATCGTAAAAAAAACGGGGAAGAAGCTGATGTTGCCGTTTAATTTGCACGTAACGGAAGGGATTTTCGGCGGTCAAGCGATTATTTGCCAAAAAATTGTAAAAGGAACTCAAAGCTGAAACCTTCCGTGCAATTGTATTGGTAGCATCACCTTGATCATGTAGTTCACTCAAAAACACTTCCACGTCAAAGGGTTCTACCTTTGTAAAGGAAATTTGTTTCCCCGTATTCTGCAAAAAATGCCAAAATTGTTCCAAGTCATCACGATAAGCCCGAATGGTTAACTTAGAGTACTGGCGTTCGTTATCCAAGTAACGCTCAAATAACGTAATTAATTCTCGATCAGTATGCTTCGTTTTCATTGTTATTCTCCGTGAGAAAAAAGGTCGTTCCACTAGGACGGCCTTTTCTGTTTTATTTAATGATGCTTTCTTCGTAGTCACCGTTAGGACACAGGATTTGCCAGCCACCCCGGACCTTTTTGTTGACCAGGAAGTGTTGACACTTCGGACAATCACGCCCAATCGGCTTATCCCATGAGACAAAATCACAATCTGGATACCGTGAACAACCGTAAAAGGTTCGTTTCTTCTTGGTCTTGCGTTCGATGACCTGTCCCTTATGACACTTCGGACAGGTAACTCCAATTTCTTTAACAATTGTTTTGGTATTACGACAATCTGGGAACCGAGAACAAGCAAAGAACTTCCCGTACTTCCCCATTTTTTCTACCATGGGTGCTCCACAGATTTCACAGTTAAAGCCTGCCAGTGGTTCTTTAATCTGGATGTTTTCCATTTCCTTTTCCGCATGACTAACTTCCTTAGAAAATGGTTGGTAGAACTCATTAACCACGGCGACCCACTTACGTTTGGCCTCTTCAATTTCATCAAGTTGTCCTTCGATGTCGGCCGTAAAATCAACGTTGACGATGTCTGGAAAATATTCTTCGATCAATTTGTTGACGATTTCACCTAGTTCCGTTGGGACAAAACGGCGCGCTTCAAGCTTAACGTAGTAACGCTTTTGAATCGTCATTAAGGTTGGTGCATATGTAGATGGCCGGCCAACCCCGTTTTCTTCCAACGTTTTAATCAACGCGGCTTCAGTATAACGAGCAGGTGGCTGGGTAAAGTGTTGGTCGGGTTGATTGCTAACCAAACGAACCTTATCTGCCACCTCTAAGTCCGGTAAAACGTTATCCTTTTCTTTTCCCGCTGCATAAACCTTTAAATACCCTTCAAACTTGAGTTTTGATCCGTTGGCCCTGTAGTTTACCCCATTTTGGTCAATGGTAACGGTTTCCGTGTCAACAACGGCCGGGGTCATTTGACTAGCAACAAAACGACTCCAAATTAAATTGTATAGTTTATATTGATCCTTTGTGAGGTACTGTTCAATACTCTTGGGTGTCCGTAAGACCGACGTCGGGCGAACTGCTTCGTGCGCATCCTGGGCCCCTTCTGGTAACTTTCCCTTCCGCGGATGGTTGGCAGCGTACTCAGCCCCGTAGTTTTCGTGTAAGAAAGTGGCTGCTTCGTGCTTAGCTCCTGCAGAAATTCGAGTTGAATCGGTCCGCATGTAAGTAATTAATCCCTGACTACCTTCCTTACCAATGTTGATTCCTTCGTAAAGTTGCTGAGCGGCCATCATTGTCCGCCCCGTCCGAAAACGAAGCTTCTTGTTGGCATCCTGTTGCAACGTACTAGTGGTAAATGGCCGGGGTGGCTGCCGTTTCTTTTCCCGCTTTTTGACGTCTATAATGGTGAAATCGGAATCTGCATCCATTCGGCTTAGGACCGCTTGGACGGCATCGTTATTCTTTAAGGCCGTTTTTTTACCGTCTAACCCATAAAAACTGGCTTTAAATTGAGAGCGTCCTTTTTTAAAAACTCCATCAATAGTCCAATACTCTTCTGGTTGGAATTTTTGGATCTCTCGTTCCCGTTGGATAATAATCCACAGAGCCACAGATTGAACCCGACCCGCACTCAGCCCCTTCTTAACTTTTTTCCATAAAATAGGTGAAATGGAATACCCCACCAAGCGGTCAATGATGCGCCGAGCTTGTTGGGCATTCACCAGGTTCATGTCAATCGTCCGGGGATGTTTAAAGGCATCTTTAACGGTTTCCTTGGTAATTTCGTTGAAGGTTACCCGGTTATGGTCATTCACATCTAGGTTTAAAATGTGAGCTACGTGCCAGGCAATCGCTTCTCCCTCTCGGTCCGGGTCAGAAGCCAGAAAAACTTCCTTAGCTTTTTTTGCTTCGGCCTTGAGGGTTTTAATGGTATCACCCTTACCCCGAATTGAAATGTAATCAGGTTTAAAATTATCGTCAATTTCAATCCCCATCCGACTCTTCGGTAAATCACGGATGTGCCCTTTACTAGCAATGACGCTATAAGTTCTGCCTAAATATTTACTAATCGTTTTAGCCTTTGCGGGTGATTCGACAATTACTAACTTTTTTTTGGTAGTACTCCGTTTTCGTTTGGTTGCTTTCTTTTTGGTTGTTGTTTTAGTGGCCATTCACTTTATCCCTCGTCACTTTTCTACTATATATATGAACTTGATGCCCCAATTGGCAGTGAAATTCTAACAAAGCATATTGCAATTTTTTATACGTGTCAAATTAAAGAGTAACAAAAAAGCCTTCCAAAATCATTTGAAAGACATCGTGAGCGCATAAAATTTACCCAACTGCTTATTTCTTATTGAGAAATTTCCATACAACGCCGCCTACAAAAGCTGCTACTAATACAAACACGGCAATCAATAACAACATTACATCAGGAACGTAAAGTCCTAAGGTTAAGACAATTCCGTAGAACCAGATGCTAAAAATTAAAATCACCGTGTCGATAAAGCACACAATTTGGCCACAGTCAGCCCAGGCAATCTTATAGGCTGGCTTTTTCATCAGGCGATCAATTCCCCATAATAAGGCTGTAATGATCCACAGTAAGATGTTTGTTACCGCAAGAAATTCCAATGAATTAACGCTACTAAGAAAATTAAACATGGCACTTCTCCTTTACGTATCAAGTATCGTCTATTTTAGATTATACACGTAAACAAGTGAGAAGTTCCAAAAAATCGCTTAAGAATTAATTGAATAAAAGTGATTTTAACAAAAGCTAGCTACAAGACTACTCGTCCCAACAAATCCTGCGTATCAATACAAGGTTGGGCTCCAGCAGCAATTAATTCGTTAGCTCCTAACGAGAGCTGGCTATTAATGTTGCCTGGAATTGCGAGCACATCGCGATTAGATTGCAATGCCAAACTAGCAGTAATGAGACTCCCGGACTTTTGGCGAGCCTCCACCACTAATAACTTTTGGCACAACCCGGCAATAATCCGGTTCCGTTCCACAAATTGGTACCGGCGGGGGCCAAAGCCTAACGGGTATTCCGTTATCACCAGTTGATGACGCACTAACTCTTGTTGTAAGGCCCGATTAGCAGCCGGATAATAATGATCTAAACCCGTACCTAACACCGCGACGGTTTGTCCTTGATGTGCTAGTGCTAACTGATGACCCAAGGTGTCCACTCCGGCTGCTAATCCAGACACAATTAAATACTGCTTAACCACCGGAGCCGTTACAGTTCGTTTTAATGAGTTAACTGCATATGCTGAGCATTTTCGTGAGCCAACAATTCCCAGAACAGGAATCTTGGTCAAAAATTTTAGCTTCCCTGCAAAAAATAACACGATGGGGGGCAGGAAAATTTCTTTAAGCTGAGCTGGATATTCAGCATCTAAAATGGTAATCCAGCCGCCCCGTTGATTTGCTTGCACCCGTTCGCTAAGTTCTGGACTTAAAAAATGTTGAATAAAGGAACTTGTTTTCAAGCGATGTGCTCGCAATAAAGCAGCTAGTGGTTGCAACAACCCCGCTAACGAATAGCTCGCAAAATGAACCTGCTGTAATAGCCAATCATAAATTAAACTCTCACCCTTTAATCCAATCCCAGGGCATAATTTTATGCGTAATAAAAATTCTCTTTTATCCATCGTTTTCTCTCCTTTTAGAAGAGATACGAAGTTATTGTCCCAAATCACGTACTGGAGCAAAACTTTTTCGATGAATGGGAGTCGCCCCAAATTGACGCAGGGCCTGTAAGTGGGACGCGGTGCCATAGCCATCGTTATGATCAAATCCGTATTCTGGATATTGTTTGGCATATTCAATCATTAAATCATCTCGAGCAACCTTTGCAAGAATACTAGCCGCAGCAATGCTAGCGGATTTTGCGTCCCCTTTAATTAATTTGGTTTGGGGAAAATCAGCGTCAATCACCATGGCATCCACCAAAAGATGATTTGGCAGCGGATTTAATTGTTCTACAGCTTGTTTCATCCCTAGACGACTGGCTTCATAAATATTAACTTGATCAATGATTTGGGGACTAATCCTTACGATTTGATACGCCACCGCAGCTTGTTTAATTAATGGTACGAGGGACCGGCGTTCGTGATCACTAAGTTGCTTGGAGTCATTGACGTTTACCAGCGAAAAATCATGCGGAAGAATGACTGCGCCTACGACCACAGGACCAGCTAACGGTCCCCGACCAACCTCATCTACCCCAGCAACGTACTCAATTCCGTGATGCCACAATTCTTTTTCATAGTGCAACCGTTGCTGAAAAGCGGCGACAGCAAGCCGCTGTCGTTCTAACCGACGATGGGTTTGTTGCAACAACCGTTGGACCCCCTTTCTTGGGTCATCTTGATAGGTCGCTAAGAGCGGATCTCCATCAGATTGAACCTGCGCAAAAGCCACCTTAAGTTCACTAATTTTCATCGGAAATCAGTTCCTTTAGATCATCTAACGTAAACCGTCCCAATTTGCCCTTACGAACGTCGTTGATGATTCGATCAGAGGCCCGTTCATAGTCATCACGCATTCCTAGATTAGCAGTGATAGTTAATAATAAATCAGGATCAGCTAATTGTAAATCAGCCTCTGTTAATCGATAGCGGTTAATTAGTGCAGTCGGCTGCTGGTTTTTGAAAAAGCGGAGAGCATACAAAGCAACATCATCACTATGATATGCGCTTTCCCGAATGGCGCCCGTCAAAGCTAGCTTTTCGGCAACTGTTTGATTTTGAAATTTAGGCCATAAAATTCCTGGGGTATCCAGTAATTCTAAATGGCCGTTTCCGGTTAACCATTGTTGCCCCTTCGTTACCCCAGGACGATTTCCCACCGGAGCAGAACGACGTTTAACCAGTTGATTCAAAAGGGTTGATTTCCCGACATTGGGGACTCCGACACAGATAGCCTTTAAGCTCTGTCGAGCTAATCCCCGTTCACTCTGAGACGTTAGTTTACTAGCGAGTTGGGTTTGAGCCGCTTTTTCAATCCTTTTAGAGACACCATTAACTTTAGAATCAACTGCTAGAGCGGCATTACCCTGCTGACGAAAATAAGTTAACCACTGATTAGTTAAATTGGGATCAGCTAAATCAGCCTTAGTGAGAATCATTAAACGCGGCTTGGTCAGACTAATGCGACTCACCTCTGGATTAATCGAAGTAAAAGGAATCCGAGCGTCCACTAGTTCAAAAACGATATCAACCAGTTTGATGTTTTCTTCAAACTGCCGAATGGCCTTGGCCATGTGGCCGGGAAACCATTGGATGTTACTTTGCATAAAAATCCTCCTTAATCTAAGTACGCCAAGTAGCGCTGCCAAACATCGTCAAAAATTGTCATGGTCGGTAGATATCCCGCATTTTCTTCGAGATACTTAGAAATTTCGGCAAAATTATCGGTATGCTTGGGAAAGCTCTGATCAAAAAAGGCATTATTAGCAAACTCAGCAATTTCATCATGACTATTTGGATTTCGTTCCGTCATCAGATACTCGTAAAAACTCTTACGCATGGTTTGCTTCCTTTCGCTGCCAAATTTCAAAATGGTGGGGATATTGTTCACCTGCTTCACCAGGCCACTCTTTAACCAAGTTAAATTGGACATAATCAATCTCTGGCATCCAAGTATCACCACTAACATCCGCATCAATCACCGTCCGGTATAACCAGGTTACTTCAGAGCGGAATAAGCGAAAGATTTGGCTTCCCCCCACCACAAAAATTAACTCGTCTTGATGCTCATTTGCATATCGCAAGAAACTAGTTGTAGTAGGAAAGACCTCTACTCCGGCGGGAAAATCGGTGGCGGGTTGGCGAGTTAAAACCATATTTTCACGGTGCGGTAAGGGACGACCAAAACTCTCAAACGTTGTTCGCCCCGCTAAAATGGGATGCCCCGTCGTTTGTTCTTTAAAAAAGTGCATGTCATCTGGAAGATGCCACGGCAACGTTCCATCTTTGCCAATTACATGTTGATGCGCTTCTGCCCAAATAAATGCTAACATTTTTCTTCCTCCTAAACGGCAACCGCTCCCTTAATCCGCGGATGATGACGATAATTTTCTACCTTAATATCATCGATGTCATAGTCAAAAATACTCTTTTTCGCCGGATTCAACCACAGTTGGGGCGCTGGATATGGTTTTCTAGTTAGTTGTTCTTTAATTTGGGCAACGTGATTCTGATAAATATGAGCGTCTCCCAAAGTATGAATGAACTCGCCCGGAACTAAATCGCATTCTTTCGCAATTAAACTCGTTAACAGAGAGTAACTGGCGATGTTAAACGGAACCCCGAGGAAAATATCGCCACTACGCTGGTAGAGCTGACAATTTAATTTGCCATCGTTCACATAAAACTGAAACAACGTATGACACGGTGGTAATGCCACATCATCAACGTCGCCAGGATTCCAAGCCGAAACAATTAAGCGCCGAGAATTAGGATTGGTCTTGATTTGCTCAATCACCTTTTGAATCTGATCCACCGTTCGACCATCGGCTGTTTGCCAACTGCGCCACTGACTCCCATAGACTAACCCTAGGTCACCATAACGCTTAGCAAATTCCTCATCTGCAACAATTTGCTGGCAAAACCAGTCTTTTTGCTTAAGATATTCTGCTCTAAACTCTGGATTTACTTGAGAGCGTAAACCAAAATCAGTCATGTCTGGTCCGTGATATTCAGCGGATTCCACCCAGTTTTTAAAGGCCCATTCGTCCCAAATGTGATTATTGTTTTGCAAGAGGTAGCGAATGTTAGTATCTCCGTGTAAAAACCACAGCAGTTCACTTTTAATCAAGCGGAAGGGAACGCTTTTCGTGGTTAACAACGGAAACCCTTCTGCTAGGTTAAAGCGCATCTGATAGCCAAAGTAACTAATGGTTCCGGTTCCCGTGCGGTCACCCTTGGGGTGGCCATTTTCTAACACAAAGCGCGCTAGGTTTAAATATTGGTCTTCTAACATTCCATTCTCCTCTAACATTCCATTCTCCTCGCTAGTCTTCGTCCACGTACTGACTTAAGTATTCCCACCGTTCAACTAGTTGATCGCCCTGGGCATTTAATTCATCCAGTTGGCGTTGTAACTCTGCTAGTTTGTTATAGTCCGCCGCGTTTTGTTGCATCTCTTCCTGGATATTTGTCACGGCGGCTTCATTGTCAGCTAATTTTTGGTCCATCTGATCCCATTCGAGTTTTTCGGCATAAGTCAGCTTTGTTTTCGTTTTAATCTCTGATTTTTGTTCTGTTTTGGGATTGGATTGCGTTTTTTTAGCCTTGGCCGGCTCAGCTGCTGCATTTGTTTGTTCGCGTTGTTCTGCTAAATAACTCGATAAGGACCCCGTGTAACGATCAATTTCAGCATCCCCTTTAAACATCAAGAGTTGATCAGCAACCTTGTCTAAGAAGTAACGATCATGAGAAACGGTGATTGTGGTTCCGTTAAAATTATCAATGTAATTCTCTAACACGGTCAGAGTTCCAATGTCCAGGTTATTAGTAGGTTCATCTAGTAAGAGAACGTTTGGTTGTTCCATCAGAAGTTTAAGTAAATAAAGACGCCGTTTTTCGCCCCCGGAAAGCTTGCGAATCAGAGTTCCGTGCGTTGATTTGGGAAACAGGAACTGTTCCAACAGATTAGTAACGCTGATCTGATTCCCATCCTTATCGACCACCTTTTGACCGATGTCCGTCAGATAGTTAATCACCCGTTTATCTTCTGGAATGGGTTCCATTTGCTGAGTATAGTAGCCCAGCTTCACAGTCTCACCCAGTTCAATGGTTCCAGAGTCTAGCGGAAGCTTGCCTGCAATTGCATTGAGAAAACTCGATTTTCCAGTTCCGTTTTCCCCACTAATTCCCAAGCGTTGTCCGTTTTGAACGATTAAATTAAAGTCACGTAAAATCGGATGATCCGCCACCGTGAGGTTAACGTCTTTCATTTCAATTACTTTTTTCCCTAACCGCTGCTGGCCCATGCTAATGTTCACGTCTTCTTCAACTGGAGTCCCTTGATCGACCTCTTGTTTGAGTTCTTGGAAACGTTCAATTCGGGCGTTTTGCTTGGTAGAACGAGCCTTAGCCCCGGTTTTCATCCACTGTAATTCCTGCTTGTACAGCTGTTGTTGTTTATGTCCCGCTGCCAGTTCTTGATCTACTCGTTCTGCTTTTTTTGCAACGTACGTTTGGTAATTTCCATCGTATTCATGTAATTTTCCAAACGACAATTCCCAAATGTGATTGGTCACCTGATCCAAAAAGTAACGATCATGAGTTACAACTAGTAAGGAGCCATGATAACGGCTCAAATACTGCTCCAGCCAGGCAATGGAATCAAAATCCAAATGGTTCGTTGGCTCATCCAATAACAAGAGGTTCGGTGCTTGAATTAGGATTTGAGCTAATCCCACTCGTTTTTGCATTCCTCCTGACATGGTCCCAATTTTTTGGTTTAAATCTGTAATTTTGAGTTGGGTTAAAATCGTTTTGACCTGACTCTCAGCATTCCAGGCATCTAATTCGTTCATCTTCGCTTCAGCTGCTAAATACGCGCGTTCAGCATCATGATTTTCGGGATGTTCAGAATAGGCAGTTAAAGTGTCTTCATAGCGTCGAATCACCTGAAAAATGGTCTGATTTCCTGAAAAGACTGCCTCTAAAACGGTTTTATCCTCTGGCAATTCTGGATGCTGTTTTAAATAACCAATTGTATAGGTTTTAGAAGTAATAATCTCTCCAGTAGCATCGTGATCTAACTGAGCAATCACGTTTAGAAGAGATGATTTTCCACTCCCATTCGTCCCGATCAATCCAATCCGATCGTGTTCATTAATAATAAAATTCAGATCCCGAAAGAGGGTCTTTTCTCCATAGGTTTTGGTTAAATGCTCGGCTCGTAACGTTTCTACCATTGCTTTCCTGCCTCACTTCATTGATTGGGCGTGATCTAACAATTGCTGGGGTTCATTTTCAATTGCTCCTGCCACGACCTGCTGTTCTAATTGGTTTAAGATTTGGCCCAGTTGGGGTCCCGGTTTAATCCCTGCTTGCATCAACTGTTTCCCGTTGATAGCAAGCTCGTGCTTATTGTGAATGGGCAGCGTTTCGTACCGACGGGCAAGTTCCTGACTGTAATCCGGTTTTCCTAAGACAACTAGTAATTGGGCTGCTGTTTGTAAGTTCGTCGCTCCAGTTTGGTATAGCTGCCAATCCGTCATTTGATCCGTAAGTAAGGACTGACTCGCTGCTGTAACGCTGGCCACATCGGCAATTAGTTGCTTAGAACTCTTCCACGCCTGCAGCGTTGTCCGAATTTGCGCGACCGACCAATCCAGGCTCACGGCCAGCCAACTCCAAACCTCAGTTTCATTCTCTAATTGACGTGCTAGTGGAAGTTCACTTACCACCGCTAATTGCTTCAAATGGTGATTTAAAACGGGCACATAACAGAGCAAGTCCGTCTGGAGCATCTGAGCCAGTCCGCGTAAAGGAGCAATTCCCAGTAGCATCTTTACAAACTCAACGTGAATCCGTTCCACCGCAATTTTTTCTAATAACGGACTATTACTTTTAATAGCGGCCATTGTCTGCGCTTCAATCGTAAAATCCAACTGGCTCCCGAAGCGAACCGCTCGCATCATCCGTAACGCATCTTCGTGAAAGCGCTCAGAGGGATTCCCCACAGCGCGGATGATGTGCTGCTGTAAATCAGAAATGCCACCAAACAGGTCAATTACCTCCCCGTTTTCGCGCATGGCCAGGGCATTCACCGTAAAATCACGACGCATGAGGTCTTCCTTTAGAGAACGCACAAACGTAACCTGATCCGGCCGGCGATAATCTTGATACCCCGACTCAGTCCGAAAGGTCGTAATCTCAAAACTTTGCCCATGATGCAAAACGGTGACCGTTCCGTGTTCGATTCCAGTATCAACCGTGTGTACAAAAATTTGCTTAATCTCTGCTGGATAAGCGGACGTCGCAATGTCAACGTCATGAAGCGGTAATTTCAAGATTGTATCCCGTACGCTTCCTCCCACAAAATAAGCTTCATAACCATGCTCCTCAATGATTTGGAGCACTTGTTGGGCCTCTTTAAAAGCGTTGGGTAATTTTTTAATCTGCAAACAGTGCCACTTCTTTCTTCGTCTTTTTGTCAATTATACCAAGAAACTACGTCAATTTAACCATTGACATCAGAGACAATTTATTTATAAACAGCAAAACGGTCCAGTTTCATTTTTAGATGATCTGCTAACGGATAGCAATAATTTATGAAAACTAAAAATGACCAAAGCAAAAATACCTCTGAAAAATTAGATTTTGCTCTAACTTTTGGAGGTATTTTGTCTACCTATTGGTCTTCTAAGTCTTCTAAGTCTTCTAACATGTAAATCATTTCGTCGTCATTCGGGGCCAGCTGAACGTAGTGACGCAGTAATGGCAACGTTGCTTGAACTGATCCAGTTTCTCGCAAAAATAAAATGTATTCTTTTAAAAATTCTGGATCATCTTTAAAACTCGAATAAGCCTGCTTGTAATCAGCAGTGGCTTCAGTCAAATTATCCAAGCGGGCATTGGCAACGGCTAAGTCCCAATCCAGTTGACCATCCGTTTCGTGTTCGTTTCGATACGGCGTTAATAAATCAACAACCGCTTGGTTTTGCTGATTGCGTAAATAAGCGGCAGCTAATTGGGTAATTACCGCTAGATTATCCGGATTAGCCTGATGCCCGCGTTGTAAGTAATCAATGGCGGTGGCTTGGTCGCCTTGTTGTTCCGCCAGTTTAGCTGCTAGAAGATAAAGGGTCACATTGTATTCATCAATTCCAATCCCTTCCTGGTAGGTTCGCAGCGCTGCTTCCGGTTGATGATCAGCTTCAAGAGCCTGACCCAGGTACGGATACAAAGAGCTATACTGAGGATCGGTATCACGCAACGTTTCAAACAGCGCAATCGCTTTTTTGTAATCCTTGAGTTGTAAATACGTAAACCCGGTTTCAAATTGCACGGCCGGAGACATTTCGGCCGGTTGAATCTGTTCTAAATAACCAATTGCATTCTCAAAGTTCCCGACGTTGGCATAGGCCACCCCAATCCGTTCTACGAGGTTTACGTTGGAAATGTTTAACTTCCCCTGTTTGATTAAAGCTAAATACAACGGAATCGCTTCGGCATATTTTCCTTCCGAAAAGTAAAGTTCAGCTAGGGCAAATTTTACCACTGGTTCATCAGGCGCTAATTTTTCTGCTTCTTTTAATTTTTGTTCACTAACCACGGTTAGTCCCTGGGTTTGGTATAAGTCAGCCTGACCTAGTAGAGAATTTAAGTAAAACTCCGAATCTGGTTGAATCTGATGCAAGTAATCGAGCGCTTTGTCAGTTTCATCTTGCGTAATCAAAATGTCTGCAATGTAGGTCCGCAGTTCGTCCTCATCAGGATAACGTTTGAGTAGCTTTCGATACAATTGCAGGGCATCATCAGCAAAACCGAGGGAATAAATTTCTTCAGCTAGAGAAAACAAGAGCTCATCGTCATCTTGTGCTTCCGCTAGTTTTAAGTTTTTTTGGTATGAATCTAGATCGTTATTTTGTAATGCCTCTAGTGCTTGTTCTGAATAACTCATTGTCAACCTCTCTTTTCCAACAAAAAAAGCCAGTTCGCACATGCGAACCGACTCCTGCTAAATAATGTTTATTTAACAGCATCCTTTAAAGCTTTACCAGGTTTAAAGGCAGGTACTTTACTTGCAGGGATTTCAATTTCCTTACCAGTTTGTGGGTTACGTCCTTTACGTGCAGCACGTTCACGCACTTCAAAACTACCAAAACCGATTAATTGAACACGTTCACCTTTTGCAAGTTGTGCTTGGATTGCATCAAAAACAGCATCCATTGCTGCCGTAGCATCCTTTTTAGTTAAACCAGTTGCTTGCGCAACATCGTCTACTAATTCTGCTTTGTTGGCCATGAGTGATTCACCTCCTGAAAAGATGTTTGAAATTCAAACATCGACTTCTAAGCGTTCTCATCCAATCAGAACACTAGATGACACAATGCAAGCATCATCTCGTATTTAAAGATAGCACACGGAAACCACGATTGCAACGCCATTTTAACACAATCTTAAGGGTTTTCATCCCATCATGCCTATTTTCGACTTCGTGCAATAATGTGAATGGGGGTCCCGCTAAAGTCAAAGTTTTTCCGAATTTGGTTTTCTAGATAACGCTTGTATGAAAAATGGAGCAGTTCTGGGTCGTTGACAAACAGAACGATGGTTGGCGGAGCAATAGCTACTTGAGTAGCATAGTAGATCCGCAATTTTCGAGTTTTAACGGTTGGAGTGGGCGTCATCGCCACTGCATCCATAATGACCTCATTCAAGGTTGAAGAACTAATCCGCTTTTCGTGGTTATCATTAACCCGTTCGATTAACTCCGGAAGTTGTTGTAAGCGTTGCTTCGTCTTGGCAGACACAAAAATAATTGGTGCGTAATCTAGGTATTTAAATTCCATTCTAATCTGGGCCTCAAATTGCCGCTGGGTATGATTATCCTTTTTTAGGATATCCCATTTGTTAACGACAATAATAATTCCCTTCCCAGCTTCGTGAGCATAGCCTGCAACCCGCTTATCCTGCTCTCTAATGCCTTCTTCAGCATTTAAGACCACTAGGACCACGTTGCTTTCATCAATGGACTTCATGGCCCGCATCACACTATATTTTTCGGTTTTTTCGTAAACCTTGCCCCGTTTTCGAATTCCGGCGGTATCCACAATGGTAAATTCTTGTCCATCATGGATAAATTTCGTATCAATGGCGTCGCGGGTCGTTCCAGCAACATCCGAAACAATGACCCGTTGATCCCCCAGGATGGCGTTTACTAATGAAGATTTTCCTACGTTAGGCCGCCCAATTAAACTAAAGCGAATGCTTGTATCCGGCTCTGGATCAGGAACTTCTGGAAAGTTTTTAATCACTGCATCCAGCAAATCCCCCAATCCAAGTCCGTGCGCTCCAGAAATTGGATAGGGATCCCCAAATCCTAATGCGTAAAAATCGTAAACGTCTGCTCGACTCTCAAAATTATCAATTTTATTGACCGCCACCACAACTGGCTTATCTGCACGGTATAGTAACTGAGCCACGCGTTCATCAGCATCTGTAATGCCCTGGCGCCCGTTTACCATAAAAATGATCACATCTGCTTCATCGATTGCTACCGCTGCCTGCGCCGTAATCTGTTGCATAAACGGTTGCTCAGAGACTTCAATTCCACCGGTATCAATTAAATTAAAATTATGTCCCAGCCATTCTCCATGTGCATAAATTCGATCCCGAGTTACTCCCGGGGTATCTTCGACAATTGAAATTCGTTCTCCAGCAATGCGATTAAAAATGGTTGATTTTCCCACGTTGGGACGTCCTACAATTGCCACGGTTGGATTTGCCATCTTGTTCCTCCTTTTGAAATAAAAAAGCCCTTCATTTTATAATGAAGGACTTCTTCAAATTAATTAGTCTTGTGAATTAATGTCTCCACCTAAGATATCACCTAAAGTAAAGCCACTTTCTTCTTCAGGAGCATTTGCAGTTGAGTTATCATCAATGTTGTGCTTAGGAGCTTGCTTGTGTTCTTCAGCAGGAGCTTCTTCTAAAGCCTTCATTGATAATGCTAACCGGTGTTCTTCTGGATCAATCGAAAGGACCTTCACCTTAATGTCTTCACCAGTCTTCAACACATCACTTGGCTTATCAATGTGTTTGTGGGAAATTTGAGAAATGTGAACTAATCCTTCCACACCAGGGAAGACTTCTACAAAGGCACCAAAGTCAACAAGTCGTTTAACTTTTCCGTCTAAGACGCTTCCAACTGGAGCTTTTTCTTCGATATCATCCCAAGGACCTGGTTGTAATTGTTTGATGGAAAGTGAAATCCGGTCACGATCAGGATCAACGGAAAGAACTTTAACCTTAACTTTTTCGCCAACTTCTAAGACATCAGCAGCCTTACTAACGTGATCATATGAAATTTCAGAGATGTGAACCAACCCGTCCATTCCACCAAGATCAATAAAAGCACCAAAGTTCGTCAAACGAGCAACAGTTCCTTCAACAACATCGCCTGGTTTGATTGAATTCATAATCTTTTCTCGTGCTTCAGCCCGGTCTTTTTCAGCAATTGCCCGGTGAGAAAGAATTAAACGGTTTTCTTCTGGAACGACTTCAATAATCTTAACTTCCAGTTCTTGACCTTTGTATTGGTTCAAGTCACTGACAAAGTGATCAGTAATCATCGAAGCAGGAATAAAGCCACGGACACCATCAGCGTTAACCACTAACCCACCCTTAACTGGACGAGTTACTTTAACAGTAATGGTTTCGTCTTTTTCTGCTTTTTCTTTGATTTCATCCCAAACCTTCAAGGCTTCTAAACGACGAATTGAAAGGAGGTAACTTCCGTTTTCCTTATCATCCCCGATTTTGGAAACAACTACAACTTTAACTTGGTCACCTACTTTGTAGTTGTCAGCAATGTTTTCGTCTGGATCTCCAGAAATTTCGCGGCGTGGAATCACACCTTCTACTCCGGCTCCTTCGATTCCGACCATTAATTGTTGATCATTATCAACGGCTAAAATTTCACCATCAACAACGTCTCCAACGTTTACCTGCTTGATATTATCAAGCGCATCTAATAACTGTTTGTTTTCATTTTCACTCATCAAACATTTCCTCCTTGAAACTACTCTACGTTCATTTTATCCTAATTGATTGTAGAATACCAGTAAAACATCATGAACTAGCTTAATTTTTAGTAAGATTTAGCTTTTCATCAATTAATTGGGCAATTTTAGCCACAACTTGATTAATGGTAAGAGTAGTTGTATCAATTTCAACCGCATCTTGTGCTTTTTGCAATGGAGAAACCGCGCGATGCGAATCTTTATAGTCACGTTCAGCAATTTCTGTCTGTAAATCAGACAAACTAGTCGTAATGCCCTTGGCCTGATTTTCTAAGTAGCGACGTTCTGCTCGTTGCTCGACGCTTGCAATTAAAAAGATCTTAACTTCGGCATTGGGTAAAACGGTCGTTCCAATGTCACGACCATCCATGACCACTCCCCCATCTGCCGCAATTTCTTGTTGTCGTTTCACCAAAGCAGAGCGAACCTGTGGCAGGGCTGCAACCGTGGAAACATTATTTGTCACCGTTTCGGATCGAATCGCATTCGTTACTTCAGTTTGATTAGCAAAGACGTGTTGAACTGGTTCGCCTGGACGAAATGTAATTTGCGTTTGTTGTAACAAATTCATAATCTGAGCTTCATTGGTTAAATCAACTTGGGCCTCAAGAGCTACCAGCGTAATGGTACGGTACATGGCACCCGTATCAACATAAACATATGAAAATCGTTGGGCCACAATTTTAGCGACCGTGCTTTTACCAGCCGAGGCCGGGCCATCAATGGCAACTTGTAATCCTTGTGCGTGCATCCTCATCAATCCTCAACTATCTAATTCTTAATTTTTGTCCAGGCATAATTACGCTCTGGGGGGTTAAGCCGTTTAACTGTTCCAATTGTTGCATACTAATTCCTGCATTTTGGGCAATTCGATACAATCCTTCATGTTGTTGTACGACAACGTAGTTCTTGGAGGTTGTTTCCGAATTAGTCGTCTGATTCTGGCTATAACTTTGTTTGCTTTGTCCAGCACCAGTTGTAGTTTCTGTGGTTGGAGCAGAAGTAGTAGTCTGTGATTGTGAACTACTTGGTTGCGAAGCAGTTGTGTTATCAGTGTCTTGCTCGGTATTTGTTTGCTGTTCCGTAGTGTTATCCAGCTGCTTATTATTGGTCTTATTCCGTTTGTTCTGTTTCTTAGGCTGCTTTTTCTGCGTTTGCTTCGCTGGCTTTTTCGAGGCCTGCTTGGTAGTTTTGCTCGTCGTCTGTTTGCTACCATCATTTAAACTATTTTGCTGTGACATCCCAAATGCCAAAGCGAATACCGCAATGAGGACTACGATTGAAACTAAAATGGTCACAATCACCTTGATGTTTCCGCGTCGTTTCCGCAAAGCCATTCGTGATGGTCGTTTTGGATCATTTGGCTGTTTTAAATCTGAATTAGATGCTGCGGCCGAAGGATCATCGTCAAAAGATTGTTCCCACGGTTGTTCTGCGTGCTCTGAATTTCCTGGTTGATTTCGTTTCTCCAAGCTGTTCAGCCTCCCTCTTTATAATGTCTTAATTATAGCATGTTAAGCGTTGGTTAAAATAACTCAGCCATAACTTCCCGCCAGTCTTTTACAGCAGATTGCTTTTTTCGCGGTGCTACTTTTAAATTTAATTGTGGTACCGTCCACTCTGGTTGATCTACATCACAACACCATTGATGTACTTGGGGCGGTTGACTTGTAAAATTACGTAGTAATTCAATTCTGCGACACTTCGTCGTTAGTGCGTAACGAACAACCTGATAAAGGGCTTGTTCCTTCCGTATTCGCTCCGTTTGGAATAATTGCAACATCCGCTGACTAGAAACGTGATGTTCAGAGTAATACTGAATAAGACGCTGCTTCTGTTCTTCTAAAGATTGATGCTGTTCATACCGATTCAAATCAATCTCAGTCGGCAAAGCCCGGTCAATTAGATTCAACGCTAACGTTTCATCTCCAGGCGTGTACAACATTAATGCCAGGCTCTGCTTTCCATCTCGCCCAGCCCGCCCAATTTCTTGGAGATAACTTTCTAAATCTTGAGGCAAATGATAGTGAATTACGACCCGAACGTTAGGTTTATCAATTCCCATACCAAAGGCTGTGGTCGCACAAATTACCTGCAGTTGATCATCCATAAATTGATGCTGCACCTTAAACCGGGTTTCTGGATCAAGATCAGCATGATAAGGGGCAACTTCCAGTTCTGTTTCTGCCTGTAACGTAGCTGCCATTTGATTAGCCCGCTTTTTACTAGAAAAGTAGATGATAGCGGGACCCGCCGTCTGCTGAAAAAAAGTCACTAACCACTTTTGTTTTTCAGTTTCTGAAGCAAGGGTTTGCTCCGCTAAAAAAATGTTTGGCCGATCCACGTCTAAAATTACACGAGAGATTGTTTTCACCCGTAATTTACGCAAAATATCGGTTTGAACTTTGGGAGAAGCAGTGGCCGTTAGTAAGAGTAACTGTGGTTTCCCAACTGTCCTCCAATAGGTCCCCAAATCTAAGTAATCGGGGCGAAAGTCTACCGCCCATTGTGAAATACAGTGGGCTTCGTCCACAACAAATAACCCTGGGTTAGTAGCAGCCAAGCGTTGTAATAGTTCCGGATTAGCTAAACTTTCTGGGGCCACAAAAATAAATCGATACTGGTCTAAATGATTTAAAGTCTGTTGGCGTTCCAACCAATTTTGTTGCGAATTAATGGCAACAACCCGCTTTTCCCCTTGAGCCTGCATTCGTTCAACTTGATCTGCCATTAACGAAAGCAAGGGCGAGACGATGATCACCGGACGTTTGGTAATGCAGCCATACAGTTGATAAATCAAGGTCTTCCCGGCTCCTGTCGGTAAGACCGCTAAAACTGATTCACCATGCAGCAATTTTTCAACCGCCTCTTTTTGTCCCGGCCGAAAATCACAAAAGCCAAACTGAGTCTGTAATAATTTAGTCAGCTGATCCATGTTTCTGATCCTCCCGTTGACCCTTCGTAATCCAAATTTGAATCAATCGAAATTGGAAAAAAGATAATTCAGAATCGCGCTCTGCTTCAAATTGCCAGTCATCCAAATCTGTCCCTAACCGTTCCATTAAATCCTGCTTCATCTCAGCACTCACAAAATCAAGATAGGGAAACTGCGCAATCGGAAGGTAGATCGCTACTTCCAAGAGATGTTCCTGAACCGTTGATAAACGGATTCGTTGTTTCCGGGCCACTTGTTTCAACGAGTGGTTTGCTTGATAAAGACGCAGCGTTTGGACCGCATTTTTACTAATCAAGCCGCGTTCTAACCCATTTTTCAATGGCGTTAGAAGTGAATCAGGGTGGGCAGAACCCCAGTCAACTAGTGCAGCTAATGCGGTCAGTTCCAAAAAAGCGATGGCTAAAGAACTTTGGCATAATTCTTGGGCAATTTGATCCCGGGTACGGCCGTTATTGTGATAACCCACTAATTCTGCTCCCACCACCTGAGCAACTACCTCTGGTAACTTCGCTAAAAAAGCACTCACATTGTCTGGAAATTGCTCTAATTTTTTCCCCGACCGTAATTGTCCAAAATAACGCTTTATCCACTGCTGTTCTCGTAAGGAAGTTTTAAGCACAAAATATTGATTTTGGTGATGATGATACTCCGAAGCAACTTGGATTAGTAATAAAAAACGATGCTTTAACCGCATTAAATCGGTCGTTTGAAACCGTACTTTCCAGCCCATTTGCAATTGTGCTTTTAGTTTTGCTTGTTGCTGAGCACCTAGTGGCGTTAATCGGACTTTACCAGCGTTTGTTTGAAGTAACCGTTGCTGCTCTAGACCCACAAAATCCAATTTACTAACCTCTAAGTAACGAGCGATTCCTAGTAAGCCTAGTAGTTGATAGCGCAAGCCCCAATATAAGGTAGCTACCGTCCGTTTTCCCTTCACGAGGTTCTCTAATGACCGGGGACGACGCCATTCCCTTTGATCCACTAACAGTAGGCTAAGCTCCTGGTCTAAACTAGACATTAGCGCTGGGCAATCCAATTCTTTAGCCGTCCGTAAATTAAGACTAACAGGGCTCCATCAACCACACCCTTAATAAGGTTGAAAGGAAAGACCCCAATCAGAATTAGTTTCGGAAGCGAAATCGAAAGTTTAAATCCAGCTACGTTAATGTAAACGGGCATAAGGATGAAGTAGTTTAAGAGACTCATTCCCACGGCCAGGACCACAGCTGCGCACACAATTGCCAGCCCTTTTTTCTTGGATCCAGCCAGTAACCATTTTTTCATCAACCAGAAGCTAATGATCAGTAGGAGGGAAGCCACCAACGATCCGAGCAGCCCTACTAGTTCGATGACCGAAAAGCCCATTGTCATCCAATATAAAAAGAGCTTCAAGATGGTAATTTCAATAGCTGCTACCGGTCCGAGCATTAATAGCCCTAATAAAATGGGAACGTCCGCAAAATCAAGCTTTAAAAAAGGAACATACGGTAAAATCGGAAACGAAACGAACATTAATAAGTAGGCAATTGCCCCTAACATGGCAATGAGCACCATCCGTTTTAGTTCTTGATTATTTGACTTCATTTTGCTGCTCTCCTTTCGCTAGTTCCCACAGGTCTCTAACCTCTCGTTTATTTAAGGAGCGCCACTGCCCGGGTTCTAAATCCGCTAATTTTAGCCCCGCAAAGGCCGTGCGCTTTAATTTTTCCACTGGATGACCAACCGCTTGCAACATTTTTTTCACTTCGTGGTTGCGACCTTCGTGAATGGTTAGTTCCACTAACGCATTTTGGTTGTCATTTCCCATCTTTTTTGCCAAGCGAACCTCAGCCGGTGCACTTCGATGATTAGCGTCTAATTTCACTCCCGTTTCTAAGCGGTGAAAATCGGTGGCGTTAGGAATTCCCGTCACCTTTGCTAAATATGTTTTCGGAATTTCGTGTTTCGGATGGGTCAACAAATAATCTAGTTCCCCGTCGTTGGTTACAAGCAGTGCTCCCGTCGTATCGTAGTCTAAGCGTCCCACCGGATAAATCCGCTCTGAAACTTGGTGTTGAAAATAGTCTAAAACGGTTTTTCGGTGCTTTTCGTCAGTAGCTGAAGTGATCACTCCACGCGGCTTATTGAACAAAAAATACACCGGTGCTTCCTTTTGAATTGGTTTATGATCAACTTCAATTCGATCTGCTGCCGTTACCTTGGTTCCTAGGGTGGTTACCACTTTGCCGTTCACTCGGACATGCCCAGTCTCAATTAATTGTTCACTGGCCCGACGGGAAGCAATTCCAGCGTGCGCCATTACCTTTTGTAATCTTTCACTCATTCTGATTCTCCTTCATCATGATTCATCGTGCGATACATTGTTTCTTCACCCGGCTGCTCCTCTGCTGGGAGTGGAGGTAACTTGCTTAAGTCTACTAACCCAAAAGCATGTAAAAATAAGTCCGTTGTTTGGTAAAGACTCGGATTCCCCGGTTCATCCGCCTGGCCACTAATCACAACTAGTCCCAGACTTTGAAGATTTTTCAACGAAACCGAACTATTCACCCCACGCACTTCATCTACCATTAATCTGGTTACCGGCTGTTGGTACGCCACAATCGTTAACGTTTCTAACATGGCAGGCGTTAACAACGAATCATCCTCGTTCATAATCTTTCGAACGACTGCATCATATTCTGATTTCGTTCCCATTGAAACCAACTCTCCAGTTTGCTGGATTACGAGTCCGCGTTCGTCATTTTCACTTGCTTGCACAAGTTTAAACACATTTTCTCTGACCACTGCCATCGATCGGTTAGTTAATTGGGCTAGCTGCTTAATCTCAATTCCCGTTGTTCCGGCTGCATAAATTAAAGCTTCTAGTTCAGCACTAATCGTCATTATTATTTTTCCCACCTTCGATGATGAAATCAGTTTTTCCCCGTGGTTGCGTAAGTCGCACTACCCGTTGCTTTGCCAGGGTTAAGACTGCCAAAAAGTCCGTCACGACTTCTTCTAAACTAGCTTGGGAAACAAACAACTCCGAAAATAAACAAGTCCGTCGCCCCGATTGAATTACTTTTTGAACAATCAATTCAGCCTGTTCGTTGATACTAAATTGCCACTCTTCAATCTGATTTACGGGGCCTACGTTCAGCTGGCGGTGGCGTCGCACAATCCGCTGCCAAGCTTTGGCAAGTTCTGTTACTTCAAACTCATCGGCTTGAATCTCAACTTCAGTTTCCGCTTTAACTGGAACCAGCGTATGCACCTTTTGTTGATGTTTTTCCCGCTTTTGCAGGGTTTGGGCTGCTTGTTGATATCGTTTGTATTCTAATAGTTGTTCCACCAAATCTGCTCGTGGGTCTTCGTCTGGCTCTTCGTCTTCAATTTCCTCGGCTAAAAGCCACTGTGATTTAATGTGCATCAAGTTAGCAGCCATCACAAAGAACTCCCCCGCAACGTCTAACTGGGCTTCCTTCATTTCTTGTAAATAACTCACATACTGGTCGGTAATCTCTTTAATATTAATGTCATAGATATCCATTTGTGCTGCTTTAATGAGGTGTAGCAAGAGTTCTAAGGGACCGTCAAAATCTGCAAGGTGGATTTTTAGCTTTGATTTACTCATTATTTCGCTCCCATCGCGTGATCACTTCTTGATTTTGCAACGTTCCTAGGAACGGAAGGTTAGGATACAAATTCTTGAGATTATCGAGAACCCGAAAGGCATTAAAATAGGTATCCGCATCCGGGGTGAGAATCATTTTGCGGACCAATAAGCACTGGGGCTGCTCTTCAATGCCAATGACCCCTGCCCAGTTATTAAATTGATCCTTCCACAGGTACAAATCTCGATTATCACCGTCTTCGTACCACTGAATCTCTTCCTGTAAAAATTCAATTTGATGGGAGCGCTGGGATAACGTTAAAATTCCTAGGACCACTTTTTCGTTTTCTGGTTGGTATTTATATAACATTGCTTCCTCCTGTACCTACGCCCGAGGATGATATTTCTGATATTCCTGAGTTAAATGTTCGTGAGAAACATGCGTATAAATTTGGGTGGTTGAAATATCAGCGTGCCCGAGTAGTTCCTGTACCGTTCGCAGATCAGCACCATTTTCTAACAAATGAGTTGCAAACGTATGGCGCAGCGTATGGGGAGTAATGTTTTTTTGGATGCCAGCAGCGATTGCGGTTTGTTTCAACATTTTCCAGACACTCTGCCGACTCAGTTGGTTGCCTCGGGAATTTAAGAAAACATACGGGGTTTTCGTCTGTTTCAATAATGCCGGCCGGACTTCATCCAGATACCGTGCAAGCCAACTAATTGCCACTACGTCAATGGGAACGATTCGCTCCTTGTGCCCCTTTCCAAGGGTTTGAATCAACTGCATTTCAAGGTGAAGATCCTGCAATTTAAGATGCACTAACTCAGACACCCGTAACCCCGTCGCATATAACACCTCTAAAATTGCCCGATCTCGTATCCCCAACTTTTTTTGGACGTTGGGAACAGCCAACAACCGGTGCAACTCTTGGTCATTCAACACGGCAGGAAGATGAACCCCCCGCTTGGGGGTGGCAATCTTTTGCATGGGATCAACCTGAATCCGTTTCAGGCGCATCAAGTACTGAAAAAACTTACGTAAAGACGACACAATATGAATCACGGAGTTTCGAGCTTTTCCAGCCTTCTTTTCCGTTTCTAAATAACTTAAAATCGTAAATTGGTCGACGGCACCCCAACTCGTTAGTTGGTGGTTTTGTAAATAATCGACAAACTGCATCAAATCCTGACGATAACTTTGCACGGAATTTTCTGCTAATCCTCGTTCTACCACCAGATAGTGCAGATAGTTATCTACCTCATCCTTCATGCTGATCTTCCACCAATTCGATTCCGGCTGGAGTAATTGTTAGTTTGTGGTGCTTAAACAAGTGCCCGATTGCTCGTTTGAACTGGGCCTTACTAATCCCAAAGTAGGTTTGAATGTCTGCCGGATCACTATGATCGTTATACGGTAAAAAGTGGTCCGCCCGCATCATTAACGTACGATAGATCATTTCCGCATCATCGTTAATTGCTTCATAAGCCCGTGGACGTAACGACAGATAAAGAGTTTTATTCGGACGAATGCCAATTACCCGAGCGGAAACAGCTTCCCCTAACCGCGGTTGCTGTTCTTCTTCAGATTTATCAATGAATCCCACGTAGTGTTGAGTGGTTAAAACCTGCGTTCCCATTTTCTTGGGATTAATTACACGCGCGGTCAAAGTTCGATTCTTTAGTTTGGGGTTTCCAGCCGGTTGTGAAATCGCCTTAAAAATTTCGTCATCGGCCAGTTCGCCCCATAGTCGTCCCTTGCGATCTCGTTTCAAGGCCACTAACAGCTGATCCCCTACATCAGGCCACAATTCACGTAAAGCCGGTAAATCATCCATTGAAATGGCAAGATCCTTATCGGGTAATCCCATATCAACAAAGACTCCTAGCCCAAACTTTTTGCTAACCACTTTCCCCCAGCCATACCGGTCAAAACCAATTGCGGGGACGTTGCGCGTAATCCGCAAGCCATGTTGTTCATTTTCGTAAGCAAAGCCGCGAAAACTACTTCCCGGTTTTAACGGTTTCTTAATTTCACTTTTGCCTAATGAATACGTAATCCCGTCTTTTTGGACAAAATACTCTTGTTCATTTTCATCAATTACCGTAGTGGTAATTATTGTTCCAATTGTATTATTCATGAATTTCTCCACTTTCACTTTCTTTAACTGTCGTTGGATTTTCTTCATTATACCAAAGAAAAAGGCATCCGGAAAAATCCGAATGCCTTTTAGTTGAGAATTGTTTAATTAATCGTTTTTAACTTGTGTTCCTTGGTAAACCACACCGCGACGAGCATCAACTGTCACTACTTCACCATCAGTAATAGTTGAAGTAGCGTTGTGAGCAGCTACAATCACTGGAACATCCAAAGAAATACCAATTACAGCAGCGTAAGAAGTTAAACCACCAGTTTCAACTACGATAGCACTTGCTTTCTTCATTGCTGGCAAGTAATCTTTGTTAGTGTCATTTACAACCAAGACACTACCGTCAACGGCCTTTTGGTTAGCTTCATCAGCATTGGCAGCAACAACTGCTTTACCAATCACCGTTTCGTCACCAATTCCTTGACCTTGGGCTAACTTAGTTCCAATTAATTGAACCCGAACCGTGTTAGTAGTTCCTTCGTCACCTAACGGAACACCGGTCGTTACGATGATTTCTTCGCCTTCCTTAGCTAAACCAGTTTCAACTGCTTTAGAAACAGCCAAGTTCATCATTGCTTCTGCTGATTCTGGTTTTTCAACGAGCACTGGGTTAACAGCCCAGTTAACCGTCAAGCCCCGACGAACCCGATCGTCAAAGGTTAAAGCTAAAATGTTAGCATCTGGGTGGTACTTCGAAATCATCCGAGCGGTGTAACCAGATCCAGTTGCAACCACAATCGTGTGAATGCCCATGTCCTTAGCAATCCGAGCAACCGATTCACCAAGGGCTTCAGTAACGTCACCGTCTTTGAATTCTGGACGAGCAGTTCCAAATTCAGGGAACAGTCCATCAGAAACTTCATCAATCCGAGCCATCATGGAAACAGCAGCAACTGGGTAGTCCCCGTTGGCACTTTCACCAGAAAGCATCGTAGCATCAGTTCCATCGTAAACAGCGTTTGCAACGTCAGAAACTTCAGCCCGCGTAGGACGAGGTTCTTCTTGCATTGAGTCTAACATCTGGGTTGCGGTAATCACTGGCTTGCCAGCTTCGTTACACATCTTGATTAAGCGCTTTTGTACGGCTGGAACATTTTCAGGTGGAATTTCAACCCCCATGTCTCCCCGAGCAACCATCAATCCATCAGAAACCTTTAAGATTTCAGGGAAGTTGTCAATTCCTTCTTGTGATTCGATCTTAGGGAAGATTTGAACGTCTTGCATGTTCTTTTCTTCTAACAATGCGCGAATGTCCAACACATCTTGGGGCTTCCGTACAAATGAAGCAGCGATGTAGTTAATGCCGTGATCACAACCAAAGCGGATGTCATCAGAGTCTTTTTCGGTGATTCCTGGCAGGTTAATGGATACTCCAGGAGCGTTAACCCCTTTTCGAGATCCAAGGACACCGTTGTTAGTAACTTCCACTACTAATTCACGGTTCTTGTCATCCTTTTCCAAAATTTTGGTTCCTACCAAACCATCATCAAAGAGAACAAGGCCACCAACTTTAACATCATCGTAAAGTCCTGGGTAAGTTACGGCAATCTTGTCTTTTGTACCTTTAATGCTATCATCCATGGAAATTCGGAACTTGTCACCGGTCTTAAATTCGATCTTGCCATCGACTTGTTCAGTCGTCCGGATTTCAGCACCCTTAGTATCCAAGAGAATCCCAGCAATCTTACCAGTTCTCTTTTCCGCTTCTTTTACCATGTTCATCCGTGATAAGTGTTCTTCATGATCCCCATGGGAAAAGTTAAAACGAAAAACATTTGCACCACTATTCAACAAGGTAGTAATGGTATCTACATCATTTGAAGCAGGTCCAAGTGTACTTACGATTTTTGTTCTCTTCATAAGTAAAAGCTCTCCTTTTTTGTAAGCAAACTGTCTCCAGTTTAACTTGCCTTTATTAGATTTCGTTTTCATTGTAACACTTTTCACAGTAAGTGTGTGATTTGAACTAGAATTCATTTCAAAACCACGTTCTTCGGGCCGAGTAAGTCCCGGAGTTGCCCCATTAGGTCCGCATTCGGATCAACGTGAAAAGTTGAATTTAGTTGTTGCTGTTTTTTGGTACGAGCCCAGTATAAAATTACCGGAACTGTTCCCGCATGGTTTCGTAGTAACGATTGCAGTTGTTGGAGGAGCTCTGGCTGCTCCTGACTGGCTAAAATTTGAATGAACAACCGCTTAGGATTGCTCCGTTGCTGGTGGACCACGTTAGCGGCCAACTGTAACTGATTAACAATAACTTGCAACCCCCGCCGTTCTTCGACGGATCCGGTTACTAGTACAACCCGATTTGGCTGCAACCACTCGCTCACTTCGCGATACACATTAGGAAATAGGGTTAAATTAACATCTCCTACCTGATCAGAAGCGGTCACAAAGGCCATTAATTGTCCTTTTTTAGTGCGAATTTGTTTCACGTGGTTTACCAGTAACACCAACCTAACGCTTTGCTGCCCAGCAACTAACTCATTACTACGGATGGCATGGCGTTCCTGTTGCAACTGTCGGTAACGTTCTACTGGATGTCCGGACAAGAAGGTCCCCAGATACTCACTTTCATAGTTAATCTTCTGCCACTCAGGCCAATCAGCCTTTGGTTCAACCTCCACTTCCATCCCTGGAATGGAAGCTAAGAGTGAGCCCGAGAGATCGGCAGCACTAATGAATTTCGGCAGTGCTTCACTAATTTCTCTGCGATTATAACCAAACTGATCAAACGCTCCTACCGCTGCCAGGGTTTGGAGGGGCTCCACCTTTCGCAAGTTAGGCGGTAACCGCTGAATCAAATCATTTAAGTCCCGAAATGGTCCTTCCTCAGTTCGAGTTGCTAAGATTGCTCTGATTAAATCGGAACGTAAGCCCTTCACTGCTCGCAGACCAAACCGAATGGCTCCATCCTGGTAGGAGAAATCCAGCTGACTGTGATTAAGGTCCGGACCCAACACAGCGATTCCATCATCCTTAGCCTCTTGAATGTAGGTTTTAATTTTTGCCTGGTTTCCAACTACAGAGTTCAAAAGGGCGGTAAAGAAAGGACCTGGAAAATGAACCTTTAAGTAAGCCAATTCAACTGCCATTTTACTGTAAGCAACCGCATGAGATTTATTAAACCCATAACTGGCAAATTGTTCGATGTAAGCAAAGGTTTGCTCGGCATCAGCCTTGGAATAACCATTTTGAATGGAACCCGTGACAAATCGTTCGCGCATTGATTCCATTTCCTGGTGATGCTTTTTACTCATGGCTCGTCGTAAAACATCGGCTTGCCCAAGCGAAAATCCTGCCATTGTGGAGGCTAATTGCATAACCTGTTCCTGATACACAATGATGCCATAGGTCGAACCTAAGATTGCTTTAATGGCATCATTTTGATAGTGGTACTCTTCCTCACCGTTTTTTCGCTTAATGAAGGAATCGATATTTTCCATTGGACCAGGTCGATACAGGGCGTTCACAGCGGCAATTAGTTCAAAGCGATCTGGATGCATCCGCCGTAATACGTTTTTAATTCCACTTGATTCAAATTGGAAGACCCCATTGGTTCGCCCGGCCTGGAATAGTTCCAAGGTCTTGTGATCGTTTAAATCAATTTTGGTCACGTCGAAATCCCGATCAAGTTGGTCGTGGACGATTTTTAAAATGTTAGCCATGATGGATAAGTTGCGCAATCCCAAAAAATCAATCTTAAGCAGCCCGACGTCCTCAACGTAATACTTAGAATACTGAGTCATCAAGAGGCCTTCGTTCCCTGTTTGCACTGGTGACTTCTGCACAATCGGCTGGTCACTTAAAATCACTCCGGCCGCATGGGTCGAATAGTGACGTGGTAACCCTTCCAATTGTTGCGCCGTTTGAAAAAGGGTTTGATTTAGGGGTTGATCAGCAATCAAATTTTGTAACTTCTGCGATTCGCGCACGGCATTTTCTAGTGTTTGATTAAGGTGATTAGGAATGGATGCACTCCACTTATTCATTTGCTCTGGCCGCATGCCAAAAACCCGTCCAACGTCGCGCACGGCCTGTTTGGCTCCTAACGTTCCAAAGGTGATAATTTGGGCAACGTGGGTATCTCCGTACTTATCATGGACATAGCGTAAAATTTCATCCCGTTGATCGTCCGGAATATCCATGTCAATGTCTGGCATTTGTGCTCGTTCTTCGTTCAAAAATCGTTCAAACAGTAAATCATACTGAATTGGATCGACGTCGGTAATATGCAGGGTATAGGCAACCAAAGATCCGGCAGCAGACCCCCGGCCAGGTCCTGTGATGATGTGTTGACGATGGGCAAAGTTGATCACGTCCCACACAATTAGAAAGTAATCACTAAACCCCATTCGGTCAATGACAGCTAGCTCGTGTTGCAAGCGCTGCTGATATTCAGGCGGGATGGTCTCGCCTAGCCGCTGTTTTAATCCCGCTTCACACAACTCGTGGAGATAATCAATTGCTGGTTGCTGTTTTGGTGTTTGAAATTGCGGTAAGTGAGGGGCTTGTTTGGGAATCTCGACGTTACAAGCATCCACCACCTGCTGATTAACCGCTACTGCCTTTTGTAATTCAGGAGTTTGATAGTGATCTTCAACTTCTGAACGTGACCGTAACCACTCCTCCCCTACAATCACCTGTTGCTCTGGAATTGAGCCCAGGGAATTTCCGGTTTCAATTGACCGAAGCACCCGCACATCAAAATAATCCGTGGCTTGGAGGTAGTTGACTGGATTTAATGCAATGAGTTCCGTTTTGGTCTGTACGGATAACCGTTGTCTGGTCTTTATTTCCGCTTCAGTTAAATTCATTGTGATTCCAATTTTAACTGCATCTGCATCCGCGAATTGTTGCAGTTCTGTCACAACGTTAATGGCATCCGTTTCTCGATCGTATTCCATCAAAGAGAGGGCTTCGCTGGTTTCTGGCAATAGTACAAACAAATCAGATAACCATTTTGTTAGTTGGGACAACAACGGTGGTTCTTGATGGGTCATAGCAAACGAAGAAATTTCCATTAAATTTTGGTAGCCCCGTTGATTTTTAGCCAATAGAACCAGTTCAAATTGATGCTCCGTTAGTTGACTGCCTTGGAGGGTAAGCGTTAGCCCAATAATTGGTTTAATTCCAGCTTGGCGGGCTTCCTTTTCAAAGGCTACCGATCCGTACATAACGTTATGATCAGTCAAAGCAATGGCTTGATAACCCTTGTCTTTGGCGGATTTTACCAGACCGGGTAATTTTGTCGTACTTTGCAATAAACTATAGGAGCTGATGTTTTGTAGTGGTGCATAGGCCATGGCGATTCTCCCTCCTTTGTTACTGTTATTATAGCAGACCAAATGTTTCAAATTAGCCCCTGTGCTTTCGTTGCAATTATCTCAATTAGTGATACACTACTAATGAATAAAAAGGGGTGGAAATTATGCGCACAATTGCTGCAAACTTAACAACTATCTTTTGGGGAATCATGTACGGTGAAGTAATTGGTTACATTGGTTCAGCCCTCCTGCAGACTCCGTTTAACGGCACAATTGCCTTAGATGTAGCCATCGTCGGTGCCATTGTGGCCCTGGTGGGCGTGAACGTCTTAAAAATGGTAATGAAACCGTAACTTTAAAAATAAAAAACAGGTGGAAATGAAAGCATTTCCACCTGTTTTTTTTATTGAAATCGAAAGGGATCCGTATTCAAGCGGGACTCTAATACGTTAATTTGCCACCCTTCTGCTTCGTTCCAGCGTTCAAAAAGTTCGCGCAGTTTTGGTTTACAAATACTTTCTACGTGGTGACCGGGATCAATGGCGTGTAAACCCGCTGCCAATAAATCCTGGGCGGTATGGTAGAACAAGTCCCCTGTAATGTAAACATCAGCCTGATGGTCGATAGCAGCTGGATAAAATTTACCCCCACTGCCACCTAAAATCGCCACCCGTTGGACTAACTGGTCTGGATTAGGACTAACCACCCGCAGACCAGTTAGGTGAAACCGTTCTTTACAAAGCTTCGCTAGTTCAGTAACCGTTACGGGGGTTGGCAGGTTTCCTACGCGCCCCATTGCAATTTCAGCAATCCGGTCATGGTTAACGAGACCAGTGGTCTGCTCTAAGCCTAAAGCAGTTGACAACCAATCATTCATTCCGCCAGGAGCATTATCTAGGTTCGTGTGAGCAGCATAGACCGTAATGTCATGCTTTAAAAGCCGTGCGTACATCGCATTTTGCGGGTTCGCTAAATCTAGATTTCGCGCGGGACGAAACATTACCGGATGGTGCGCAAAAATAAAGTCGACGTGACGCTCAATTGCTTCGTCTACCACCTCGGGACGTACGTCTAACGTCGTCATCAGCTGGTGAACTACTGCATCCCGGCGCCCCATTTGAAAGCCGGTGGGATCTCCTTCTTCTTTAAAAGATAACGGGGCAAACCGTTCGAAGCGAGTAATAATGTCATTAACCGTTGTCATGAAGAACCTCCTGAATTGCAGTTACTCGTCGCTGCATTGCCGCAATCTTATCCTGTGGCTGACTAGCAGAATTTTCTAAGTTCGAAAGAATTAACTGACTCTTTTGCAACCGATCCCGCCACTTTTTTTGAAAGATGGCATCCTTCTGAGCCAATAACTGTGGACCAAAGTTAATCTCAGTTTCACTAAGTCGAACCGGAGTAGGACTAAATTCTGCCCGCATCATTTCGTAAAAATGACCACTATCTTCAACTATGCATTCAGCACTAATTTGGTACTGATGCGCAACTAGCCACCGCCGCACCGTATTTTCATCCACGTTTGGTTGCAACACCAGCACGGGATGATTAGCTAACTTGGCTTGCCCAGCCGTGAGAATGTCACTAATTAATTCTCCGCCCATGCCAGCCATCACAATTACATCCACCTGGTCCGTTGGATTTAGCACCGCTAGGCCATCACCCAAACGCGCCTGCATCACAGTTGCTAACCCTAGCTTAGTAATTTCTTTTTGGGCATTTTGCAACGGCCCTAACCGAACTTCCCCTGCAATTGCAGCTTGAATCACATGACGTTGTAACAAATAGGCCGGTAAGTAGGCATGATCCGAACCAATGTCTGCTAACTGCCGGCTAGGGGGCACCAGTTCGGCTACTGCTCGCAAGCGTTTTGATAAATGCTGTACTGTCATACTTCCTCCGTGGTAAAAAAACAGGGATCCACTTGGATCTCTGTTTTTTCCTTCATTAGTCTAAAAAGTCCTTTAATTGTTTACTGCGAGATGGGTGCCGAAGCTTTCTTAAGGCCTTAGCTTCGATCTGTCGAATCCGTTCTCGAGTTACCCCAAAGACTTTGCCGACTTCTTCAAGGGTCCGGGTCCGACCATCGTCTAACCCAAACCGTAACCGTAACACGTTTTCTTCACGATCCGTTAAAGTATCTAGCACCCCTTCAAGTTGTTCTTTTAGCAACTCGTAGGAAGCATGGTCTTCTGGACTAGTTGCTTCCTTATCTTCAATAAAGTCACCGAGGTGAGAATCGTCCTCTTCTCCGATTGGAGTTTCTAACGAAACGGGTTCTTGTGAAATTTTCAAGATATTACGAACCTTAGAAGTAGGCATGTCCATTTCGGCCCCAATTTCCATCGGAAGCGGTTCTCGCCCGAGGTCTTGGAGGAGTTGCCGCTGGACCCGAATTAACTTGTTAATCGTTTCCACCATGTGAACTGGAATCCGAATGGTCCGAGCTTGGTCGGCAATCGCCCGGGTAATGGCCTGCCGAATCCACCAAGTAGCGTAAGTTGAGAACTTAAATCCTTTACGGTAATCGAACTTTTCTACCGCTTTCATTAGCCCCATGTTTCCTTCTTGAATCAAGTCCAAGAATTGCATTCCCCGGCCAACGTACCGTTTGGCAATCGAAACCACCAACCGTAAGTTAGCCTCGGCCAACTCTTGCTTAGCTTCTTCGTCCCCTTCTTCAATCCGCAGGGCTAACTGAACTTCTTCATCTGCCGTCAGCAATGGCACCCGGCCGATTTCCTTAAGGTACATCCGGACAGGATCGTTAATTTTAACCCCCTGTGAACTAGAAGCGTTCTTCAGTTCCTTTTGGGTAACCTTTTTAGCAGCATCAAGAGCACGAGGATCTGGCTCTCCGTTTTCGTCAACGATGCTAATTCCGTCATCTTCGACCTTTTCCATCAGCTCATCCATTTGCTTTTTCTTCAGGTCAAACGGAACTTGCATTTCTTCTTCTAACACCGTGTAGGTGATGTGACCAATCTTCTTGTACTTCTTAACCAAGGCTTGGTAAACCTTGTGGTAGCCGTCTTTATCAAAATCCTTTTTTAAATCGGCGGTTAAGTTCGCCTGCTTTGCAGCACTTTTACTCTTGGGTTCGGAGGTGGATTTTTTTAATTCTGCTTTTTTTTGTGCTTTTCGTTCTGCCATATGGATTCCTCCCCATTTTAATCACTAGTTGACTTAAGCTGATCCAACTGTTGCTGGGCCTTGATAAGCTCAGTTGCCAACTTTAATTGTTGCAATTCGTTGCCAGTTTGCTTGGCAACTTCAAATTCATGCTTTAAATCCTTAATTTGGGCTGCTAACGGGGCATCTTGCTGTATTATTTTAACACAATCAGCTACCGCTTGATCGCTCGAGTGATCGTAGGCTGGATTCATTTCTAACTCCGCTAACACGGATTGCAAATGTTGTTCGCCAATAAAATCACTAAACTTGGCCGAATTATAAGCTGCATGCCGCCGAAAAAATTCCTGTGCAAACAGATACAACTGCTGATAATCATCATGAACAAAACTAAAGTTCGGTTGATTAATCACGTGGGTCCACACGTTTGAATCATGCAGCATTCCTGCTAATAGCTGACGTTCCGCATTTTCGACTCGTGAATAACGAGGTTGTTCCCGTTGGACAGGTTCAACCGGAGTGGGAGTAACATGTTTCCGGACCGGCCGTTGCTTGCGACGGTCTTCTTCACACTGCTCTTGCAAACTAGTCTGATCAAAATCTAGATCAGTCGCTAAGTCCTTTAGATACACCCCCCGCTCCACGGAACTATCTAGGGTAGCGATTAACTTAGTGGCCTGCTTGGCGTATTCAATCTTGTCAGTCTCTTGTTCGAAATTAAAGTGCGAACGTAAGTACCGGAGCCGGAATTTAATGACTGGCTCTCGTCCGCTTTTAACGATCTTTTGAAGTCCGGCAGTTCCATTTTTCCGCCGATATTCATCTGGATCCATTCCATCCGGAATCTGAATGACCCCAATTTGAAAGTTCCCATTTTGCTCCAGCAAACTAACGGCCCGATCGATGGCTTTTTGGCCCGGCACGTCCCCGTCATAACAAATGTCAATGTTACTGGAAACCCGTTGGAGGTCATAAATTTGTTCCTCCGTCAGACTGGTTCCCATTGAGGCCACCCCAAAATCAATCCCAGCTTGACTGGCCGAAATTACGTCCATGAACCCTTCTAATAAAAGCAGTCGTTTCGCTTTGCGGGCCGCCTGCCTAGCAACGTCATAGTTGTACAAAACGCGCCGTTTGTTAAAAATTTCTGTTTCCGGACTGTTCAAATATTTGGGGGCACTATCACTTTTATGCAGTAACCGTCCCGAAAATCCTACCAAAGCCCCCGTCGTATTTTTAATGGGAAACATCAAACGGTTCGTAAACCGATCTTTCAGATTACCCGCTTGATCTTCAATAAATAACCCCGTCTTGCGCAGCGTTTGATAGTCCGTCTTTCGTTCTGCAAAAAACGAACGTAACACCTGCTCGCCCGGGGCAAATCCTAGATTAAATCGCTCAATCATCTCTGGACTAACCTGGCGTTCTTGCAGATAGTTACGGGCCGCTTCTCCAAGTTTAGTATTCATCAAGATGTGGTGGTAAAGTTGAGCCGCTTCTTGATGAGCTTCAATTAATGGTTGTCGCTGTTGTTGCTTTTGATCACGGGGCGTATTGGTTACGACCTTTGGTAGTTCAATTCCGTCATCTTTAGCGACGGCTTCTACTGCTTCAGGAAAGGACATCCCCTTTAAATCCATCAAAAAAGTAAAGACGTTTCCGCCCCGACCACAACTAAAACAGTGAAAAATTTGTTTGGCTTCGTTCACAGAAAAAGAAGGCGTTCGTTCCTCATGAAAGGGACATAATCCAAACAGATTCTTACCAGCCTGCTTTAGTTGCACATATTTACTAACTTCATCAGTAATGTTAGTACTCGTCCGGACCTTTTCCACAAATTCTTCTGGAATTTTGAGCATGCCGTTCACCGTCCTTTAAACTAGTGACTATTTCACCATTACAGCTTCCACATCAGCAAAGTGGTTAATTAGAGCAGATAATTGAGCGAGTTCCGTTAACCGGTTTTGTCGGACCACGGCATCTTCTGCCATCACCATTGTGGCATCAAAATAATTAGCAATTACTGGTTCTAAGTGGGCCAAAGCCGTATAAGCCTGGTCAGCTGGCAAACTAACAAAGTCGGCTTGTAACTTTTTGACCGCAGCATCTAATTGCCGTTCCGATTCGTTTTCAAAGAGACTAGCATCCACATCGTTTGCTTCTGCAACAGCATCCGCTTGGTCCGCAATCCTGGTTACCCGGGTTAGAGACTCAATCACGGCTTTAAAGTCAGCATTTGCTTGGTTATCCTGTAAAGTGTGCGCACTCTGCTCGTTATAATTAATGTCCGTGTTCGTAGCGCCAACGGCGGCGTTCACCAAATCATAACGAACATCGTGATCCTTCAGATCTTTCTTAACTCGTTCCTTCAAAAAGTCCACTACTGAGGTAAACACTGGAATTTGGTCAACTTTAGGTAAAACATCCTGCACTTTTTCTTGGGCCACAACGGCTTGCAATAACGGTAACAACGGCAGGGTCCATTGTTCCTTCGTAATAATTCGCACGATCCCCGTTGCCTGTCTACGTAATGCATATGGATCGTTTGAACCGCTCGGAATCATCTGAGCTGCAAAGAACGTCAAAATGCTATCCAACTTATCTGCAACAGCTAACACCGCTCCCACCTTAGAAGCCGGTAATTCACCGTCAGCCGCAATGGGTTCGTAGTGTTCTCGAATTGCTTGAGCTACCTCAGGATCTTCACCCTGTAACAAGGCATATTTCTCCCCCATCACTCCTTGTAACTCGGCAAATTCACCAACCATTCCGGTTACCAGGTCAAATTTATAGATTTCAGCTGCTCGTTGAAGGTGCTGGAGTTGGGTAGCGTTTAATCCCACTCGTTCTCCAATTAACTTAGAAATAACCTGAACTCGTTGCATCTTGTCGTACATGGATGAAATTTGATCGTGGAAAGTGACGTCTTTTAACTTATTGACGAAGTAATCGATGTCATGTTGTTGATCTTCTTGATAGAAGAATTCAGCATCGTACAACCGAGCAGCCAACACCTTCTCGTTTCCAGCAATCACGTTGTCCAAGTAATCACTGTTTCCATTGCGCACGGAAACAAAGTGCGGGAGTAAATCACCGGATTGATCTTCTACGAAGAAGAAGCGTTGGTGGTTCCGCATTGAAGTAATCAAAACTTCCCGTGGAATGTCCAAGAATCGTTTGTCAAAATCACCCGCAAAACTGGTGGGCCATTCCACCAAGTTGTTAACTTCTTCTAACAGTTCATCATCAACTGGAACCTGCCAATTATGTTCTTTGGCAATATTAGCAATCTGGTCTTTAATCTTGTTTTTCCGTTGGTTAGCATCAGCAATCACAAACTGTTCTTTCAATTGAGGTTCATAGTCAGCAACTTGCTTTAAAGTTACAGAATGTCCTAAGAAACGGTGTCCTTGAGTAGTTCGACCCGCTGTCACGTTGACTAGTTCTAACGGTAAAACTTCGTCATCCAGTAAGGCGACTAACCATTTAATGGGACGAACAAATTGGAAGTGGTTAGTTCCCCATTTCATCATCGTGGGAAAGTTCATCGACTTAATGACATCAACGAGACCCATTAACACTTCATTAACCGGTTTGCCGGCGACATGCTTATTGACAAAGACGTAGTCGGTTCCCTTCACGTTTTTAAAGGTAATGTCATCGGTCGTAACTCCTTGACCTTTGGTAAAACCAATGGCTGCCTTACTCCAACTGCCATCCTCTGTTTGAGCAATTTTCTTGGCGGGACCCTTCACTTCTTCGTCCACGTCTGGTTGTTTGGCAGCTAAACCCGTAATCTCAAGTGCCAAGCGCCGCGGTGTGGAGAAAGGTTTAATGTGATCATAACTAATCCGTTCTGCTTGTAAAAATTGTTCGACCTTCGTCTGCAGCTGATGAATGCTAGGCGTTACGACGTGGGCTGGCATTTCTTCCAAACCAATTTCTAACAGGAAATCACGTGTCATTATTTTGCTGCCCCCTTATGTTTTGCTTGGCGTTTCAAATCTGTTTCGTGTTTTTTCGTATATTGAGCAAGTACCGCTTGTCGTTCTGATTCATCCTTAATTAAAGGAAAGCCCAGTTTCCGGCGTTCTTCCACAAAGGCCTGTGCGATTCCATGAGCCATCTTACGAATTCGGGCTAGATAACCAGCTCGTTCGGTAACGGAAACGGCTCCCCGCGCATCCAACTGGTTAAAAGTGTGACTACACTTTAAAACATAGTCATACGCTGGATGTACGAGTCCCAATTTAATCAAGCGCTGGGCTTCTTTTTCGTAGGCATCAAACAGCTCATGCAACATCTTTTGGTCACTTTCTTCAAAGCTGTACTTAGAGTGTTCGTATTCTGGCTCTTTAAAGATATCGCCATACTTCACTCCATCGGCCCATTCCAAGTCAAAGACGTTGTTTACATCTTGAATGTAAGATGAGAGCCGTTCCAAACCGTAAGTGATCTCTACGGCCACGGGATTCATCTGTAAGCCCCCTACGACTTGGAAGTAAGTAAACTGGGTAACTTCCATTCCGTCTAACCATACTTCCCAGCCAACTCCGGCACAACCCATCGACGGGTTTTCCCAGTTATCTTCCACGAACCGAATGTCGTGTTCTAAGGGATTAATGCCTAATTCTTCTAAAGAATGAATGTAAAGATCTTGAATGTTATCTGGAGATGGCTTCATCAGCACTTGAAACTGGTGGTGTTGGTATAACCGGTTCGGGTTTTCCCCGTACCGTCCGTCGGCTGGACGTCTGGATGGTTCGATGTAACAAACGTTCCAAGGCTCTGGACCGATTGCCCGCAAAAAAGTGAAGGGACTCATCGTTCCAGCTCCTTTTTCCGTATCATAGGCATCCATAATCATGCAGCCTTGTTTTCCCCAGTATTCCTTTAATTTGGCTCCAATTGCTTGCATTGACAACTTTGTGGTCATGCTGACTCCTCCTTTTACCAAACAAATAAAAAAGCCTATGTAAAAGCACATAACTTTTACATAGGGACGATGTCGTCGCGGTTCCACCCTACTTCTGAAATTAATCAGCATCTCGAAACGCATTGACTCGAAAAGCGCCAGTTTCTGGAATCAATGGCCATCTCACACTATCATGGCTTCGCTGGTTTGAATACTCCAGTCACTCTCTTTTGTCTGTGTCAAATATTTAGTTATCTATATTATAAATGGCAACCAGAAAAAGGTCAACGAGAACCACTTCATCCCACTGACCAATCTTTCATCTGTCGTAAAAAACGTTTACTCTTCAAATTTAAGCCCACTTCATTATCATAAATTTGATCTAAAACCTGTTGTAATTGTCGTTTGGTTCGCGGATTTACGTTGATCTTCCCAATTTTTTGTAAATTCACTACGGAAAATAATTGTAGGTAATAAATGGTTCTTGGTTCTAGATGGAAACGATGGGGATCAGCAGCAAAGTGCCGATCACAAATCAGACCCTCAAACTGCTCTGAATAATCATACGTGGTTGCTTTACGACCACACACCGCACAACGTTTTAACTGCGGAGCAATTCCAAAAACTGGCAGTAACTGCACTTCCATAATGTTGGTAACGATGGCTGGATCAAACCCATTATTAATCAGGTTCAGTGCATAAAACAACTGGTCAAACCATTTAGGAGCTGCGATTCCGTCAGAAAAGGCGGCATCCACTAACCCCATCACATAGGTTGCGTAGGCATTTAACGTTAAATCATCACTGATTTGGGTAAAATGCTTCACTTGTTTTGCATCTGAAATGTACGAAAGACCATCTTTTTTCAACGTGCCATCGTACGTTCCATAACTAAAGGGCAGAATGTCAGCCGTTAATTTAAACTTGGGACGGCGCGCGCCACGGATTAAAAACATCTTTTTTCCTGCTTCGGCGGTAAAAAACTTTACCAGCATGTCATGTTCACGATAATTCTGCCGGTACAGTAAAATCCCATGGAAGGGACGACTTCTGGTATTAACCATTCTGCTCACTCGCCTATGCTAATAATCATTTTTGGCACTGTAACCTAGATTATTCAAAGCGGTTGCTTTATCCCGCCATCCGGACTGCACGTGCACCCACAGCTTGAGGTTAACCTTTGTCCCAAGCAATTTTTCAATTTCGCGCCGCGCGCCAATGCTAATGTACTTCAGTCGTTGACCGCCTTTCCCAACGATAATTCCTTTTTGCCCATCGCGTTCCACAATGATTGAAGCTTCAATTTGTAATTTGCCAACCTCGTTTGGACGCATCCATTCCACATAAACCGCTACCGAATGCGGAATCTCTTGACGTGTATTCTCCAGGATTTTTTCCCGAATGATTTCTTGAACAATGAACCGTTCTGGATGGTCCGTAATCTGATCGTCCGGATAATATTGCGGCCCCTCGGGTAACGTTTGTTCCAACGATTGCAAAAGCTGATCAACGTTATTTCCCTTTAAGGCCGAAATGGGGAAAACCTCGGCCCAGGGATAGGCTTTTTTGTACGTATCCATAATTGGCAGTAATTGATTAGGCTCAACTTCATCAATCTTGTTAATAATTAAGTACACTGGAGATTTGATTTTTTTTAGCTGATCGATGATGTAATTATCCCCGGCTCCCCTTGTTTCCGTGGCACTCACCATGAACAAAACAGCTTCCACCTCTTTTAGGGAGGATAACGCTGCTTGATCCATGTATTCATCTAGTTTATTTTGTGGCTTATGAATTCCCGGCGTATCCAAAAATACAATTTGACTCTGAGCAGTGGTATAAATGCCCTGAATCTTATTTCTGGTGGTTTGCGCCTTGTCGCTCATAATTGCTACTTTTTGGCCAACCACCCGATTTAAAAAGGTTGACTTACCAACGTTAGGCCGCCCCACGATGGCTACGAAGCCTGATTTAAATGCTGTACTCATCTATTTTCCTCATCTCTTAAAATGATAACTTTGCCAACAAACACGGTAACAAAACAATAACTCCAATTAATACGGCGGTTCCAGCAGTGAAAAGTACTCCTCCAGCAGCAATATCCTTAATCTTTTTAGCAGTTGGATCAAAATGCGGCCCCACCACTAAGTCCACTAGGTATTCAACCAGTGTGTTGACAATTTCGGCACTTAAAACCAAGAAACAAGCTAATAATAACCACAACCAGGAGCGACGGTCGACTCTTAACAATAAACCAGCCACGATTACAAGAGCCATGCCCACTAAATGGATGCGGAAGTTTCTTTCGCGAAAAAAGATTAGGTAAAAGCCATCCCAAGCGTGCCCTAACGCTTGCGCAAAATTTTTATTTTTCGTAATTTGCCGGTTATTTTTTGAGTCCATAGTTATCTAAAATCTTTCGTTGGAGCGGGAACATAACTGCTTCGTCTTCTGGCTGCATGTGATCGTATCCATTTAAATGTAAAAAACCGTGCACTACCAAAAAACCAAGCTCCCGGTCCTCAGAATGACCTAAAAAGTCGGCTTGCTCCTTCACCTTGTCCATGCTGACAAAAATATCGCCGAGATTTTCTGGAATTTCTGCCCGCAGTTCATCGTCCATAATCATCGGAAAATCATCATCCGCATCGTCTTCAATTGCAAAGCTAATCACGTCGGTCGCCCGGTCTACATTGCGGTATTCGCGGTTAATTTCTTGAATCCGGTCATTATTAACTAAAGTTACTGACATTTCCGTGTTGTCTTCAAGCTTCAAGGTTTGGGCCGCATAGTCTAACAAATTTTTAATTAGCTCTAGCTTAGCATTGGGCACTTGCTCCTTGGTTTCATCATAAATTTCTAAATCCATTTGTACTCCTTATTCAGCTTCGTAAGCGGTAATGATTTTAGCAACCACTGGATTTCTAACGACATCGGCAGCTGTCATTCGGACTACTGCAATGGCATCAATGTTAGCGAGAATCTGAGGGGCCGTTACCAATCCACTGGCAACGTTCCCCTTCAAATCGATTTGTTGAATATCCCCATTCACAATCATTTTGGAATTAAAGCCCAGTCTAGTTAAAAACATTTTCATTTGCGGATTAGTGGTGTTTTGGGCTTCATCAAGAATTACAAAAGCATTTTCTAACGTCCGCCCCCGCATGTAAGCTAACGGAGCAATCTCGATTACGCCACGTTCAATCAGACGATCGGTATGATCTTTGCCTAAGATGGCGTACAACGAATCATATAGTGGTCGCAAATATGGGTCAACTTTTTCCTTTAAATCTCCGGGTAAGAAGCCCAAACTTTCACCAGCTTCAACGGCGGGTCTAGTTAATACAATTTTATCAACTTTTCCCTTCTTTAAAGCGGCCACTGCCATTACTACGGCTAAATAAGTTTTCCCTGTTCCGGCTGGTCCAATTCCAAACGTAATGTCGTGTTGATTAATTGCTTGAATATATTGACGCTGACCAAAATTCTTAACCCGAACCGGCTTTCCCTTATTATCTTTAATTAAAACCTGGTTATATAAATCCGGTAAGGAGTTAATCCGGCCCGCGCGCCCGAGATTCACGGCCGAAACATAGTCACTTTCGGTGGGATGAATGCCTGCATGAATTAACTTGAGGATATTCAATAAAATATCGTGTGTCAGTTGGACATCCGCTTCATCATTTCCTTCGATTTTGACCACGCCATCCGCATAACGAATCGAGGTTTGAAGTTCATCTTCAATAATTTTAACCAGCGCATCCTGAGTGCCAAACAAAACTGCTTGATCATTAGGATTACTCAGCGGTAATTGTTTTTGATATTCAAAATTTTCAATCAATCAAATATATCTCCTTAAATCAGTTTTAGAAATCATTTTAGTTAAATTTTAGCATATCCCCAGGGGTTTCCAAAGTGAAAACCAAAGACCTTGCAACAAAAAGCACCCCAAAGATGAACTTTGGAGTGCTTTTCATGCTGCAACTTGATTAGAAGTTGTTACGACGCTTTTTCTTTTTATTGTTACGTTTTCTTGCTGCTTCTGATTTTAATTTACGTTTAACGCTAGGCTTTTCGTAAAATTCACGTTTACGAAATTCCTGGAGAGTTCCGCTTTTTGAAACAGTCCGTTTAAAGCGACGAAGAGCATCTTCAAGAGATTCGTTCTTACGAACAACGGTTTTTGACATGTAAAATCCCTCCCTCCGAGCTTAAATAGTGCCAGCGTTTATCTGACAAATTTAATTATACCTTATGAAAAATTTAACGTCAACGGCCTAATTTAAGATTTTGTTCTCATCTCATGGTAATCAGAACCGCAAAGAAGTTTATAATAGGGAAAACTAAATTGCTAAAGGAGTCACCCCATGAAAACCACTTATAACGTTTTTGTCATTTCTGATTCAAGCGGTCAAACCGGAACAGCAATTGCCAAAACTGCTGCGGCTCAGTTTCCTGAGGCCTACGCTAACATTACTCAATATCCTTTCATTCGAACTAAATCAATTCTTACTGGGATTTTAAGACTGGCCAAGGAAAAACAGGCAATCATCTTTCATACCCTGGTGAATTCCGAGCTAAGTGACATGGTAACCCAGTATGCTGACGAAAATCATTTATTTAGTTTCGACTGCATTCAAAAGCCAATCGAAATTATTTCCAAGCGGCTGAACGAATCATCAGCTGCCGTTCCAGGCCTGGTCCACGACTTAAACGCTGCTTACTTCAAACGAATTGATGCCATCGAATTCACAGTTGCTAATGACGATGGTCGTCATCCCGAAAATCTGGCAAAAGCTGACATTGTTATTTTAGGGGTTTCTCGCACTTCCAAAACCCCGCTTTCCTTATATCTTGCTAACGAAAGTTACAAAGTGGCCAACGTCCCCATCGGTCCCAACCTGCAACTGCCCCAAGAAGTGTGGGATTTAAACCCCAAAAAGGTTTTTGGACTCACAAATTCAATCGGAAAATTACAAGAAATTCGGATTCAACGCATGAAAGAATATGGAATCGAAAACGATACCCGCTATTCCAACGCTGATAATATTAAAAAGGAGCTGGACTATGCCCAGCACCTTTATCAAAAAATCGGTTGTTTGTGTATTAACGTTGCCGATAAATCCATCGAGGAGACGGCTTCCATTATTACGGAAAGTCTTCCTCACGTTACTGGGCCGCAGCAGTGAGCTTTTCAATCATTTGCGAATCAAACGTTTGTTGCCGCAGCATTGCTACTTCTGCTCCGTGCGGATCAACCTTCACTTTATCATTAACCTTAATAGCGGGCGTTTCCATAATCTTGGGAACGTCCTTTAATTTGGAATCGTGGGCAATCGCATTGAGCGCTGCAAACCCAATCGTTCCAAACCCAATGTTTTCGTGCCGGTCCTTGTGGCTACCGAGTGGGTTTTTATCGTCGTTTAAGTGAATCACCTTTAGTCGGTCTAAACCAATCACCCGGTCAAATTCAGCCATGACTCCAGCAAAATCATCCTTAACGTCATAACCGGCATCATAGGTATGACACGTATCAAACGTAACGGAAAGCTTTTCGTTATGCTCGACTCCCGCAATGATGGTTTGGAGCTGTTCAAAACTCGTCCCTAGTTCCGTCCCTTTGCCGGCCATCGTTTCTAGGGCAATTTGAATTTTTTGGTCCGGTGTAATCACCTGATTCAATCCCTTGATAATCTGCTGTAACCCGGCATCTACTCCGGCGCCAACGTGAGATCCTGGGTGTAAAACGATTTGGGTAGCTCCCATTGCTTCAGATCGTTCAATTTCTTTGCGTAAGAAATCAACCGCAAAGGCAAAGCTATGGGGCTTTTTAGTGTTACCCAGGTTAATAATATAGGGCGCATGGACCACAACTTCTTTTAAATCGTGATTCCGCATATATTCTTTTCCCGCCGGAATCTGTAATTCCGCTAACGGCTTGCGGCGGGAATTTTGTGGTGCACCAGTGTAAACCATAAAAGCGGTTTCATCATTTCCAGCCGCTTCTTCAGCAGAACCCAAAAACATCTTGGGAGATTTCATTCCTACGTGGGAACCAATTAATAATTCATCACTCATCGTTATCCTCCGCAGCGTTTTTACGACCAATGACGTACTTGTCAATGACCCGTTTATACGCTTTTCCATCGTTATAAGTATTCCAATAATCGTTAAAGTCAGCAAAGTTTACCGGTTCATCAGCAATAACCGCCCGTTTTAAGTCGGCCACGGTATTAATCGGTGCAGTTGGTAACCACTTTTTTAATCCCGTTTGCACCCCCGGCTCTTTTTGATAACGCTTTAAATCATACATAAAGAAGATGGCTGAACGAGCTTGAGGCATCAAACTAAAATCAAAGATAAACGACGAATAATCAGTTACTAAAGTATCGGCCAGGGTCATTAAATCCGTCGTCGTAAATTCATCATAAATTTTGACGTTTGGATACTTAAATTGCTCCATCTCGAGCTGATCTCGGTTCACTTCTTGATACAGTTTCACCGCCACCACGGCATTAGGATTAGCGGCCAATGCCTTAATGGTCCCTGCCGGTGGGTTTACTTGTTCAGCATTTCGATAGGTGGGGGCGTATAAGATCACCCGTTTTCCCTTCAGTTCAGGAGCAGCCATTAGCACCCGTTGGCGTACCGTTTGTAACCAATTATCGCTGAAAAGTCGATCAGAACGAGGCGTACCTAGATACTGCATTTTAGTGGCTGGTTGCTTAAAGCTCCGTTCAAAAACGGAACCCATGGCCTTTGAAGCCACCACGTAATCATCAAACTGATCATACACCAGTTGGTGGCGTCGCCGCTTTAACCAATGATTCCGACGCTGACCGGGATCCTCCCAACCAAAACACTTAATGGTACCATCGGCATGCCACAGTTGGATGATGCGCGTCTTTTTTCGTGGTCTGATGAGCCCCGCCAAAAGAGCATAATAATTATCACAAAAAATCAGCCGGGCGGACATTACTTGGGGAATCCGATGAATTAAAAAACTAATGCTCATTTTCAATGGAATCGTTTTGACCCCAAAGGCCCGTAAATCGTATGCAGCGGCTAACGTTCGCGGATTGTAAATTACAATTAACTTTTGTCCCGCTGGCAATTCGGCCGCAATTCGCTTAATCATATGCAAGTTATTGCTATAACTCATGAAATAATAAACGTTTTTTTTCGGTCTCAAATAGAACAATAAGGAAAGGAACCGCACTAACCAAACATAAACTGTCTTCATCTGCTTTTAATCCCGTCACTTTCTAATCTACTGTCCAGTTCTTACTTCGGCTTTGTCTCATAAAAATGCCCAAACACTTCATCAACATCTAGGGCGACTGCAAACGCATGTGGGTCAGCTTCTTGCAAAGCTTCGTCCAACTCATTCTTTTCATAACGAGAAATAACCGTAAATAAAATGGCTTTCTTATCGTGATTGTAGGCTCCTTCCGCATTGTGCACGATGGTGATCCCACGGCGCATGTGATTTTGCACGCTGTCTACCACTGTCTTAGGAAAGTCAGTGACAATCATGACTTCCATTCGTTGTTGCCGAGTATAGGTTAAGTCCATGACCTTGGCGTTCACAAATAAACCAATTGCGGAGTAAAAGGCGTAGGGCCATCCATACATAAACCCGGCTGAAACGATAATCAAGGAATTAAAAAGAATGTTGATGTTTCCGATTGAACGTCCGGTTTTTCGCTGAATTACGATTCCCAAGATGTCTAATCCACCGGTCGAAATCTGATTCTTCAGCGCCAGTCCAGTTCCAAAACCGTTTACGGCTCCCCCAAAGAGGGCACAAATTAACGGATCGGACGTTAGCGTTAACGGATGCAAAATTTTAATCATAAAACTGGCTAACAGAACTGAAATAAACGTAAAGATGGCAAATTGATGCCCAATTTGTTTCCACGCTAATAATAATAGCGGTACATTTAACAGAAACAGCGCTAACGCGGTTGATAGCGTAAATGGGAAAAATCGTTGTGAAACTGTATTTAATAGTTGAGCAAATCCAGTTATTCCGGATGAATAAATGTGCCCAGGGGTCCAGAAAAAATTCATGGCAATCGAAACTAACGTTGCATACAAAAACGCCGTTGATAGTTTCGTAATAATTTGGTGTCGGCGAATGACCTTGTGAACATCGTCCATAAAAACCAATCCTCTAATTTAAGTTATTTCGATTATTACGTAGTAGTATAACACGAAAAAAAGAAGTTACGAGCACTCGTAACGTTCTTCTTCTGCCTATTTATCAGTTGGTTTTTCGACTTCAATCCCTAGCTCATCTAGTTGCTTAGGAGCCACCGGCGTGGGAGCACTAGTCAGTGGGTCAATTGCTTTAGAATTCTTAGGAAAAGCGATGACGTCACGAATGTTCCCCCGTTTAGCCAACAATCTTGCAAACCGGTCCAAGCCAATTGCCAAGCCTCCATGCGGTGGGAACCCGTAATCTAAAGCCCGCAAGAAGTAACCAAATTGGGCTTCTGCGCTTCCTTTGGTGAAGCCCAGCGCCCGGAACATTTTTTCTTGCAGTTCTCGGGTGTGAATCCGGATGGAACCACCACCTAATTCTAATCCATTTAGAATAATATCATAACTCTGAGCGTGAGCTTGATGAGGGTCTTCGCCTTCATCCAGGTAGTGTTCGTCACCTTCGTTAGGCATCGTAAACGGATGATGCGCTGCCGTCCAACGTTGTGCTCCTTCATCATATTCAAATAACGGCCAGTCTACGACCCATAAAAAGTTGAACTGGTCGGTTGGAATTAAGTTTTGTTCCTTTGCAATCGCTACCCGAAGGTATCCTAGGGTATCGGCCACTACCTTGGCTCGGTCCGCTGCAAACAACAGTAAATCACCACTATGAGCATCCGTTTGGGACTTCAAAGCAGCAACTTGTTCGTTGTCCTTAAAGAATTTAGCCACGGGACCAGAAAAACCATCATCAGTAACTTTCATCCAAGCTAAGCCCTTCGCACCAAACCGTTTTACGTAGTCAGTGTATTTGTCGATGTCCTTTCTTGAGTAAGCACTTGCTCCATCTGGAACGGCAATGGCTTTTACCTGGCCACCGGCTGCTACAGCTGAACTAAAGACTTTGAAATCAGAATCGGCTACAAGTTCAGACACGTCCTTTAGTTCCATTCCAAAGCGTGTATCCGGTTGGTCAGTTCCAAACCGATCCATTGATTCTTGCCACGTGATTCGTTCAAACGGTAATTTCACGTCATAGTCTAAGGCATCCTTCATGACTTCCTTAATCAAGCCTTCGGTAATATCTTGAATGTCTTTGGCACTCATAAAGGAAGTTTCTAAGTCAATTTGCGTAAACTCTGGCTGCCGATCTCCCCGTAAATCTTCATCCCGAAAACAACGAGCAATTTGGTAGTACCGGTCAAAACCAGCCCCCATTAGCATTTGCTTAAACTGTTGCGGTGATTGGGGCAAGGCATAAAAAGAGCCTGGATAAACTCGTGATGGAACGAGATAATCACGTGCTCCTTCTGGAGTAGAAGCAGTTAAATCTGGTGTTTCAATGTCAATAAAACCTTGTTGGTCAAGGTACCGGTGCGTAGCTTGTAAAATCCGATTGCGAATCAAAATTCCCTGTTTCATAACCGGGCGCCGTAAATCAAGGTAGCGATACTTTAACCGTAAGTCATCTGTAGCATTAGTATCGTCTTTAATTTCAAACGGAACCGGTTTTGAGGTACTTAAAATTTTAGCATCATGAACGTGAACTTCTACTTTACCGGTGTAGAGATCGGGATTAATTTCATTTTCGGAGCGAGCGACTACTTCTCCTGTAACCTCAATCACGAACTCATTTTTCGCTTGACTGGCTACTTGAAAGGCCTCTGGATTTTCTTGTTCGTTAAAAACCAGTTGGACAATTCCGGCGCGATCCCGTAAATCGACAAACATTAAGCTCCCTAAGTCCCTTTTTTTGGCAATCCAGCCGTCTAACGTAACCGTTTGATCTAAGTACCGTTCGTTGACGTTTCCTGCATATGCAGTGCGTTTCATCATAATCTTCCTTTCGAGTTAAGCGTTTAATTCCATAAAAAAGACCGTACAAAATTGCTTGAAGGGCGCAATTGCACGGTACCACCTTTTTTTATTACTTTTAACTCTATTTAATTTTCCGTTATATAGTTCTAAACGCGTCTTCACAGGCGCCTCATTGCGTTCTTCCACTCCCGAACGCTTTCTGGCAAATGGGCCACCTACTACTCTTCGTCATCATAGAACTAACCTTGATTTTACCCTAATCAAAAGCAAAACAAAAGTCAAGGTTCTTTTGGCAATTTACTGCCAGCTGGGTTAAAAAGTTATATGATATTAGCTAAAGAAATCATTTAACTAAAAACGAGGAAAACCATGCACTTTAAAATACGTAATCGGCGCGGATTATTATTCACTATTTTAATCATTCTAGGCACCGGAGTGATAATTGGCACCATGCTCCTCCGTAATAACGTCGTCGTGCCCATTAATCAGCTCCAAATCAAGGCCGAACCGCACCTTACCAGTCAGACGGTGGGAACCGTCCAACGCGGAGACCGGGTCCAAATTATCACCAAGGATGACCAATGGGCTCAGGTTGTAGCTCAACATCAAAAAATTGGTTGGGTACCTAATTGGCTCCTTAAAAATCATCCGCAGCTTAAAACAGCAACTAAACTAGCGGAAGCCACCATTATCTTAGATCCGGGGCACGGTGGCAACGATTCAGGCGCTCTGGCTAATTCTAACCAACCCGAAAAGAAATATACCCTGCAATTCGCCCAACAAGTAGCAACCAATTTACGGGCCCGGGGCGCTAACGTTATTTTAACCAGAGCTCAAGATCAAACGGTTGGACTAAAGCGTCGTCCCCAAATTGCCCAAAAACATCATGCCGACCTCTTCGTTAGTTTTCACTTTGACTCTAGCCCCATCCCAAACTCCGCCTCAGGATTCACAACCTATTATTATCATCAGGGAACTGCTAAACAATTCGCACAAGCTGTTAACCAGCGGTTCACGCAATTAGGAATGGAAAACAAGGGCGTTAAGTTTGGCGACTACTTGGTAATCCGCGATAGTAAGATTCCGGCAATTTTATTGGAAATGGGTTACATTAATAATGATCTTGACTTTCAAAAGATTAAAAATCCCACCTTCAGAAAAGCAGTGGCCAGCGACGTGACCGCTGGCATTGCCAACTACGTTAACACCAATGATTAACTTAAGGAGGAAATCATGCAGGAATTAAGTTCAGAATGGTTAGCTCAGTTACCAATTTCAGACATTCAAACCGTCACTCCCGTTGCCGGAGGCGACATTAATGAGGCATACGAAATCCAAACAAGCCAGCACAAGCGGTATTTCTTGAAGGTCCAACCCGGCCGAGGTCAAGCTTTTTTTGCTCACGAAATTGAAGGACTACGTCTCATTGGCGAAGTTGCCCGTGTTCCAGAAATTATTACGAGTGGTGAAATCGACACCGATGGATTTTTAATCCTTGGGTGGCTCGAGATTGCCAACGGAGACCAATTTGAACTCGGACAGATGGTGGCTCGGGTGCACCACCAACACGAACAACGCTTTGGCCTAGATCACGACTTTAAATTAGGACGGTTTCCTAAACAAAATCAGTGGCAAACCAGTTGGTCCACCTTTTTTAACCAACAACGGTTACAGCCCCTCGCTACTTTAGCTCAGCAAAAAGGCCGCTGGAACTCACAACGAGCCGCGGCCTTAACCGTTATCATAAACCAAATGCAAACTTATGAAGCTCACCATCACATTACCCCCAGTTTACTGCACGGTGATTTATGGGCAGGAAATGCCCTCTTTAACGCGCAGCATCAGCCCCTTCTAATCGACCCCGACGTTTACTATGGAGATCGGGAATTTGATCTCGGGGTCACTACCGTCTTTGGCGGTTTTACAGACGCATTTTACGAGGGCTACCAGCATGAATACCCCTTTCAACCGGGAATAGCAGACCGCTTAATTTGGTATCGGTTCTACTACGTCTTAATGCATGTGGTACTCTTTGGGGAAAGCTATGGTCCGTTTTTAGACCAAATTTGTGCTACCTTATTAAAGTAACTGTTGTAATTCTGCTAAATTATGAATGGTGAGCGTGGGATTCCCGGTCACTTCGAGCAGGTAGTCTGGATCAAATAAAACAGACTGGATCCCGGCATGCTGAGCAGCTTCTACGTCTAATTTCCGATCACCAACCATGAAGGTGGTGGTGGGATCTAGGTGTTCCGATTGTAATAAAAACTGTAGTCCCGCTGGATCGGGCTTGCGCGCAAATCCCTGTTGACTGGTAACAATGCCGGTAAACAGGGATTTTAGTTTGAACCGCTCTAATAAAGACAAAGCTTGTTGATCCCGATGCGTTTCTAAACAGTTCTGTCCCTGGTCCTGTTGCACTGCCGCTAGAATTTGCCGGGCTCCAGCAAATGGCTTTGCTAACTGAACTTCGAGATGTTCAATCTGCCGGTAACTCGCCAGTAAACGATCTCGATCCAAGTGAAATCGCGCACTAAACTTAGTGACAGTCGAATTCAGTGAATGTTCACGCATTTGCCGATAGATTTCATCGCCATCAATTTCTAATTCATCAATTCCAAGGGACTGCAAGGCTTTGGTAAAAGCACTCACCATGTACGGATAGGTATCAAACAGGGTTCCGTCAAAATCCCAAATCAAATTTGTCATGCCGGAGGCTCCTGATAATCTAATAAAAAGGTGGCGGGGCCGTCGTTCACCAGTTCCACCTGCATGTCAGCCCCAAATTCACCGGTTGCAACCTGTAAACCCTGGTCAGCCAGAGCCGCATTAAAATCATCATAATTTTGCTGAGCAACTTGTGGATCTCCGGCCCGTTTAAAGGACGGCCGATTGCCATGTTGTAAATCTGCTAAGAGGGTAAACTGGGATACAGATAAAATGGATCCACCCACCTGGTTAATGTTCAGATTCATCTTGCCTGCTTCATCAGAAAAGACCCGTAGTTTAGCCACTTTTTCTGCTAAATGTTGACCAGTTTGCGCGGTATCACCGGCCTCTGCACCGACTAAAATTAAAAAACCAGTGTCAATGGCGCCAACCGTTTGCTCGTCAACTTGGACAGCCGCACGCTGTACCCGCTGAATCACTAATTTCATGCTCGTCTCCTTAGTTCAAAACTCGTTGGGATGTGGCTACTCCCGGAACCATCTTAATGGTATCCATCATCCGGTCTAGCTGACCCACGTTTTTAACCTCTACAATTGCCTCAATCGTAACTCCCGTGTCGTCGTGAACCCGACCATTGATGGAAGTCAACTGAACCGGACTGTTATTAAACCGTTTAATGACGTCATTTAAAACTCCGTTCCGGTTATCGGCTTCAAACCGCAATTTAGCTTGATAATTAATTTGATTATCGGAAACACTGCGCCAGTGAGCAGCAATAATCCGGCCTGGTTCAGATTGACTAAAGTTATTGCATTCTACCCGATGAATGGAAATTCCTCGGCCTTTGGTAATGTATCCAATGATTTCATCCCCGGGAAGTGGTAAACAGCAATGACTAATCCGCACCAACACGTTATCAATTCCATCAATTGCCACGTTATCAGCTGGTCGGTTGCCTTGGGGAGCTTGGTATTCTTTTTTCGTTGACAACGTCTGGGACTGATCTAGCAACTCTTGTTCTGCTTGATGTTCCCGTTCTCGTTGTTGCTCATCGCGAATTTCACTCGTAAATCGGTTAGCAACTCCCACGACGTGAATGTCACCAAAGCCTAAAGCTGCTAAGAGATCGTCTTGGGTGCGATAGTGAAGTTCGTCTAAAACCCGATCCCAGTTTTCAGAAGTTAACAATTCATTGGGAGCATATCCCGTTTCTTCAAGTTGATTATGCAGGAGTTCAGCTCCGGTTTTAATGTTATCTTCCCGATTCTGCTTTTTAAAGAATTGATTAATCTTGTGTTTAGCACTATTAGTGTGAACCAGATCCAACCAGTTTTTCCCAGGTCCCGTTGAGTTTGCAGATGTGATAATTTCCACAATGTCACCATTTTTAATCCGGTAATCCAGTGAGACCATTTTGCCGTTAACTCGTGCTCCCGTAGATCGATGTCCCACCTGAGTGTGAATGGCATAAGCCATGTCCAGCGGTCCTGCTCCCTGTGGGAGCTCCAACACATCTCCATTAGGAGTAAAAGCATAAACGTGATCGGAGAAGAGTTCACCTTGCACGCTGTCCATGAATTCTGACGCGTTATCGGTTTCTTCTTGGATCTCAATGATCTTTTTAAACCAGTTTAATTGCATGTTACTTTCGTCATTGTAAACTTCGCTGGTTTGCCCCTGTTTGTAGGCCCAGTGCGCAGCAACCCCGTATTCAGCAATTCTGTGCATTTCCTTGGTCCGAATCTGAATCTCTAGGGGTTTTCCCTCCGGACCGATGACAGTGGTGTGCAAAGATTGATAGAGGTTTGGTTTGGGCATCGCAATGTAGTCTTTAAACCGACCTGGCATCGGGGGCCATTTAGCGTGAACCGCCCCCAAAATGGCATAACAATCCTTCACCGTATCCACGATTACCCGAATGGCAGAAAGATCATAGATTTCTTCAAACTTCTTGTGTTTATCTACCATCTTTTTGTAAATTGAATAAATGTGCTTCGGCCGTCCGTAAATTTCTGCATCAATGTGGTAATCGGCAATGGCTCGTTTCACTTCACGGATGGCATCTTGAATGTAAGATTCTCGTTCGTTCCGCTTCGATTTCATGGAATGAGCAATCTTGTAGTAGGCATCCGGATTCAGGTACCGCAACGCCATATCTTGTAGTTCCCACTTGACTGTTCCCATTCCGAGCCGGTCAGCAATGGGAGCGTACACATCAATGGTTTCTTTGGCAAATCGCGTTTGAAATTCGGGATTAAGATCTCCGAGTTTATCCATGTTGTCCATTCGGTCTGCTAGTTTAACAATCATGACCCGGATATCTTTACACATTACCAACAGCAGTTTGCGGTAATTTTCTGCTAGGGCTTCGCGGCTGGAGTTATATTTAATCTTACTAATCTTTGTAACCCCGTCGACAATTAAAGCAACGTCTGGGCCGAATTGTTCTCGAACGTCATCTAGTCGTACGTTACTATCCTCAACGACATCATGTAAAAAGCCTGCCGTAACGGCAACTGCGTCCATGTTAAGGTCTGCTAAAATGCCGGCCACGTTGGTTGAGTGTTCAATGTAACTTTCTCCAGAAGCCCGTAGATTCGTGCCGTGGGCGTGTCGAGCTACTTGGTAAGCCCGTTTAACCATATCCACTTGGTCTGGAGTCATTTCGTTGTTGATTTTTGCAAAAATTTCAGTGGGTTGCCACTGTTTGAGACTAGCCATCTGTTTCACCCCCACTTAGCAATGGCATCATTCGTGATTTAAGTCATTTTATTAACATTCTATCATTTAAGTTCGGAAAGTACAGATATGGCACTTAAAAAATAAAGTGGAGCCGATTCTGTTCGTAAAATGCGCGGGCCCAAGCCGACGACATGAAAGTTAGCGGCTTCGAGCCGTTCAATCTCAGCTGGACTTAATCCGCCTTCCGGTCCAAACACAGCTAATAGACGCTGTCCGGCTTGCATCTGACTAACCACCCGCACTAGTTCACTGGCTTCTCCCTGCTTGGCCGCCTCTTCATATGCCACCACTCGTTGATTAACGTTCAGTTGGTCTAAAGCCGCCAGCCCGTTTAAATAGCTTACCTGGGGAATCAAATTTCGGTGTGACTGCTCGGCAGCTGCCTGGGCAATCTTTTGTAAACGGGCGACTTTTTTAGCCGCTTTTTGCTTCCACTGGGCTACGGACCATTCAGTGGGCAAAAAAATAATCTCACTTGCTCCGAGCTCCGTCGCCTTTTGGACAATCAGTTCCGCTTTCCCACTTTTTGGTAGCCCACAAGCGACTGTGACCGCAATTGGCAGCTCAGTATTCAGGTCCGTCTTTGTTTTAATTTGAACGAGTCCTTGATCTCCATTCGTTAGCTCGCCAATGAATACCTGTTGCTGATCATCAACAAACTCTGCTTGCTCACCTGGTTGGGCCCGTAAAACTCGGATCCAATGCTTCTGAATTTCAGGAGGTAACTCTAGTTGTTCATTCACCGTGAGAGCTTGATCGATAAAATAGTGTTGCACGTTTCTATCCTTTCTGAGTTGCAATCAAGGCGCGCCAGTTCCCAGCCACCATGGTCTGTTCAACCGTAAAGTGATGCTGTTTCAACTGCGGTTCAACTTTAGCAAGCTGATCCGCATAAATGCCAGCTAAAATGAGGTGCCCCTGCGGATTTAAGTGCCGTGGTACTTGCGGAATCAGCGGCAGTAACACCTCTGCAAGCATGTTAGCAACAATCACGTCTGCCGTTCCATCAATTCCAGTTAGTAGGCTATTAGTCTCTACCGCAATGTCAGCCATGTTAGGATTAGCAGCTAGATTTTGCCGTGCTGATTCCACTGCCACAGGATCGTTATCCCAGGCGCGAATTGTCCCGGCCCCTAAGAGTCGTGCTCCGATGCTCAAAACTCCAGATCCGGTTCCTACGTCAAAGACCGTTTCTTCGCCTCGCAAACTAATTTCTAGTGCTTGCAATGCCATCTTCGTGGTTGGATGGGTTCCCGTTCCAAAAGCCATCCCGGGATCCAAGCGAATTACCTTCTGGTCCGTTTGCTCTGGCTGATAGTCTTCCCAGTTTGGGACCACGGTTAAATACCGGGTGATGCGTTCAGCGTGGTAGTATTGTTCCCACTCCGTTGTCCAACGATCATCAACTGGTTCGGTGGTAATGGTGGCTACTCCGGGGTTTAAACCATATTCAGGAAAATGAGCTAGCCCCTGTTCTACCTGCTGCACTAGTTTAGTTAAATCCCCGGCTTCAGTAACATACGTAAGCACGGCGACCTGTTTCCCTGGCAGTTGATCATCAATCTGAATCCCTTGAGCTCCAGCCGTAATTAATAAATTACTAACGGCTTCCACGGCTTCGTTAGTGGTCGTAACCCGAACTTCAATGAGCTTCATTATGTAAATCTCCTTCTTTATGAAAAGAAGCACCCCGAAAAGGATGCTTCAAATTATTGTTCTTCTTTAATTTTTTGAAGCTTGGCTTCATGATAAGGAAGATGCGACTTCAGATACTTTAACAAACTGTGTTCGGTTTTAAAGATCCGAGGATGCTTTTGTTTGTGGAGCCGCAAATCAATTTCCTTAATTTTTTGGCGCCCCGTCCACCCATGTCCATACCGTAAAATAATCCGATTATTCAACTCAGCTTTGCCAAATCGGAAAATATAAACACTGTCTGGAGTCATTAACGGGCGAATGTAACCCTTTTTATAGTGATAACCGTTGTCACGCAAAAATTTTTTCGTCATTGCTAACACGTTATCCACCTCCATTTTCATAAATTCGACTAAACCTATTATCCATGGTACTGGAGCAATCTGAAAATGGCAAGCAGATTTATTCAATTTAAATAATAATCATTCAAAAACACAAAAAAACGGACGCATCCATCCGCCCGTTTTAGTTAATCACTTTATTTTACGATTTCACAAAATTCAATTTTTTCGTGGTTAGGACCGTAAATGTTAAAGAACTTAATTCCCTTGTCCCAGAATGGACGAGTTTGAATTTCAGTATCAATTAAGTCTAAGCCCATGTCCTTTGCTTCTTGTAAAGCAGCGGCTGCATCAGTAGCGTTTAAGGAAATGTGGTTGATGGCGCCGTCAGCATTAGCAGTTGGATCGCCTTCCCAGGTTTCAATCATCAGGTTATCATACTTCATGAATGCACAACGGTTACCTTGGTATAAGAATTCGCCTTCCTTGGTGAAGCCTAACTTTTCGTAAAAAGCCACCGTCTTATCTAAATCTGCAGCTGGGATTCCAACGTGTTGTAATCCAGTAAAGTAGTCATTTAATGCCATTTTAATCTCTCCTTTGGATTTAGTTCACTTCACCATGTGAAGCTTTGAACACCTTTATTATAATTCATTTTGTTTAAAGAATAAAGTGTAACCGCTTAATTTTTTCTTTTAAGCGCCACTACTAGCTCAGTCGCAAGCATTTGGGTACCAATGCGAATCATCCCTGCTTCCCAACCAGTAATTTGACCGCTGGTTCTAAAATACTCTGCCTCTAACCCCACGGCTCGTTTCCAGATCACCGTCACTGCTTGATGCTTTTCGACAGCTAGTTGTAACTCGCGGTTGATTGCTACCCCGTCCATCTGCGGAATCATTTGCCATTTGGTGCTTTGTTGCAAAGCTTGGTGGGAATGCCGTAACCGCTGAGTGTGGTCCGACAAAAAATAACCCTGCCATTTTTGCATCCCGCGGTCCTGATAATCGTTGGCGAAAAACTGCTGAACTAGCCGCTCATCCATCGTTACTCATCACCGCCTAGTTTCAATTAATTGCCCCGTCTTGGGCCAACGTAACTGGGCAAAATTTTGATACTGAGCCGTTAGTTGATAGCGATTATGAACCAACGTGACCACTGCTTCTAACAGAGCTAAATTAGCTGGCAAAACGCCAATGGGCTGTGATCGAGCGTTGTGATGGGGGTGCCACTGGTTTAAAAACCAGTTATAGGAATGAGAATATGGATCGTTAACAATTACAAGAACATAGCGAAATCCATGTACTGGGTGAAATTGTTTTTCTAACTGGCGCGTAATCTGATTGGCGGCTGCTTGGACTTGACGGTTATTCATAACTATTTCCTCCACTATGACCACCCACTAAGCCGGCTCGTTCTAACGCAGTTCCACCTGAACACAGGCTCTGCGCTCGAAACAAGGAATCAACTCCAAAGCGGTTCCGAATGGTAGCGGTTGCTTGATCTAACTTACGTTGCTTCTCGCGTTCTTGATTATTAGCTAGTAACTCTAACTGCATTCCTGTGACCGGCGTTAAATCACCGTATGCTAAGTTAATTCGGCGAATCCCTTCCCCGTGCCACAGTTTACGAAAAAGAGATAGCGTAATTTGCCTTAAAGCCGTTATTTGGTCCGTAGCTGAGATCCGTTCCGTTTTGGCTAAGTGGATCCGAGTTGTTGCCTGGGTTCGGGCTAGTCCCAAGTGAAGTGATACTGAGCCAACTTGTAAATGATGGGCCTGCACCCGGGAAGCAACCTGTTCCACCAGTTCCTTAATTACCACTTCTAACTCATTAGCACGCCAATAATCACGTGGGAGTACTTGCCCATTACTGTAACTCCGTTGCTTGGGTTGATAGTGTTCGTGTAAGTTACTGCGATCAATTCCCCAAGCCGTGGCAAATAATTGGGTCCCAATCACCCCTAATTCTTGTTGCAAATGGTATGGATTAGCTGCTGCGAGCTCCGCCATCGTGTTAATTCCCAGGCGATGTAACCGTTGGGCCTGCCGCTTTCCAATTCCCCACACGGACGTTAAATCTGTAATCGACCAAATTTTAGTCGGAACGTCTGCATAGTGAATCTCACCAACCAAATCTCGAGTATGTTTAGCATAGATGTCTAGGGCCAGTTTAGCTTGGACCGGATTATCGCCAATTCCGACCGTTACGTACAATCCCAATCGTCGCTTAATTTCATGCTGAATCCGTTGCGCTACCGCTCGGGCTGTTTTGCCAAATAAGTGCCAAGAATGCGTCATGTCTAACAACGACTCATCAATCGAATACGGCAATAAATCTTCTTCAGCCGCATATTCAGTAAAGATCCGATTAATCTCTAAATTCTTTTTAATGTACAAGTTCATCCGTGGTGGTACTAACAATAAGCGCTCATCATGCGGAAGTTCGTACTGCCGGTTAACGTTATGTAACCCAAATAGTTGTTTGGCTCGCGGGGAAGCTGCCAGGATCAGCCCACCCTTAGTGTTTGCAGTTTCTGACATCACACATAAAACGGCTGTTAGTGGATTTAAGCCCCGTGCCACGCTCTCACAGCTCGCGTAGAAAGATTTATTATCAATGAAAAAATAGACCCCATGGGGTTCTGCTGCATAGTTCATAATTTCATCTCCCGAACACTTGTTCGGTTATCATTGTACTCTAACCCTCCAGACCTGTAAACGACCATTGCGACATTTGGTATAATTAAAGTGTAATAATTTACTATTTTTACTAGTTTTAATTTGGAGGAAAATCATGTTAAACGCCTATCAAAAGTTTTGGGACAATCTCTTTAACTTTCGTGGAACTGCTACAATTATTGAATTCTGGATTCCATTGATTTTTAACTACATCTTGGCCTTTCTGATTGCCTGGTTGCTGGGGTTGTTAGCTGGAACGGTTTCCGGTCAATTAGTTTCGATCATTTATGGAATCATGTTCTTATTAGCCTGGATTGGGAGTATCTCTGTTACCGTCCGCCGGTTCCATGATTCAAATCATTCTGGTTGGTGGTTTTGGATCCAAATCATTCCTGTAATTGGTGATTTTTGGTTACTAATTCTCTTAATCATTCCTACCAATCATGCCAGTCGGTGGCGCTAACCAAAAACAGCCCTAGTTAGAAAATGCTAACTAGGGCCGTTTTTTTATGCTAATTAATTAAAGACCATTCCACCATCAATTAAGAGGGATTGTCCCGTCATGTAATTTGAATCGGGACCAGCGAGATAAGAAACACAACCCGCTACGTCTTCTGGTTGTGAAAGCCGTTTTAAAGCGATGTCTTTGGCAAATTGTTCCATGCCCCATTCAAACGGCTTGCCGGCTTTATCAGCCACTTGTTGCGCAATGTCGTTCATCATTGGCGTCACCACAATTCCAGGACAAAAGGCATTCACAGTGATCCCATCGTCTGCCAGTTCCTTGGCAGTAGTTTCTGTAATCCCCCGAATCGCAAACTTAGTGGAGCCATAAACGGTTAAGTTCGGGTTCCCCGTCATTCCCGCTTGTGAAGAAGCGTTAATGATCTTACCAGAATGACCTAACTTTTTGAACATCGTAGCTGCAGCTTGGATGCCCCACACCGTTCCCCCAACGTTAATCCGTTCTGCTTCTGCCAAAACTTCCGGAGTAACTTCAAAAATTGGGGTCGTCGGAGCTACTCCAGCATTGTTGACCATGACGTTAAAATCACCAAAGTGGTCATAGGCCTTTTGCACGGCAGCAAACACTTCATCACGTTCGGCAACGTCAGCTTGAATTGCAATTGCATCCCCGTGATCATTTTGAATTTCTTTGGCGACTGCTTCCACCTTATCGAGCGTCCGCCCCACTAAGGCGACTGCAAAGCCATCGTGGTGCAACCGTTTTGCGATTGCTTCTCCAATTCCCTGTCCTGCTCCGGTAATTAAAGCAACTTTTTTCATGTCCATTCCTACTTTCTTTTAAATTAATGGTTTCATTATACCTTAATTTGTTAATAAGTGCACAAAGAAATTAACTTTAAAAAAGGTGGTTGGAATTCCATCGAATCCCAATCACCTTTTTTAAGGATTTTCCTAGCTTGGTTCAAATCAACAATAAATTAGCTACTTTCCATCCTGTTCCGTGTCGGATTGCAGTACGGTCATAAAGGCTTCCTGTGGAATATCAACCTTTCCAACCGCCTTCATCCGTTTCTTTCCACGTTTTTGTTTTTCCAGCAACTTGGCACGTCGGTCCGGATCACCAGTATGAATCCGAGAAGTAACGTCCTTTCGGTACGCCTTGATATTAGTCCGGGCAATAATCTTGGACCCAATCGCTGCTTGTACAGGAATCTCGAAGTTTTGCCGTGGAATGATTTCCTTTAACTTCCGCACAATGTCACGACTTCGTTCCTCCGCGAACTGCCGGTGGGCAATGAAACTCAACGCGTCTACTTGATCACCGTTTAACAAGATATCCACTTTAACCAAGTCACTGGCGTGATAACCATCCACCTCGTAATCCAATGAGGCATACCCCTTAGTACTGGACTTGAGCTTGTCAAAGAAATTAAAAATAATTTCTGACAGCGGCATTTGGTAAATCACGTTAACCCGCGCATCATCCAGGTACTCCATCGTCACAAATTCCCCCCGACGCGCCTGACACAGTTTCATTACGGCACCCACGTAGTCATTGGGAACCATGATGGTGGCCTTCACGTATGGTTCTGCAATGCTTTTAATGGAGGAAACATCCGGCATTTCGGCTGGATTTTCGACTTCGACCATGTTTCCACCAGTTAAATAAACGTGGTAGGTTACTGAGGGAGCCGTCGTAATCAAATCGAGGTTAAATTCGCGTTCCAACCGTTCCTGCACCACGTCCATGTGCAATAAACCTAAGAATCCACAGCGAAAACCAAAGCCCAGCGCTTCTGAAACTTCTGGTTCAAATTCAAGGGAGGCATCGTTTAACTTTAATTTCTCTAATGCTTCTCGTAAATCTTCGAACTTGGCGTTGTCAGTCGGATAAAGTCCCGCATAGACCATCGGAATCATTTCTCGATAACCCGGTAGCGCTTTTTCTGCTGGATGATTGGCCAGCGTAATCGTATCTCCCACCCGAGTCTGGGTGATGTCCTTAATACTAGCGGTTAAATAACCAACATCTCCAGCCATCAAAAAGTCCCGCGGAAGCGGTTTAGGTGAGTTCACCCCCACCTCAGTTACTTCGTACTCGCTCCCACTGTTCATCAAGCGAATCCGATCTCCGGCCTTCACAACACCCTCAAAAATCCGGACGCTAAGGACTACACCCCGATAATCATCGTAAATGGAGTCAAAGACCAATCCCTTCAAGGGTGCATCGATTTCACCAGTGGGTGCTGGAATTTTAGCCACAATTTCTTCCAACAATTTGTCTACATTTAACCCGGTTTTAGCACTAATTTCGACCGCATCACTGGTATCAAGGCCAATCACGTCCTCAATTTCTTGTTTGACCCGTTCTGGTTCTGCTGAGGGGAGATCAACCTTGTTAATGACTGGTAAAATTTCTAGGTCATCATCAAGCGCCAAGTAAACGTTGGCTAACGTCTGGGCTTGAATTCCCTGGGTGGCGTCCACCACCAGGATGGCCCCTTCACAGGCGGCCAAACTCCGAGATACTTCGTACGAAAAGTCTACGTGTCCAGGGGTATCAATTAAATGGAAAACGTAATCCACGCCGTCTTTTCCATGGTACTTTAGTTGCACGGCGTTTAACTTAATCGTAATGCCCCGTTCTCGTTCCAAATCCATGTTATCCAGTAGCTGATCCTTCATCTCACGTTTTGACACCGTGTCGGTGAGTTCTAAAATCCGGTCCGCTAAAGTGGATTTTCCATGGTCAATATGAGCCACAATCGCAAAGTTTCTAATCTTGCGTTGGGCGGTTTGCATTGCTTTATAATCCACGTCAATTCCTGCTTTCTTGCTTCGTTCGTTTTGCTTAATTATACCAAGCGACCCCTGAAGAAACAAATAGAGCGAGACTTTCATCTCGCTCTATTATTTAAGCTTTATTTTAATTTGTCTTTTAGTTTTTCAAAGAATCCCTTTTCAGGGATGGGATTTTCCCCACTGGCTTCTGCAAAAGCCTTTAAGGCTAACTTCTGGTTGGCAGACAACTTCTTTGGTGTGACCACGGTCACCCGGACCATTTCGTCACCTTTACTGTCACTGTGCAACCGTGGAGCTCCCTTACCTTTCAACTTAAAGACCGTCCCCGTTTGGGTTCCGGCCGGGATCGTTAATTTACCGTTCCCATACACGGTCTTGACATCAACTTCATTTCCAAGGGCGGCGTCCGTAAAGGAGATTTCCTTGTTGTAGTAGATGGTAGAACCATCTCGTTGAAAGTCTTCACTGGGTAAGACCCGAAAGACAACGTACAGATCACCGTAAGGACCACCGTTAATTCCGGCATTTCCTTGGCCTTGTAACCGCATCTGCTGGCCTTCTTCAACTCCAGCTGGAACTTTAACCTCTACTTCATGGTTTTCAGTGATTTTACCGGCCCCACTACACTTAGGACACTTGTCTTTAATAATCTTTCCAGTTCCTTCACACCGTGGACAGGTACTCTGGGTTTGCATTTGACCCATTGGAGTATTCACCGTTCTGGCAATTCGACCAGATCCATGACAATCAGGACAAGTCTCTGGATGAGTGCCTGGTTTGGCTCCCGTCCCATGACAATCTGGACATTGAGCTTCTCGTCTGTAGCTAATCTTTGTAGTTTCCCCAAAGATGGCTTCTTCAAATTTTAACGTCATTTGGTACTGTAAATCTTCCCCTTGTTGGGGTGCAGTTGGATCGGCTTGGCGCCGACCGCCCCCACCAAAGAGATCACTAAAGATATCAGAGAAGTCACCAAATCCGGCTCCCCCAGCACCATTGAAGCCACCGCCACCGGCGCCACCACCAAATCCTTGTGGTCCATCGGCAGATCCATATTGGTCATAGTTAGCCCGTTTTTGCTTGTCACTTAAAACTTCGTAAGCTTCCGTAATTTCCTTGAATTTTTCTTCAGCTCCAGGTTCTTTGTTGATATCTGGATGGTATTTTTTGGATAAATGACGATAGGCGTGATTGATATCTTTTTCACTGGCATCCTTAGAAACCCCCAAGACATCGTAATAATTTTTCGCTGCCATACTGTAATCCTCCCTACTATACGTTTGCGGTTCTAAAACAAAAAGCCAAAGCAGTTCACATCAGCTTTGGCTTTTTGATCACCTTCGTGGTCTAACACTCAGGTAAGCTCCCACTTTTCGAGGAACTTGAAACGTGCTCAATTATTTTTTATCGTCATCGTTAACTTCGTGGAAGTCACCGTCAACGGTGTTGCCATCGTCTTTCTTATCAGCAGCGCCATCGCTAGCACCTTCACCGTTTTGACCTGATTGAGCTTGTTGTTGGTAGAGTTTAACGGCAACGGCTTGAACTTTTTCGTTCAAAGCATCCTTATTAGCCTTCATGTCGTCCAAGTTATTGTCAGCTTTGGCCTTCTTCAGGTCTTCTTCGGCATCCTTCACTTCTTTGATTTCGGCATCAGAAGCCTTACCTTCAACGTCCTTCAACGTCTTGTCGGTTTGGAAGATTAGTTGGTCAACTTCGTTGTTTAAGTCAACTTCTTCTTTCTTCTTCTTGTCAGCTTCTTCGTTGGCTTGGGCTTCCTTCATCATCTTATCGATTTCTTCATCGGAAAGACCATTGGAGTCCTTGATGGTAATCTTTTGTTCTTTACCAGTTCCTTTATCCTTGGCAGAAACGTTCACAATCCCGTTCTTGTCAATGTCAAAGGTAACTTCAATCTGAGGAACTCCCCGTGGAGCAGCTGGAATATCAGTTAATTGGAACCGACCCAATGATTTGTTATCAGCAGCCATTGGCCGTTCCCCTTGCAACACGTGAATGTCTACAGCTGTTTGGTTATCAGCTGCCGTAGAGAAGGTTTGTGATTTCGAAGTTGGAATCGTAGTGTTCTTGTCAATCAGCTTCGTCATTACGCCACCCATGGTTTCAATTCCCAGTGACAATGGAGTAACATCCAACAGCACAACGTCTTTGACGTCTCCAGTTAGAACTCCACCTTGAATAGCAGCCCCTAAAGCAACGGCTTCATCAGGATTGATGGAGTGGTTCGGGTTCTTGCCCGTCCAGTTCTTAACGGCTTCTTGAACGGCTGGAATCCGAGTAGAACCACCGTTTAAGATTACTTCATCAATGTCACTAGTGCTTAAACCGGCATCCTTTAAGGCGTTTTCAAATGGTACTTTGGTTTTGTCAACTAAGTCAGAAGTTAATTCGTTAAACTTAGCCCGAGTTAAAGTGGTTTGCAAGTGCAATGGGCCGTTGTCATTGGAAGCAATGAACGGCAGGCTAATTTCAGTTTGGTTAACCCCAGAGAGTTCCTTCTTAGCCTTTTCAGCAGCATCCTTTAACCGTTGTAAAGCCATCTTGTCTTGTGATAAGTCAACGCCTTGATCCTTCTTGAAGTTATCAACTAACCAGTCGATAATCCGTTGGTCAAAGTCATCTCCACCTAAGTGAGTATCACCGTTAGTGGACAATACTTGAAAGACCCCGTCACCTAATTCAAGGACGGAAACATCAAAAGTTCCTCCCCCTAAATCGTAAACCAGGATTTTTTCATCTTGATCTTGTTTATCCAAACCGTAAGCTAAGGAAGCAGCGGTTGGTTCGTTGATAATCCGTTTAACGTCCAAGCCAGCAATTTTACCAGCATCTTTCGTAGCTTGCCGTTGGGCATCGTTAAAGTAGGCAGGAACAGTAATCACAGCTTCTGAAACCGTATCACCCAAGTAATCTTCAGCGTAGCCCTTGATGTATTGCAAGATCATTGCTGAAATTTGTTGTGGTGTGTACTTTTTGCCGTCAATATCAACTGTGTAACCTTGTTCTCCCATGTGACTCTTAATGGAACGAACCGTGTTGGGGTTAGTGATTTCTTGCCGCTTAGCAACTTCACCAACTTGAGTTTCTCCGTCTTTAAAAGCAACTACAGAAGGAGTAGTCCGGGATCCATCAGGGTTAGTGATGATCTTTGGTTTGCCACCTTCCATAACGGCAACGGCTGAGTTTGTAGTTCCTAAATCAATTCCAATAATCTTGTTACTTGCCATGGTTATGATCTCCTTTGATTTTTAATTTATTGTGCCACGATTACCATTGCTGGTCGAATCACCCGATCAGCTAATCGATAACCGGTTTGTAAGACTTGCACAACTGTGTCAGCTGGATGTTCATCACTAGCTGGCACTGTTTGCACCGCTTGATGAATTTCTGGATCAAATTGAACTCCCACTTCATCAACGGCATGAATGTCGTTATCAGTTAGGGCTTTATCGAGGTGTTTAACCACCATTTCGATTCCGGTCTTCAATTGCTGACCACTTTCATCGTCAACCTCAACGGCAAGCGCTCTCGTCAAATCGTCGAGTGCCGGAACGATGTCCTTGGCTAGTTGTTGCGGACCATACTTGGCCATTTCACTGATTTCTTTTTGATTCCGTTTTTGCATGTTTTGAATCTCAGCTTGAGCGCGTAGATAATCATTTTGTGCATCATCAAGTTGTTTTTGTAACTTTTTTACTTCAGCTGCTTCGGAATCAACTGCCTTAGCTTCCGCTTGTTTAGCAGAAGCTTGCTCAGGCTCAGCTTCCGATGCTGGTTGCTGGTCAGCTGGCTGCTGCTTATCTACATCTTGGTTTGATTTTTCTTTGGCCATGCTAACCCTCCTTATTGATCGTAATCTTGATAATAACTCTGAATCCTAGTTTGTAGTTCCGAACGAAAGGCATCAACCAGTCCCATTACCCGCGGATAAAACATCCGGGTCGGACCAATCACCGCAATTCGACCCATTCCATGTTCTCCAGCATCATAGGTTCCGCTAATAATGCTGTAGTTCCGCCACAAATCATTGTGCAATTCGGAACCTAGTTTAACCGAAATTGCTTGATCACTAGATTGTAACAATGTTTCTAAATCAGCAGCAGAACTCAAGGATGAGTATACCGGCTTGATATTCGCAAACGTTTCTGGATTCACTCCGTGGAATAAATTACTTCTTCCACTTACAAAAAATTGCTCGTCACGTAACTTGTTAGCAACTAGCACGAATGCTCTGCCAATCTGACCAAAGTCTGATAATTGTTGCTGATCACTTGCTAGTCCAGGTTCTAACTCCTTGGTCACCTGACTTAAAGAATGTCCCCGTAAATGCTGATTTAACCAATTTTCAGCCTGGTTACTATCTGCACTGGTCAACGGTTGCTCCGTCAAGAACGGCTGGCTTTGCACCAATCCACTTTTCATCATCATAATCGCCATAAAATTCTGTCGATTAATCTGGGTCAACCGAAAATAATCAACCACATCTTGCTGTTGCAGCATGGGCGTAAATGTCAGCGCCGTATAATCAGTAATCTGGGAAAGCAAATCAGCCGATTGTCTAACGATGTCATCCAGCTGCTCAAATGAACCTGATAACATTTCTGTGATGTAATCTCTCGCCTGTACTTCTAGTGGGATTGGCTTCGTCAGGTGATCAACATAGTATCGATAACCCTGATAGGACGGAATCCGTCCGGAAGAAGTATGCACCTGTTCGATAAAGTGATTGTCACTCAGCACACCCATTTCGTTGCGAATCGTCGCGGGACTAACCTTAATTGGCAAGCGCTTCGCTAAAGACTTTGACCCAACCGGTTCTCCGGTTTGCGAGTAAGCGTCAACGATTTGTTTCAAAATCAAGTTTTGTCTGTCAGTGAGCATCTTCACCACCTCTTTTTAGCACTCTCAATTACCAAGTGCTAAGGTACATTTATACTGTATCAAGGATCATTATGAAGGTCAAGAATTACGCTTGTCAGATTGGAAAAATTTCCTTGTTGCTTGTTCGTCACGTTCTAGCTGCCGGACTAAGGCTGCTTCTCCTTCGTATTTAACTTCGTCGCGAGTTTTCTTTAAAAACTGCACCTGCACCCGTTTTCCATAGATATTACGTTCAAAATCCAATAGATTAACCTCTAATGTAATCGGGTTTTGATCTCCAAAGGTCACGTTTTTCCCAATCGAAGCCATCCCCGGATAACACTGGTGATTAATCTGCATCATGACGATGTAGACGCCCAACGGTGGCATCCGCTGCTCATCATTATAATGGATGTTCGCCGTGGGATAACCCAAAGTCCGTCCTCGAGCCAGTCCATGAACCACAGTTCCACTAATCGTAAAGGGACGATTCAATAACCGGTGGACGGTTTCTAAGTGACCATCACTGAGGTTACGACGGACTCGGGTGGAACTAATTTTCTTGTCGTCCATGAGTAAAGCAGAAACCGTCTCCACGGTAAACCGTCCCTGGGCATAGTCCGCTAAATTAGGCATCGCAGCATCATGTTTTCCATAAGTATGATCAAAACCAGCAACCACCACACTAGCTCCCATCCGTACAATGAAATTATCCACGAAGGTTTGGGGATCCTGCGCTTGAAAGTCATAGTCATAGTTAACTTCATAGACATAGTCAACGCCAAGTTTTTGAAACAATTGATACTTTGCATCTGGCAAAGTTAAATACCGAGCATCATCTCCAGTGAGTTGCTGATAGACTATGGCCGGATGATGATCATAGGTTAGCACAGCTAGCGGAAGTCCTCGTGCTTGCGCGATTTCCTTAGCCCGCTTAATCACGTTTTGGTGCCCAAGGTGGACTCCATCAAAGAAACCCATTGCTAAGACAACTGGGGTTTGAAAGTGTTGATCTTGTTCTAGCGGATACGCTAACTTCATAATTTGCATCGCTTGTTACTCCAAACTAAACATTTTTTGTGGCTTATACAACTGGTGCTGATTGTCATAGCAATATAAAGCCTTATCGCTACCATTATAGCGTAAAACAATTTCAGCTTCAGTGGCTTGCAGATCCGTTGCAGATAAAAACGCTCCGTGTTGAACTCGTTCCCATTGGTCGACCGTTAAATCAACGTGCGTAAAACCATGTAGAGCATGATCAATTGGATAGACTAACTGTTCTAACGTTCCAGCTGCTTGGGCCGCTTCTAATTCAGCAAATGAAACCGTTTGTTGGATGTCAAAACCACCACTCGCAATACGAGTTAACTGTGACATCACCGCTGGTAACCCAAAATAGCGACCAAAATCCACCGCTAGCGTCCGAACATAAGTCCCTTTGCTACAGTGAACTTCAAAGAAGATGGTTTGAGTCCCCGCCTCCTTATCAATCACGGGAGCTCCAATTGGATAAAAATCGGTAATCTTAACGACCCGTCGCGGTCTTTCGACCGTTTCACCGTGGCGAGCATAATCATACAAACGCCGTCCATTCACCTTGACCGCCGAATACATTGGTGGAATCTGGGTAATGGAGCCAACAAAGTGGGTTAACCCGGCTTTAATCTGCTCCATGGTTAATGGGGTGAAATCATGTTGTTCGGCAACAATTTCTCCATCTAAGTCTTCTGTCGTGGTCGCGAATCCCAAAGTAATCGCGCCCCGATAGGTTTTTCCAGTTGCCATCAAATAATCAACCACCTTGGTCCCGCTGCCCAAACAAATGGGTAGGACTCCGTCAACGTTAGGATCCAGGGTCCCACTGTGACCGACCTTTTTTTGGTGCACAATTCCACGCATCTTACTGACACAACTGAAGCTGGTCATGCCCAAGGGTTTATACAGCGGAATAATTCCGTTTATCATGGGGGCCTCCTCTGTTTAAGTTTAAGTACGCAAAAATGACTGAGAAAAATTTCCTCAGCCATTCTTTTTTTATTGTTGATTTAGTTTATTAATGAGTTGGTCAATCTTACTTCCGTATTCAATCGATTCGTCACGTTCAAAGTGAATCTCAGGAGTTACGTAAATGCTTAACCGATGACCTATTTCACCACGAATCAGACCATTTGCTTTATCCAAGCCCTTTTGCACCTGTTCTTGTTCTTCTTTATCGCTTGAAAGGATGCTGTAAAAAATCGTGGCCTGCTGTAAGTCACCGGTCACTTTAACGCCCGTGATTGTTACACCCTGAACGCGTGGATCCCGTACTCGTTTCAAAAGGATGTCATCAACTTCCTTTTGAATTTCTTGTTGGAGTCGTCCAACTCGATATTGTTTTGCCATTGTTTCCTCCTTTATTTCGGAGCAACTTCTTTCATATGGTAGGCTTCGATTACGTCTCCAACCTTGATGTCATTGTAGTTAGCAATCGTCAAACCACATTCGTGACCTTGCTTAACTTCCTTAACATCATCTTTGAAACGCTTTAAGCTGCCCAGTTCCCCATCGTATTTAACTACTCCGTCTCGAACCAAGCGTACCTTACTGTCGTTTCTGATGTAACCTTCGCTAACCATTCCTCCAGCAATCGTTCCAACCGCTGAAGCTTTGTAAATCTGACGGACTTCGATGCTTCCAGTAACTTCTTCCACGTAAGTTGGATCGAGTTTCCCTTTCATGGCTGCAGTTACATCGTCAATTGCGTTATAAATAACTTGATAAAGACGGACGTCAATCTTGTCCGTTTCTGCCTGTAACTTGGCTTGCGGAGTTGGCCGAACGTTAAATCCAATGATGATGGCATTACTTGCCTTCGCCAAAGCAATATCACTTTCATTCACAGCTCCTACAGAAGCATGAATAACATTGACGTTTACCCCTTCGACGTCGATTTTCTTAAGACTGTCAGATAATGCTTCTACAGATCCTTGCACGTCAGCCTTAATGATGACGTTTACTTGTTTCATGTCCTCTTGTTTCATGGAATCAAACAAGTTGTCCAACGTCACCCGGTTATTTTGCTTCCGTTCTTCCATCTGTGCTTCTTTAGCCCGTTCTTCTCCAGCAGCTCGGGCCGTCTTTTCGTCGTCAAAGACCACGAACCGGTCTCCGGCTTCAGGTACGGCATTTAATCCGGTAATTTCAACTGGAGTAGATGGGGTAGCAGATTCAAGATCTTGGCCTGCTTCGTTGGTCATGGTCCGCACTCGACCAAAGGTATCACCAACCACAATTGGATCACCACGATGTAAAGTTCCTTGTTGAACTAGGAGCGTTGCGACTGGTCCTTTTCCACGATCTAGTCGTGCTTCAACTACCGATCCAGCTCCATTTTGCCGCGGATTAGCCTTTAATTCCATCACGTCTGCTTGTAACAGAATCATGTTCAAAAGTTCGTCCACGTTCGTTCCGTTTTTAGCGGAGATGTCAACGAAAATGGTATCTCCACCATAATCTTCTGGAACTAAACCGTAGTTCATCAACTGTTCTTTTACATGTTGCGGGTTAGCGTTGGGCCGGTCAATCTTGTTCACGGCCACGATAATCGGAGTATTTGCTTCCTTGGCATGGTCAATTGCCTCAACGGTCTGTGGCATTACCCCATCGTCAGCAGCAACCACAAGCACCGTAATGTCAGTAATGTTAGCACCCCGTGCCCGCATCTCAGTAAAGGCGGCATGTCCAGGGGTATCCAAGAACGTAATCAAATGATCATCTTGCTTGAGTTGGTAGGCCCCGATCGCCTGTGTAATTCCCCCGGCTTCCCCCGCTGTAATGTGGGAGTGACGCAGGTAATCCAGTAAAGTCGTTTTCCCGTGGTCAACGTGACCCATAATGGTTACAACTGGCGGACGAGGAGCTTGGTAACTGGTGTTGTTTTCTTCTTCTTCAAAGAATTTATCAATATCAGAAACGTTAACGTGTTCCTTTTCTTGCGCCTGAATTCCATAGTCTTCAGCTAAAACTTCAATCGTATCTTTATCTAGCGACTGGTTTTGGTTAACCATCATCCCTAACATAAAGAGTTTCTTGATGATTTCGGCTGGTTCTCTATGCAATAGTTTCCCTAAGTCCTGGGCATTCATCCCATCTTCATAGACCAAAACCTCTGGCAACGGCCGGTTTTTTCTAACCGTTGGAGCTTTCTTCTTGTGATTCTGCCGAATCCGTTGGTTTTTGGAATACATATTCGAAAAACGGTTATTCCGATTATTCCGGCGTTTCTTTTTGTTTTTATTGTTATTATTATTCCGGTTTAAACTGCCACCGAACTTACCCCCACCATTTTTCGGTTTAGTCGTGGAGTTCGTTGCCTTGTGACCCGTAGTTTGTTGTGAACGTGCGGATTGTTGCTGCTTGTCCGGCTTAGTATGATTTGACTTTGTGGTTGGCTTGGATTGACTAGCATTAGCATGGTGTTGCTGTTTTGATTGCGGCTTTGCTCCCGTTTGGTGCTGACGAGCCGGCTTAGCATTTTGATTAGTGGTCCGTTGTTTGGTTTCCGTTGCCTTGGACCGATTAGTCCCGCTTGGTTGGCTTTTATTAGTCATTGCACCTCGTACTGTTTTTTCCTGGGCTGCATCTAACGATGACATGTGATTTTTCACTTTAATCCCATTGGCCTGCGCTACACCCAGTACTTTTTTACTGGGAACGTTTAATTCTTTTGCTAGTTCATAGATTCTTTTTTTCGCCATGAAACCACGCTCCTTACTTATTTATTTCATTTAATTTCCTCGCAAAACCTTGATCTGTGATTCCGATAACTGTTCGTTGTTGGCCAATGGCCGCACTCAATTCTGCTTTGTTTAAGTCGTTGTTAACTGGAACACCATAAAAACGGCTTTTGTCCAAAAAACGTTTGGTTGTGGCTGCTCCAGCATCACTAGCTAAAACCAAAAATTGCACCTGCTTACGGCGAATTCCGGTTAAAACTAAGGACTCTCCCGTAACTATTTTACCAGCTCTCCGAGCGATTCCCAACAAATTAAGCGTCTGCTTATAATTGGTCATTTTTCATCAGTTCCCGGCGGGCTTGAATGTGATCAACGTAGTCAATCAAGGTCGTATAAAACTCTGGCGGTAAAGTTACAGAGAAAACTTGATCCAGAATCTTTTCGTCTCGTGCTTTTTTTACCGCTGCTACGTTAACCTGAACGTAAGCTCCTCGCCCAGCTTTTTTACCGGTGGGATCTAATTCTACGTTCATTTCCTTATCTCGGACAATCCGGACTAATTCCTTTTTGGGAAACATTTCCCCGGAAATAACGTCCTTTCGCATCGGAATCTTGCGTTTCTTCTTCAACCTGCTTCACCCCTTTGCCTGATCTTTACGAATGATTAGTCTTCGTCTGTGCTAACGTCATCAGTTTGATCAGTAGCAACATCTGCAGCTGGTTCATCCGCTTCTGCCATTTCTGATTCGGCTTTAATATCAATCCGATAGCCAGTTAAACGGGCAGCCAATCGGGCGTTTTGTCCCCGCTTTCCAATGGCCAATGACAATTGGTCGTCTGGAACCACCACGGTGCAGGCTTTTTCTTCGCCGTCTTTAAAAATTACGTCAATTACTTCTGCCGGATTCAAGGCATTGGCAATATATTGAGCAGGATCTTCATCCCACTGAACGATGTCCATGTTTTCGCCACCCAGTTCATTGACGATGTCTTGCACTCGTTGACCCCGAGGCCCCACCGTGGTCCCAACCGGATCCACGTTAGCTTCGTTGGACTTTACTGCTACTTTAGACCGATCTCCAGCTTCTCTGGCAATTGAAACAATTTCTACAACGCCATCGTAAACTTCAGGAACCTCTTGTTCAAACAAACGTTTCAACAAACCAGGGGCCGTCCGGCTCACAAATACTTGGGGACCCTTGGCAGCATCATCAACGTTGGTTACGTACACTTTCAACTTATCTTGGGGACGATATGTTTCGTTTGGCATCTGATCATTATGAGCCATGGCGGCTTCGACCCCATCCAGATTCAAGTAGACAAACCGGTTATCTTGCCGTTCCACTTCAGCCGTTACCAGTTCATCTTGGTACTTACTGTACTTGTCATAAACATTTTGGCGTTCGGCTTCTCGAACCCGTTGCATGATAACCTGTTTAGCAGTTTGGGCTGCAATCCGACCAAAGTCCTTGGGGGTTACCTTAAACTTGATCTCGTCTCCGAGCTCATAACCACGGTTAATCTGGAGGGCTTCATCCAAACTCACTTCTAAACGCGGATCAACGACTTCTTCCACAACTTTTTTCACGGCATATACGTTAATGTTGCCCTGCCGCTCGTCAAATTCAACGGCTACGTTTTGGGCTTGGTCGTAATTCCGTTTGTATGCTGAAATCAAGGCTGCTTCTAAAGCTTCAATCACAACTTCTTTTTTAACGCCCTTTTCTCGTTCTAGTTCATCAAGGGCCGTCACTAACTCTTTACTCATTGTCTGTATTTCCTCCTCGTTAAAATTTAATTGCCAATCTAGCTTGTGAAATTAAATTGCGGGGAACAACTAGCTCTTGTTCCCGGTTCTTTTCCGCTACTCGAATGGTTAAATCTTGTTCGTTTACTTTAATTAACGTCCCTTCGTACGTCTTTTTCCCTGCTAATTTTTGGTAAAGGGAAAGATGAACGTATTCATTAAGAGCCCGTTGATAGTCCTGCTCTTTTTTTAGGGGTCGTTCTGCACCTGGAGACGAAACTTCCAAAAAGTATGGTTCTAAAAACGGATCCGGATCCAGCTCATCTAACTTTTCGCTGAGTTGATCACTAACTAACACACAGTCATCCAACGTAATACCACCGTCTTTGTCCACAAAAACTCGTAAGTACCAGCTACCGCCTTCTTTAACAAACTCAATGTCATACAAATAAAAGCCGGCTGCCGCTAGAATTGGTTCTACAGTTTCTGTGACTTTTGCAATGATTTCGCTCGTTTCGCTCAACTATTTCCCTCCCAAGTGTTTCTAATAAAAAGAGCGAGCATCGCTGCTCACTCCTAAAAGAGTTTTCAATTACTTGTATCAGTGTAACACAAATCATGACGCTTATCAATCAGCTTACAGATCAAACAAACTGAGCTGGTTCTCATCTGGTAAGCCTTTTAGTACCCCATTACGATCCATAAATTCAATGATGGTTTTAGAAACTCCACCACGTTTGGAAAGATCCTCTTTAGAAAGGAACGGCTTGTCCTCTCTGGCAGCCACAATTTGCTTGGCCACGTTTAATCCTAGTCCTGGAACAGCACTAAAGGGAGCGATGAGTTTTTTCCCATCCATCAACCATTGCGAAGCATCAGAAAGATTCAAATCAATCATTTCAAACGAAAATCCTCTTTCCAGCATTTCGTTTGCAATCTGCATGACCGTTTGTAAATTCTTTTCCTTGGCAGTGGCATCATTTCCCTTTCCATCAATGGTAGTAATCACGTTTTTGACCGCTTCTTTACCGTGGGCCATCGCTTCAACATCAAAGTCATCGGCTCGCACGGAAAAGTAAGCTGCATAATAAACAAGGGGAAAATAAACCTTAAAATAGGCCACCCGTAGCGCCATCAAAACGTATGCTGTCGCGTGTGCCCGGGGAAACATGTACTTAATCTTTAAACAAGAATCAATGTACCAGTCTGGGACTTTTGCTTCGCGCATTTTATCCTGCCACTCCGGTTTGATTCCCTTTCCCTTACGGACCTTTTCCATGATTTGAAAGGATGTTTCTGAGTCAACCCCGTAATTAATCAAGTCGGTCATGATGTTATCCCGACATCCAATTACGTTTGAAATTGTTGCGGTTCCCTCTTTAATCAATTCTTCGGCGTTTCCAAGCCACACATCCGTTCCGTGCGATAATCCAGAAATTTGGAGTAAATCAGAAAAATTCTGGGGATTAGTTTCTTCGAGCATCCCCCGGACAAAGTGGGTCCCAAATTCAGGAATACCAAGGGTTCCCGTTTTCGAAAAAATCTGTTCCGGGGTTACGCCTAACACCTCTGGACTGCTAAAAATTTTCATTACACCCGGATCATTCATTGGAATCGAATATGGGTCAATTCCAGAAAGATCCTGGAGCATCCGAATCATGGTCGGATCATCATGTCCTAAAATATCAAGTTTTAAGATGTTGTCATGAATAGAATGGAAATCAAAGTGGGTGGTTTTCCAAGCCGCGTTTTGGTCTTCAGCAGGAAATTGAATTGGCGTAAAGTCATAAATGTCCATGTAGTCAGGCACAACGATAATCCCCGCTGGATGTTGTCCAGTAGTTCGTTTAACTCCAGTTGCTCCCTTTGCTAACCGGTCAATTTCTGCCCCCCGCATCGTTCCGTTCATCTGCGGTTCGTACACGTCTCGTTCGTAAGCTTTCACGTACCCATAAGCGGTTTTATCGGCCACGGTTCCAATCGTTCCAGCTCGGAACACATTTTTTTCACCGAAGAGCACCTTAGTGTAATTGTGCGCAATTGCTTGGTAATCTCCAGAAAAGTTCAAATCAATATCAGGCACCTTATTTCCTTTAAAACCTAAGAAGGTTTCAAACGGGATGTTATGCCCGTCTCCAATCATCACGGTGCCACACTCAGGACATTTCTTTTCGGGTAAATCAAACCCCGAACTGTATTCTCCCTTAGTAAAGAACTCTGAATACTGACACTGTGGACAACGGTAGTGAGGCGGAAGGGGATTCACCTCAGTGATTCCAGCCATCGTTGCTACCAAACTAGATCCAACTGATCCCCGGGATCCAACCAGGTAACCATCTTTGTTCGACTTAGCTACCAGGCGTTGCGAAATCAAATAAATCACTGAGAATCCGTTGTTAATGATACTTGTAAGTTCACGATCCAGCCGGTGCTCGACTAATTCTGGTAAATTTTCACCATACAACTGATGGGCTTTTTTCATCGTTCGTTGCTTAATCTCATCTTCGGCACCATCCATTCTTGGTGTATACAACTTATCTTTCAGTGGGTGAACCGTTTCAATGTCAGCGGCAATTTTTTGCGAATTCGTGACAACAATCTCTTGAGCTTTTTCTTCGCCTAAAAAATGAAAGTCATCGAGCAACTCATCCGTGGTACGAAAGTGAACGTCCGGTAGCGTTTGTCGATTCAAAGGATTTCCGGCTTGAGAATGAATCAAGATCTTTCGATAAATCGCATCATGAGGGTCCAAATAGTGAACATCCCCCGTTGCTACCAGCGGGAGCTGGACTTGGTCTGCAATCTTTACCAAGTTTTTAATAATCGTCTGTAATTTACCATGATCGCTAATCAGCTTGCTATCAATCAAGGGCTGGTAAGCTACTTGGGGTTGCACCTCTAAATAATCATAGAATTTTGCTTTTTCTAGGGCTTCTGCTTCTCCCTTTTGCATCAACGCCGTAAAGACTTCTCCGCTGGAACAAGCTGAACCAACTAATAATCCTTCACGGTATTTTTCCAGCACACTCCGCGGAATCCGGGGCACCCGATAATAATAACGGATGTGTGCTAACGATACCAACTTAAAGAGATTTTTCAATCCGGCTTGCGTTTTCGTTAGCAAAATCACATGGAAAGGACGAGCGTGCTTATAGGCATCGTTATCAGTCATATGGTCGTTTAATTGGTCATGATACTCAATGTCGTACTGTTCTTCCGCATCCTTTAAAAACAAATAATTCAGATGCCCGGTAGTCTCCGCATCAAAGATGGCCCGGTGATGGTGTTCCAGGTTAACGTTAAATTTGTTAGCTAAAACATTTAACCGGTAGCTCTTATAGTTCGGATATAAAAAGCGTGCCAGGGTCAACGTATCAATAATCGGATTTTGAATTGGCTCCATTCCATGACGTTGATACCCCGTGTTCATGAAGCCCACGTCAAAAGTTACGTTATGCCCCACCACGATTGCATCGCCACAAAAATCCCGAAAGAGTTGAAAGACTTCTGCTTCTGATTTAGATCCGGCCACCATTTCATCGGTAATCGATGTTAACGCGGTGGTCTGTTCTGACAGATGAAAGCCTGGATCAATAAATTCTTCAAACTCATCAATCACATTGTTCCCCTGCATCTTGACCGCCGACAGTTCAATGACCCGGTCATAAATGGCTGATAACCCCGTCGTTTCGGTATCAAACACTACGTAAGTAGCATCCTTTAACTTGACATGTTGGTCATTAAAGGCAATCGGTTCCCCGTCATCAACCACGTTTGCTTCCATTCCGTAAATCATTTTGACGTCGTTAGCCTGTCCCGCCTGATAGGCTTCTGGAAAGGCTTGCACGTTGTCATGATCCGTGACAGCAATCGCCGGTTGCCCCCACTGTTTCGCTCGGCCAACGTAATCAGAAATCGAATTGGTGGCATCCATCTGACTCATATTGGAATGTAAGTGCAATTCAACTCGTTTATTATCTGCCGGAGCTTGATCAACCCGTTCCTGGTGTTTAACGGGCATTACGTCTCGGGCAATCATCGTTAGATCCCGCGAATATCGATCTTCTTGGACACTTCCCCGGGCCCGGATCCAACTCCCCGGTTGAAAACTTTCAAAAATGTCTTTGTCTTCATCGCTATTAGAGAAAGCTTTCACCTCAATGGAAGAACTATAATCAGTAACCTTTAAAATTAATAAATCGCGCCCCGAATTTAATTTCCGTACTTCTTTATCAAAAACATACCCATTAATGATAACGGAACGTTCTTCTTCTTTAATGTCAACCATCTGAGTAACATCAAGACTGTCTGCAATTTTACGGCCCAGCTGGAGGTTCCCCTTGCCCTTATTCCCAGCCTTATGTGCATTACTTTGCTGCATTGCAAGGCGAGCTTGTTGAGCCAGTTTTTCATCTCGTTCCTTTTTTTTGGCCTTTAACTCTTCAATTTGAGCTTGTGATGCTGATTCATCAACAAAGGTATGGATGGTAAAGGCAGGAAACCCAACCCGTTGGTAAGTTTCTTCAATTGGGCCTAGGGCATTATTGGTCATAAAATCTTTAACGACTTCGTTAACGGCCAAGAAGGTAACCCGGCCATCATCTACTTCTGGGACATGATTATTTAATAGTTCCTGGGTTAAGTTAGAATGCAATCCAGCATTTTGAACTACCCAATTCCAATAATCACCTAATTCACGATTAGGAACCTCCGTTTGATCGGTCGTAACGGCTACTTCCACCGTTGCAATTTCTTGAAATGCCTGCTGTAAATCCGCCAATAACTTTTGAAAGGTCGTAAACGACAGGATTTGTGCAAAATGAAAGGTAAATTCCCATCGGTTTGTCTGCTGGTGCACAATCACCTGATTAATCTGACCGTTTTGAAACTGATCCCGTTGGTCAGTCGGCCAGCCAATTTGATCCAGTAGGGTTTGCAACCGTTCTGCTTGAGTTAATGCCACTGGTATCCTCCTTTGCGCAAAAAAGACCAGTCAATTACTGGTCTTTGGTTTAAATCTCTTTTGCTAAAATTTTAATCGTATTATTAAGATCATCAACCTTGGTTTCAACCGTTTCACCGGTCTTTCTAATCTTAACTTCCACGATGCCTTCGTCTGCCTTTTTCCCGATGGTGACCCGGACCGGAATCCCAATCAAATCTGAATCAGCAAACTTAACGCCAGCTCGTTCCTTACGATCGTCAACCAAGACTTCTAAGCCAGCGTCTTCTAAAGCGCCCGTAATTTGGGTGGCCAACTCAACTTGTTCCTCTTTCTTAACGTTCGTTGGAATCACATGGACATCAAACGGAGCGATTGCCGTTGGCCATACCAAGCCATTATCATCAGCCTGCTGTTCTGCCACGGCAGATAACAAGCGACTCACTCCGATCCCATAACAGCCCATGATAATCGGTTGTTGTCGCCCATTTTCATCAAGAATATCTGCTCCCAGAACTTTAGAATAGCGAGTTCCTAATTTAAAGATGTGCCCAATTTCAATCCCTTTTGTGAATTGGAGTTCTCCACTACCATCTGGTGAGATATCGCCTTCCTTAACAGTTCGGACGTCTACATATTCCAACTCTGGTAAATCTCTCGTTGGATTAAAGCCTTGGTAGTGTTTTCCAGTTTGGTTCGCACCAATCACAGCGTTAACCACTGGCTGCACGTATTCATCTGCCAGAACCTTTGTTCCCTGTGGAAGATCAAAGGGACCTACTGCTCCCGGCTGCACGTTTAGTAATTGTTTAACTTGGTCAGCAGTTGCAAGTTCGAACTTATCTACCCCTAAAACGTGCTTCAATTTGGCTTCGTTCGCAACTTGATCACCACGTAATAACACGACAACTGGTTGTTCATCTGCCAAGTATAATAGACTCTTTACGACTTGGTCAGAATGAACATCAAAGAAAGCGGTCACTTGATCAATCGTCTTGACGTCTGGAGTATCCACTAGTTCTAACGGTTGGGCTTCTGCGTGTGACTTTTGGGGAACAAACATGTTCGTAGCCATCTCAAGGTTTGCGGCGTACTCACTATCGTTTGAATAAACAATCGTGTCTTCACCAACTGCAGCTGGAGCGGAAAATTCCATTGAATCAGAACCTCCCATGCTTCCACTGTCACCAATAATGCCCCGGTATGATAAACCAATTTGATTAAAAATGGCTTCAAATGCCGTCCGCATTTCCTTATAGATTTGATCTAAATCATCCTCATTAGCGGAAAATGAGTAAGAATCAAGCATCAAAAATTCCCGACTCCGCAGTAATCCATAACGCGGCCGATCTTCATCACGAAATTTACTTTGAATTTGATATAAATTTAACGGTAGCTTTTTGTAGGATTTAATCGAATTTTTCACCAGTTCGGTAAACGTTTCTTCATGGGTCGGGCCTAAAATGAATTCCGTATCGTGCCGATTCTTCAATGTAAAAAGTTCGGCCCCATAGGTATCATATCGTCCCGAATCTTGCCAAAACTGAGCGGGGATGATTTCTGGAACCAACATTTCACTAGCACCAGTGGCATCCATTTCTCGTTTAATAATCCGTTCGATTTTTTCTAGAACCCGATAAGCCAGTGGCAAATATGCATAAGTCCCGGCGGAAACCTGTTGGATATAACCACCCCGGATTAACATTCTGTGACTCAGGGCTTCGGCCCCGGTGGGATCCTGTTTTTGGGTTGGAATTAACATTCTTGATTGTTTCATCTTCGATTATCACTCCTACTATTAACGAATAAAGTACCGCATAATGTCATTCCAGGTTACCAAAATCATTAGTACTGCCAAAAAGGCAAAACCAACTAAGGTAATTCCTGTTTCTACTTTTTCAGAGAGCGGTTTTCTTCGTACTAACTCAACTAGATTTAATAAGATTTTACCACCATCTAACGCTGGGATGGGAATTAAATTGATCACTGCCAGGTTAATTGATAACCAGGCTAGTAAAGAAACCACTCCCACCAGTCCATAAGCGGTGGCCTGAGAGGTACTAGCATAAATGGCCACTGGACCACCTAAGTCATTTAATGAAAAATGCCCAGCGACCATGCGCCACAAGGCAGATCCCAAAAGCTTGGTGCTTGACCAGGTCTGCGTAAATCCAGAGGTTAACTTCGCCATGGTACTTTTATTGACTGATTCCGTGACCCCAATCATGCCCACTTTTTTCTTTTGGACCATTTGGCTGCTCGTTTTAAACGTTACGTTGTGACGTTGTCCTTGCTTTTCAACGGTCAGCGTAACCCGCTGGTCGGGACGTTTGTTAATCTCGGTTGCCATCTCATTAAACGTTTTAGTTTGTTTCCCATCAACAGCAACAATCCGATCTCCGCTCTGAATCCCGGCTTGTTTGGCCACACTAGGATGATTATGCGGAATTTGGACTTGATTAGAGTTACTAGCAACCCCACCTTGTAAAAAGGCTAACAGCGTAAACGCTACAATTGCTAACAAAACGTTGTTAAAAATCCCCGCCGCGTTGACCAGTAATTTCTTACCCACCGGTGCGTTTTGAAATTGGACGTCCGCTGGTGCAATTTGCAGTTCAATTCCTTCAGGATTAACCAAAATGGCATCGTGATTAACCGGATAACGTTTAATTTCACTCTCATCGCCATTTTCATAACCGGCGATGAATAAATCATTCACTAAATCAGCACTTGTAACTTGAACGGGAATCCCTTGAAAGAGATTACTTTTTTGGCTTAAATCAATTTTTTCAATCTGTTCTTGCTGATTAAGTTGTAACTTAACCGTTACCCCCGGTTTAAGTTCATCATCATCGTCGTCAGCACTTCCCGCTAGCCGAACATAACCACCAAGCGGTAACAACCGAATCGTATAGGTTGTATGATTCTTGCGATAAAAAAAGAGCTTGGGCCCCATTCCAATCGAAAATTCGCGTACCATGATTCCCGCTTGTTTGGCGACAATAAAGTGCCCGAATTCATGCACAAATACTAAGATTCCAAAGACAATGATAAAGCTAATAATTGTAGTTATCAAAAAACCACCATCCTTTATCTAAACAATTGCTAACAGATGCAACAATGGTAGCACAAACAAAAGACTGTCAAACCGATCTAAAATTCCACCATGACCAGGGAGAATCTTACCGGAATCTTTTACCCCATAGTAGCGCTTCAAGGCCGATTCCACTAAATCACCCAATTGACCGGCAATTGAAAGAATGATGGTTAAAATAACCATGGTTACTAAACTGGCATGGCTGACAGGGAAGAACGCCACAAAAATGGTACAAATTACAGTGGCAACAACGACCCCACCAACGGATCCTTCCCAGGTTTTGTTAGGGGAAACGTGGGGAGCTAACTTGTGTTTACCCATGTACTTGCCAATAAAGTAGGCTCCAGTATCTGTACACCACACAATTAGTAATGCATAAAACAGCGTGGCTAACCCATCGTACCGGGCAATCACAAAGTAATGAAAGCCAAAACCAATGTAAAGCATTGCCAATGTATAAACTCCCGCATCGTCAAAGTTAAAACTCTTATTGAAAAAGACGGTACATAGCAATAACAATAACACCAATCCATAGAAAGCAAACGTGGGAGAAATATGGCCCGGTAACCACCCTGTAATTAAATTAGGAAGCACTAAAGACGCCACTCCAACAAAGGAAATTAAGGCCTCCACAGAAATGATTAATTGTCTTTTCATGATAAAAACTTCTGCCATGGCCACTAACGCCAAAGCAACCGCTGCTAATTGTACCAGCCAGCCACCCAGAACAATAATCGGAATAAAAATGGCTAAGGCCACTACCGCTGTAATAATTCTTTGTTTCATGCTAATTAATTCTCCTACTTATTTTTTAGACCACCAAAGCGCCGATGACGCTGCTGAAACGCAAGTAACTCGGCCCGAAAATCATCCGGGGTAAAATCAGGCCAAAGTGTATCAGTAAACTCTAATTCACTATAAGCTAGTTGCCACAATAAAAAGTTTGAAATTCGCTCTTCTCCACTAGTTCGAATTAGTAAATCGGGATCAGCCAAATCTCCCAAAAAACTGGTTTTGAGATGCTGCTGGACCATTGCTTCCGTGATTTGTTCAGGCGCTAGTTGCCCAGCCCGCACTTCTTGGCCTAATTGTTGCATTGCCTCAGTGATTTCCGTTCGAGAACCGTAGTTTAAAGCAAAATTTAAAATCATCCCGTCGCAATCAGCAGTATCAGCTTGAGCTTTTTGCACAGCTTGTTGGGTTTCCGCTGGTAGTTGTTCGTTATCACCAATGGTTTTAACCTGAACGTTATTTTCAATTAATTTAGGAACAAACTTATTGAAAAAGCGGGAGGGCAAACTCATGAGGTAACTGACTTCCTTAGCCGGACGCTTCCAATTTTCGGTTGAAAAAGCGTACAAGGTTAACACCTGTACTCCCAAATCACTCGCAGCAATTGTAATGTCTTCGACCACATCCATGCCACGTTTATGACCAGCAATCCGGGGAAGATGTCGCCGTTGCGCCCACCGCCCGTTTCCATCCATAATAATGGCTACGTGCTTGGGGATCCGGTCCTGGTCTAATTTCGTAATTTCCATCAGTCTACCTCACTCCAAAAGTAAAGAAAGGATGAGCGCGCTCACCCTTTACTTAATTAATCTCCATTCACCCACGCCCGCATCAGCAAGGTGGTCAAAATATTCTAACAAATCATTGGCAACGTTAGGTTCTCTAACTCCTAACTGATTCAATCCTTCTCCAGTTGGAATTGGTTCCTCTAAATCCGTTACCTGATTCCCGTTTTCAACGGTTCCTTTTGAGAAAGCTAAGACCCAATCGGATTGGACCAGTTGAGCCCCGGCCAAAAATAAATTAAAGTCTGAGCTCAAGTAAACTGGCAGAACATAGATTCCTGGTTGAATTTCCGTTAGCTGCTGCTCTTGAAACTGAAACTGAGTTTGATTAACCGCATTAATTGGTTGACTAAGTTTGAACATCATTTTATCAAACTCAGGTGTCCCCGGCGTTACTGCTTGATCCGCCATTTACGCTGCTCCTTTAATCTAGTCGTTCATAATGGAAGCTTGCTTGTCTTTTACAATTTGATCAATTCCCTTAATGGCTGCATCCGTCAATTTTTGAATTTGATCTTCTAATTGATGTGCTTCATCGTCATTAATTTCATCATCTTTATTGGCTTGTTTAATGGCATCCATTCCTTCGCGACGAACATTACGAACTGCTACCTTACTTTGTTCTCCGGTGGCCTTCGCTTTTTTCGCAATTTCTTGTCGCCGCTCGTTCGTTAGCTGTGGAATTTGGATGCGAATGTTATCCCCATCATTCATCGGGTTTAACCCTAAATCAGCCTCCAAAATCCCCTTTTCAATGTTTTCTAAAGCCGTTTTATCATAGGGAGAAATCATCAACATCCGTGGTTCTGGAACGGAGATTGAAGCGACTTGGGATAACGGAGTCTGGGCTCCATAATAATCAACCACAACTGGTTTTAAAATACTTGCATTAGCCCGGCCAGCGCGCATTTGACCTAAATCATTTTCTAAAACAGATTGGGCTTTATCCATTTTTCGTTTGGTTTCTTGCGTTAATTCTTTGGTATTCATTAGTGTTATTTTCCCTCCACAATTGTTCCAATGTTTTGGCCCTCAATGACCTTTTTGATGTTACCTGGTTCGTTTAGATTAAAGACCACTAACGGGATGTTATTGTCCATTGACAACGAACTAGCCGTTGAATCCATCACGTGTAAGCCTCTGTTCAAAATTTCCATTTGGGTTAATTTTGTGAACTTTTCCGCGTCTGGATCAGTATTTGGATCAGCAGAATAAATGCCATCAACCCCATTTTTAGCCATCAAAATAGCGTCTGCATTAATTTCAGCTGCTCGTAACACCGCTGTCGTATCGGTCGAAAAGTATGGATTCCCTGTTCCACCAGAGAAAATGACAACGCGACCCTTTTCAAGATGACGGACAGCCTTTCTCCGAATGTAGGGTTCTGCAATCTGTCGCATTTCAATGGAAGTTTGGAGCCGGGTTGGAACCCCAGCTGATTCCAAATTGTCCTGTAAAGCCAGACCATTCATGATGGTGGACAGCATTCCAATGTAGTCCGCTTGAGCTCGTTCCATTCCCATTTCAGCTCCAGCTTCTCCGCGCCACATGTTTCCACCACCAACGACAATCGCAATTTGGATTCCTTGGTTGTAAACGTCTCTAATTTCGTCTGCAATTTTCTCAATTACGGGTGGATTAATTCCAAAGCCCTTGGCTCCAGCCAAGGCTTCTCCACTCAGTTTTAACACAACCCGTTTATATTTTACATCAGCCATTAAGTTCCCCCCTGAAAGCATTAATTGTTACGTTAATTTTAGCATACATCGCAGTTTAACAACAGACTCAGCGATGGCAGAAAAAAAGACTAGCAACGGCAATTGCTAGTCTTTAATTAAAACATTATTCAGCTTCAGCTTCGGTTGCTTCTTCGATTCCTTCACCAACTTGGTAACGAACAAAAGCAAGTAACTTACCACCATTAGCTTCCACATAGTGGGCTACCGTCTGGTCTTGGTCTTTAACGAATGGTTGATCAGCTAAACAAATCCCTGCTAAGAACTTGTGTAACCGACCTGCAACCATCTTTTCAACGATGTTTTCCGGCTTACCTTCGTTTAAGGCTTCCTTCTTTAACTCTTCTTTTTCATGTTCTAAGCGTTCTGCTGAAATATCATCTTGAGTTAAGAATTCAGGATTTTCAGCAGCAACGTGCATGGAAACGTCTTTAGCAACGGTGGCGTTTGCACCATCCAATTTAACTAAAACACCAATTTCACCGCCGTTGTGGAGGTATTTACCAAAGACTTGGTCATCAGTTTTCGTCATTGTTTCAAACCGACGAAGCGTGATTTTTTCACCAGTAATTTGGCTGGTGTGAATGATGGCATCTTCAACGGTGTCATCACCTAAAGATAACTTCAAAGCAGCGTCAACGTCAGCCGGTTGTTCTAAAGCAACGGCACTAGCAATGGCGTCTACCAAGTTTTTGAAGTCGTCGTTAGCAGCCACGAAATCAGTTTCAGAGTTAACTTCCACGATAGCAGCCTTGTTACCATCAGTAGCTACCTGAGTTAATCCGTTAGCAGCAGTGTTGCCACTCTTCTTTTGGGCCTTAGCAACCCCTTTTTCGCGCAGGATTTCGATGGCTTTCTTTTCGTCACCGTCAGCTTCAACTAAAGCTTTTTTAGCATCCATCATTCCGGCACTAGTTTTATCCCGTAAATCTTTTACTTGTTTAGCAGTAATCTTTGCCATAAGTTAGCACTCCTTTTATTTAAAAAGCTGACCCGCCTAGGCCGAAGTGGTCTAAACAGAGTCAGCCAGGTAATTAATTATTCTTCGTTTTCAGAAGCAGGTGCTTCGTCACTTTGTTCGAAGGATGCTTCACTAACATCATCTTCACCTTGACGACCTTCGATGATAGCGTCAGCCATCGTAGAAGTAATCAACCGGATCGCCCGGATGGCATCATCATTTGATGGGATTACGTAGTCAATTCCATCTGGATCAGTGTTAGTATCAACCATTGCAATTACTGGAATGTTCAGTTTTTGAGCTTCTTTCAAAGCAATTTGTTCTTTGTGTGGATCCACAATGAACATTACATCTGGAACCTTAGGCATGTCTTCAATCCCACCCAAGAAACGTTCCAGCTTTTCAGTTTGCTTAGCTAATAATGAAGCTTCTTTCTTTGGAAGCCGTTCGAAAGTTCCATCTGTAGCCATCTTCTTCAAGTCTTTTAAGTACTTGATCCGTTTTTGAATGGTGTTCCAGTTAGTTAAAGTTCCCCCTAACCACCGGTGGTTAACGTAGAATGCACCAGCTCGTTTAGCTTCCTCTTCCACAGAGTCCTGAGCTTGTTTCTTGGTTCCTACGAATAAAACCACAGCATCATCAGCAGCGGAATCTTTCATGAAGTTGTAAGCAACTCCCAAAAGCTTAACCGTCTTTTGCAAGTCGATGATGTAAATCCCATTCCGTTCGGTAAAGATGTACTTAGCCATCTTAGGATTCCAACGACGGGTCTGGTGTCCAAAGTGAACCCCAGCTTCCAATAATTGTTTCATTGTAACTACAGCCATAATTAGCCTCCATTAAAATAGTTTTTCCTCCCCAAAATTATTCCTAGAACTCAAACTGAGCACTGCTAGGAAAAACGTTTTGGGTGTGTATTAGTAATTTAACACCGTTTTATATTATACAAGCATCACCAGTAAAAAACAACCTAGTTGTCCGGCAAATTCCACTGAGCTGGTAAAATTCCCCGAGCGCGTAAATATTGTTCTTTTCGAGAACGTGACTGGTGTTTAAATTGGTACTCGGCTTGTAGTGCAGCTCGTTTGGTATCAAAGGTAGCAGTATATAGAACTTTCAAGGGGCGGTGTACCTTCGTATACTTAGCACCTTGGCCCAGTTGATGAGTATGAAACCGTTTAGCCACATCTGTCGTAAACCCACCATAAAAAGAACCATCTTCGCAGAGTAACACATAAAAATAAAATTGCTTAGCGGTTGCCATACAAAAGCTCCTGAATTAGAGGGGTATACTCACCTTCATCGTAAACGACGATGGTTGGTTTAACCTTCAGCCCCGCTACTTGTCCGTCCTTGCGTGCAGCAATCAACACCATGTTTGCATCTTGATCAGCTCGTGGTTGAACAAATTGAAGTTCCTTTGGGGCCAAACGGTTCGCTTGTAACTTGGCTAAGATTTCCGGTAACCGGTCCGGTCGGTGCACCAAAAAAAGTTTCCCTCCGGTTTTCAAAAGCGCACTCGCAGTTGCGATTACCTCATCTAGGTTAGTTTTTAATTCATGCCGAGCGATTGCTAGGTACGGATTCGGATTCTTCTTACTAGTCGCTTGCACAGGAAAATACGGTGGATTAACAGTCACCGCATCAACCGATTCCTTTGCAAAGTACTGTAAACTATCCTTTAAATCAGCATGGACAACGGCAATCTGTTTTTCTAACTGGTTCAATTGCACGCTTCGGTGTGCCATGTCACATAACCGTGCTTGAATTTCTACTTCTGTGATCTGTCCGTGCGTTTTCTGACTCAAAAAGAGCCCCACTGCTCCATTTCCAGCACACAAATCCACGATCCGGGCTTTAGCACTACGTTTAACGTCTGCAAAGGCAGCCAATAAAACGGCATCTAGCGAAAATGCAAACACCTCATCGCTTTGAATAATCTGAATGTGGTTGCTATACAACCGATCAATTCGTTCGCCGGGACGCAGACCTACTTCTTTCATCAATTTTCTCCTAATCATTTTTGCTTGCAAAACATGGTATACTATTGAAGGCTTATTTTAGATTGAATATAGAAAGGATGAGAAGCTTGTTTTATTCGTTTGCTTTCTCAATTATCAAATGGATCATTATCATCTTTAATGGCAGACCGGACGTTCAACACCAAAATCGCGTTCCAGAGGGCAACTACGTTTTAATTGCTCCCCACCGAACTTGGTTTGACATGCTGTTCTTTGCTACCGTGCTACTCCCCAAACACTTCTATTTTTTAGCTAAAAAGGAACTGTTTAAAAATCCTATTGTCGCCTGGGGCCTAAGAAAATGTAACGTTGAACCAGTCAACCGACAAAATCCTGGAATTTCGGTGGTTAAACGACCAATCAAGATTCTTAAAAAAACCAACTTATCCGTAGTTGTTTTTCCGTCCGGAACTAGACATTCAACCAAATTAAAGGGTGGAGCTGCTTTAATTGCTAAAATGGCTCAAGTTCCAATGGTACCCGTTGTGTACCAAGGACCCTTAACCCTCAAACAAGTCTTTTTCCGTAAACGAGTTCACATTAACTTTGGTGATCCCATTTACGTTGGCAAAGACAACAAACTAAACGACGAAGAGCAGGCCAAAATTGAAACCCAAATGGCCGCCGCTTTCACTAAATTAGATAACGAAATTAATCCTAATTATGTCTATCAAGATCCTAAGAAAAAAACCACTAAATAGTGGTTTTTTCTTTATTTAGCGTTGCGTTTCATCGCCAACATCATTTGATTCAACTTCTTCTTAGATGGCTTTTGTCCCATTTGTAACATCATCGCTTTTAATTGTTCTTCGTTAATTGGCGGATTATCCTTGAGGTACTTTTCCATGTACTTTCGCGCGATGAAAAAACCTCCTGCTGCTCCTGCTACAAGGGCTAAAATTACAAGTAAAATCCAAATCCAAGTTGCCAATCTAATTTCCTTCTTTCCGAATAGTTAGTGTTTAATCGTCACGCAGATTCTTTTTGCGTTGAACCTCTTTCACTGGTTCAGGCGTTACTTCATTACCATCCTTATCGTACAGTTGGGTCATTTCCAATTGCGTCCGGAAGTTAGATTTAAACCGTTTCAAGTATTCTTTACGTAATTTTTCTTGTTCGACCATTTCTGCATCAGTTAATCCCTCTGCCTTGGCCTTGTTAGCTAGTTCGTTAATTCGTGGAATTAGCTCTTTTAACTTTTCATCATCAGCCATTTTGCCACTCCCTTTTTAGTTTTCCTTAATGATAGCATGAAATCAACAATAATAAAATAGAAACCAGGCGAACTAACGTTTGCAAACTATCATTTTTATGGTACGCTAAAATCATTGCTACTAAACGAATTTGAGGTGTTCACATGTCTTCGCAGTCAAACCCAAAGCAACAAGCAATTTTACAGTTCATTTATGATAATGTTCTTGATCACGGCTATCCCCCGACCGTCCGAGAAATCGGAAAATACGTTGGGCTTTCTTCCACTTCAACCGTTCATGGTCACTTATCCCGATTAGAGAAAAAAGGATACATTACCAAAAACCCTACAAAACCGCGAGCACTAGAAATCACTGAAGACGGAATTCGTTCCCTAGGGATTCAACCCCACTCTAGTGAAAATGAGATGCCCCTGTTAGGAACAGTGGCTGCCGGAGAACCCATCCTAGCCGTTCAAGAGGCTACTGACTATTTCCCAATTCCAGACGAACTAAAGGGACAACGAACCGATCTCTTTATGCTCACCATTAGTGGAGAAAGTATGATTAACATCGGTATTCTCGATGGTGATCAAGTCATCGTAAAACGGCAGCCTAATGCTGAAAACGGTGAAATTGTAATTGCAATGAACGATGAAGGAGAAGCAACCTGTAAACGTTTCTACAAGGAAAGCGATCATTTCCGGTTGCAACCCGAAAATGACACGATGGCTCCCATTATCCTCAATAATTGTACCATTTTGGGGAAAGTCGTCGGCCTGTACCGCAGTGAAATTAACTAATCAAAAGGAGCAATGTCAGCACTGACATTGCTCCTTTTTTTAATTAGGAATTTTCGTGGGCAATCTTTGCAGAAGCAGCTCCTGCAACGGCTCCTACGATATCATCAATAAAGGTGGTTACCCGCGATTGTTCTTGATCAAGTTCTTTAACAACGCCTTGCTTATTAGTATCTAAGCCACAGTAGTTGGTAATTCCAATCGTACCGTAAATGTTAGCAATTCCTAAAGCAAGCGTTTCATCGACCCCAAATACCCCTAAATCGTGTTCCACGATGCTTTGGAGTGGTTCTGAAAGTTGGTGATTAGTTGCCAACCGGTCAATTTCCATCCCCACCAGGGCGTTGTTTAAAACCTCCCGCTTGTGCAACACGTCAATCACGATCTTATCAACGTATTCCATGCTGGGAATGTTAATAAACTGTTTTTGCAAGTTATACGTCACCTTCGAAATATCACGCACGGTCACTCCGTTTTCATTTAAAAATTCAATCACCTGATCATAGGCCTGGGTATCCGGATACTTGTAATCACGCTTATCTACCATGTTAATCCTCCTCTAATGCCGTCATTACCGTCACGTCATATTCGTTAGGATAATTTTGCTCCGTTATAATCACGCTAATTGGTTTTTGATTCTGCAACCGTTGCTCGATTGTTTCCCCAACGTATGCCGCCCCGTTAAAATCTTCTTTAAAATCGTCAAACGTGGAAAAATAATTAATTTCCACAATCGTATCACTATCATTTCCAGCGGTCGTAATCTTTTCTACTCGAACCATCCGATTATTGTCTAGCCGCCCCAAGATTGGTAGTGCAAACTCACGATAAAATTTTTCTACCTTGGCTAACTCCGTGGCTACGTCATCAGCTTCTGCTTTGATTGAGTTCATCAACTGGGCCTCCGCCGGATTTAACGTCTGCACATTTTCCAGCAAGAAATCTCGATCATGGCTAGTCAACGCCGTTTCAATCTCTGCACTAAACTGGTCATCATCTCCGTGATTCAAACAGTTTGCCAGTTGTTCAGTAGTTTCAACGTCATAATCGTTGTAAAGTTGTTCCATGTTCCCCATCTGCTCTAAATAATCCGCCTGCTCTTCTTGCATTTCGGCCTGAACCTTGGTTAAACGGTTTTTTAAATTTTGGTAATAGGTAAAGTCTGTAATGTCCATATTGATCATCCTTTCTCTAATGAACGTTTCCCAGAATGGAAATCACCATCACAATTGTTGCCAATAAATTATTGAGAAAATGTAAGGTCATGGAATCCTGAATTCGGTTAGTCTTCAAGTAGACTCGTGCTAAAATAACTCCCATCGCCGCATAAACCAAAAAGCTGAGCCAGTTAGAACTTGCGTGTCCCGCAGAAAAAACAATCCCACTAATAATCATAGCTAACCAGCTGGGCGCCCAACTTAATACTCCGCGAATTAAAAATCCACGAAAAACTAGTTCTTCTAGCATGGGCGTTAAAAAGACCATTCCCAAACTCATCAAAATTAAAATAATGGGGTTACTTGCTAATAGCTGGTAAATAATTTGGTTATTTTCGCTGCCAGCGGGCAAATGCAACAACTGAGCCACTATTCCAATTACAATTTCCACCGCAAAAATTTCAAACAGTGACACCACGATGAATTTCCAATTAGCTTTAGTTAATTTACCGTTTGGCTGATGCCAGACCGATCGGTATGCCTTATAGGCTAACCAAATGGAAATTAAATACAAAGCGATGTAGCCCACGGCTATTCCGATTACCACTCCCGTGTGAAAATGATAATGTTGCAAAAATAGCATTGGCACGGGAACTACAATCACCAAACCCACTAATAAAATGAACACCAGCAGGCGCTTCATAAACTGCCAAATATCACTGATCATGTGGTTGTTCTTCATCCCTTTCTGGATGGCTAAAATAGCGCTGGCATACAAAAACAACGAGCGGGATGATGAGGGCTTGGATTCCAATCCCAGCACCTAACAGAAAAATCCCGACCCGTAGTCGGCCACCGAAAAAAGCACTAAGGCCCATTATCAAGCAGCCAATGACAACTGCGATTATATCCACCCATTTCATTAAATTACCATCACTAAATTGAATTATTACTAGGATACCATAACTCACAAACTGACTCCGCTATTTTCTCGAAATTCACGGGCGTGCTATACTAATCTTATTATAGATGAAGGAGCTCTTTATGGTGATAATTACTGCTGGAATGATTGGTGTCGGTAAAACAACGTTAACGGGCAAGCTTGCCGAACACCTTGGAACGAAACCATTTTACGAACCGGTCGGAGACAACCCCGTTCTCCCCCTTTACTACCAAAACCCCAAACAATACGGATTTTTACTGCAGATTTACTTTTTGAACAAGCGTTTTTCCATGATCAAAAAAGCGCTTGCTGATGACAACAACGTTCTAGACCGCTCCATTTATGAAGATGCCTTGTTTACTAAGGAAAATAACGCGGCCGGCAACATTTCTGACATCGAACTCTCCGTCTACCTCAAACTGTTAGATAACATGATGAGTGAATTAAATGAGATGCCCAAACAAAGACCAGATCTCTTAGTTTATGCAGATGCTGATTTTCCAACCATCTTGTACCGGATTAAAAAACGGGGGCGTGATTACGAGCAGTTCGATGATAATCCAGAGCTGGAAGCTTACTATCACAAGATGTGGCAAGCCTACCGACAATGGTATGCAGACTATGACGTTAGTCCTAAAATGAAAATTGACCTTCAGACCTATGATCTAAAAGATCCACAAAACGTCGGAGTTATTCTGCAACAAGTTGACGAAAAATTAAAAACATTAACATAACCAAGAAGAGCACCGCTAGTTAATCAATGACTAGTGATGCTCTCCTTTTTAGTTCTGAGCAAAAAAGCGGGTTGCTAAATCGCGATAAACGTTAATGGTTGCTAAAAAGCTACTAATGGTGGTGTGTTCTGTTCGTTGATGCGAAGTCCCTGCCTTGTCTGGGCCTAAAACAACCACTGGAAGATCGGGATTCTGTTTTACAAAGACACTAGCATCGGTAGCTCCATTATCAATGCCGGCGTGAATTTTACGATCCGGATAGCTAGCCTGTGACGTTGCCACTGCGTTTTGCACTAACCAGGCGTTCGGATCACTTTCCACTGGGTAAAAATCATGGATGACCTGTAACTCCAGTTGATAATCTGTTGTTTCATTTAACTGATCAACTGTCTGCTGGAGTAAAGCCCGTACCGCTTGGTTACCAAAGGCTGAAGTGGGGCGGACGTTTCCAAGTAATTCAGCCGCATCTGGAATGGTGTTAACTTGATCACCACCGCGAATGACGGTCACACTGTGCTGAACGTTGCCCAACGTTTGATCAACTGGTAGCTCTGCAAAGATTTGGCCTTCTTGTTCAATGTACTTCACCAGCCCTTGAATCGCATTAATTCCCTGGGTCGGCACCGAACTGTGGGCCGCTTTTCCCCGGCTGACAATCCGGTAGTTAAAGCTGCCAGAATGAGCATAGGTAACGTTGCCGTCAGTTGCTTCTCCTACCACTAAGGCATCCAAGTCGGTTAACAATTCGGGTTTGATTTGATAGGCTCCAGGCGCACCATACTCTTCTCCCGCCGTAATCAAAAGTCGTACCTTCCCAGGAACTAACTCAGGATGCTCTGCTAATTCAATTACTGCCAACACTTCCGCAGCCAAGCCACTCTTCATGTCTGCAGCACCCCGTCCGTATAACTTATCTCCCACAACGGTCGCCGCAAACGGATCATGGTCCCATTCAGATTGATCCCCAACTGCTACCGTGTCTTGATGACCGGTAAAGCCAAAAACCTGATCCGTTTGACCTTGCCCAATTTCTACGATTAAATTGGTTCGTTTGCCGTCGGCTGTGATGGGTTGAACCCGACTGGCAATCCCATGTTGTTGTAAGAGGCGAGCCAAGTAATCACTCACTGCGGCTTCGTTCCCGTTGACAGTGGGAATTTGAATTAAATCACGTAAAATTTGTACTTTTGCTGCTGCATCCATGTTAATTCATCCTTTCTACTTCAAGTTCAGATTCCAAGCCGGCACCTGGTTAATCCCAGATACCTGCTTAATTTTAGCGGCCGTCTTTTTAGTTTGGTAAGCCTTCACTAGCTTTTTAATCCGCGGATCATTGCGATCTGTTCGGTTAGCAGCAATGAAATTAATCCACTGCTTAGAATGATGGTCAAATGGTTCGGTAAAAATCGCCTGGTGGGGATCTAGCGAAGCAGCCTGAGCGTAGTTTCCGTTCACCACTGCTGCTCCTGCATCGTTTAGGGAACGGGCTGTCTGACTAGCATCAACTTCCTTAATTTGTAGATTCCGCGGATTAGCAATAATTGAGCGAGCGTCAGCAAGCTTCGTGTTTGGTTTTAGTTTTAAAAGTCCGGCACTTTGAAGCACAAACAACGCTCGTGATTCATTATTCGCATCGTTTGGAACCGTTACGGTACTTCCATTGGGAAGATCAGCAACCCGTTTGGTTTGGTGAGAATAAATCCGCATTGGTTCGATGATTGTATCACCTACCGCCACGATGTGATCATGGTGTTTTTGATTCCACAAATCTAAGAAGGGATAATTTTGAAAGGCATTGACATCAATACTGTGATTGGCCAAGGCTGTGTTCGGTTGACTGTAATCCGTAAAACGTTGAAATTTAACCGTTAATCCATATTTTTGCTTTGCCGTTTGGGCAACTGAATCCCAAATCTGCTGTTCTGCTTTAGAACCAGCCATAATGCCAACGTTAATCGTATTCTTTTGTTCACTGGTACCCCGAAAGAAGCTAAAATATCCCATTACTAGAATAAAAATTAAAATTCCCAGCCAAACTAATCGACGCGTTGTTTTTGTCATTCCTGCTTCCCCCTTCATGATTGTAAACAAAAAGCATTCATCCTTAGTCAAAAGGACGAATGCTTCGCGTTACCACCTTAGTTTACTAGTGCATCACTACACCAGCCTCGTTGAGTTACAGCCATTCACTAGCTAAAACCCTGTGGTAATAACGACCACCACTCCGTTAGCGGCTCATGATTCACCGCTAATGACTCCAAGTCCATCTTCTGAAATCCGCCATCATCTCCTCGCACCAGCCGGAGACTCTCTGTGATTTTGAATTTCATACTCAACTTTTCCGTCGTTTCGTTCTTTAAATTGTCTTTACAGTATAACGAATCACTATCGATGTCAACTACTGCCTTATAATTTATTTAGTCACCATAAAAATGGCTTGCGCATAAATCGACATGGCTAACAGCAGATCAGACATCGGTTGAAATTCGTTTGCTTGGTGCATTGTATCCGTGGTTCCTGGGAATAACGCCCCAAAGGCAACCCCGTGTTCCATTAAACGAGCAAACGTTCCCCCACCGACTACTTCTGGTTGCGCGTTGGTTTGTCCCGTTTGTTCCTTATAAACATCCATCAGGTTTGTAACTAATGGATCATTGGCTGGAACAAAGTGGGGTTCCATATCGTTAGTTTGCGTCACCGTCGCTTGATATGGAGTAGCGGCTTTTTCTAATTGCCGTTGAATTTCGTCCGGTCCAATTCCCTTGGGATACCGGAAGTTTGTGTTGACTAATCCCCCAGTTTCAGCATCATAGGTCATTAACCCAACGTTCATGGTTAAATCCCCCATGGTTTCATCGGTAAACTGAAGTCCGAGTTGTCGCGCCCGGGAATCATCGTGCAAATTATTCGTAATGAAGCGAATGAAATTCGTTCCCGTTTGATCTAAAGGCAGTTGCTTCAAAAACATTGCTAGGTAAGTCCCGGCGTTAATTCCGTTCCGTGGCTCCATTCCGTGAGCCGCTTTTCCGACTACTTCAAAATGAACCTGCTTACCAATGATGCTAGCCGATCCACTAATTGGGGCATCACCGATAAAAGCATCAAATTCCTGTAAAACAGTATCGGGATCTTCCATCGTTACAAAAGCTTCTGCGTCTCGCGGCACCATGTTTTCCTTTAACCCAGCATTAAATGACAACAATTGTTGCTCCGCAATGGCACTCGCTCCGTCAAAATGAGTTTCAAAGGTTACGTTTCCCTTTTCTCCGTTAATCAACGGGAACTCTGCATCAGGAGAAAAACCGGCAGTTGGAGCGGGTTCCGTTTCAAAATAACGCTTCATGCCCGTCCAATTGGTCTCTTCGTCAGTCCCAATGATCAACCGAATTTTCAGTTTTGGTTCAATGCCAAGGTCCTTAAGAATTCGTAAGCCATAGTAAGCAGCCAACGCTGGACCCTTATCATCGGAAGTTCCCCGACCAATTGCTTGACCATCTTCGACCAGTAATTCAAAGGGATTCGTATCCCAGCCATTTCCAGCGGGAACCGTATCAGCATGCCCTAAAATAGCAAAATAATCATCACCAGTTCCGTACTCAATGTAGCCCACTACGTTATCAATGTTTTTAGTGGTAAATCCATCTCGTTCCCCAAATTGCAAAAACTGATTTAACGCCTGAGCTGGACCTGGACCAAGTGGAAATTCATCCGTTTGGTTTTCAACATCACGCGAGCTATCAATCGCTACGAGTTGTTTCAAATCCGCTAAATATTGATCTTGATACTTGGCAGCGGTAGCTTTCCAATCTGTCATGTGTGATCATCCTTTCTCAATCTTCTTTATTCTATCTTCTATCCTATCATGAATCGGCCGCGATAATGCTATAATAGCTGCGAGGTGAATCTAATGAAACTAATTACAGCATCAATTCTACCAAAAGTAATTCGCAAACGGCCAACAAAGAGCTTTAAGGGAACCTATGGTAAAGTAGCTCTAATCGGGGGCAACCGAAACTTCGGAGGCGCTATCATTATGAGTACCTTAGGAACTGTTTACGCTGGCGCAGGTCTAACCACAGCCTTTACGGATCCTAGCAATCAGACAAGTTTACATAATTGGGTTCCAGAAGCCATGTTTGCTGATTATCAAGATCAAATGCATTTAAACCAGCTACTGCCCACGATGGACGTGATTAGTTTAGGTTCTGGATTAGGAACGGATGACCAGGACCTTCAGCTAATTAAGTTGGTGTTTAGTCTGGTTTCTTCCCACCAGGTGTTATTAATTGATGGATCAGCCCTAACTTTGATTGCCAAAGAAAAAATCCCACTTCCAGCGGCTACCATCATTTTGACGCCTCATCAGATGGAATGGGAACGGCTGACGGGAGTAAAATTAGCGGACCAAAATCCAAAAACCAACCAGCAAGCGTACAACCAACTATCAATCAATAATTCACACCTAATTGCCGTGGTTAAATCTGCACAAACAGAGGTTTTCACCCCGATGGGGGCCTTTCAAAATACCACTGGGACTCCCGCGCAAGCAATCGGTGGGATGGGCGATACCCTGGCCGGCATCATCAGTGGGTTTGTCGCTCAGTTCCACAACGTTAATGAAGCAGTTTTGGCGGCAGTGTACAGCCACAGTGCCATTGCGGATCAACTGGCTCAGCAGCAGTACGTAGTTTTACCACACCAAATTTCAGAAGCGTTGCCACGGTTCATGCATGAGCACCAAGCTGATTAATTTAATCACAATAATAAAGAGAGTCATCCATACTCGGACGGCTCTCTTTCGTTTTAAGCCTGCAAAGCCCGTTTTACCCGGCGATCAAACAACATCAATAGTGGAACCAAGATCATTGGGCAGACTAATCCCAACATTAACGGAGTCGTTGGTTGGTGAATCACCCCGGTAATTAACGATGCTAATGGGGCTAAAATCCCAAAGATTGAGAAAATCGTTCCCAGTGTTTTCCCCATTTGGTTAGGCTGCAACTTCCTTTGCACGGCCGTGATAAACATGAGTCCGGTTAAGAAGTTAAAGACCCCATACAAAATCCAAGCCAGACAGAAGCTTACAATTTGAACTAGCAAGTTGGTGGTTATTTGCATTACCAAAAAAAAGATTACAAATCCACTGCCCTGAAACAGCAAAAAGACGGGATAATAACGAATCAACCTTGCCAATAAATTAGTATATTTGCCCACTACAATTCCACAGCTAATCGCTGCCACCCCAATCAACAGTTCTTGTAGCGAAAAGGCAATGCGAAAACGATGTAAGTAGGTGGTTAAGTACAATGGGGTTAAAAACCAAAAGGTCCAAAAGCTCAGATTCAAAATAATTGCATATGGCAATAAAACCTTAATCACCGGAATTTTCCCGATGGCACGAAATTCGCTGCCTAGTTTGGTCAACCGAAAATTAGACCACGGATTTGTCATTGGTTGGCGGTGCGAATGGTCTTGTAACCGTAAGATGCTAATCGTTGCCAGTGCCAATAATAGCAACAGTAATCCATATGCAATCAGATTACTTGGCAAAAAAGTAAAAAGTCCCGCTACCACAGAAGCCGTAATCGTGGCCGTTTGGTTGGCAACGTTCACAATTGTATTGTTTTGAACCAGTTCATCCTCTGAATTAGCATAATCCGGAATAATTGCTTCAACTGCTGGACTATAAAAAGCAGCTAGAATACTAAGTCCCGTTCCAGTTGCAAGCAACAAATAATTTAATTGCTGGGTGAAAATTAGCAGCAATACGAAGGCAAACAATAGCCCAGTTCGAAGCACACTAATTATTTGCATAATCTTAACCCGAGACCAAGTATCTGCCACTACTCCACCGATGGGAGCAAGAACTACCGTTAATAATTCTAGACCTCCTAGCAGTGAAATTAAGCTCTGGTTGTGCAGATGACTGGCAATGTACCAAACCGTATAGATGCTAAAGGCCTGAGTGGCAACTGAACTAGCTAAGTCGTTCACCGCCACTTGTTTAATTGGTTTGATCTTCACTTTCATTCTCCATTTAATGATTCGGTTGCAGCTGTAAAATGTGACTCGCAACCGTTTGGATAAATTCGGCATCGTGATCAATGACCAGCAACGTCATCCGACTATCCGTTATTAATTCCACTAATTGACGGCGGTTATATTCGTCTAGATAGTTTAGTGGCTCGTCCCACAGGTAGAGATCTGCCAAAGTGGACAACGAACGCGCCAGTTCGACCCGTTTTTGTTGACCGGCACTCATTTGGTCAATGTGCTTATTGAAATCGGTTCTAGCGACTCCTAACTTGTGCAGGTTACTCAAAAACAGTTCTCGATCTAATCCCAGGTTCTCAATGTACTCTGGAATTGTTTCAGTATGATGATAACTTTGAAATAAAGCACTAATCGTTAAATGAGGAGCCCGTTGTAATGCACCCGCTTGTTGGCCGTCAAATGTTTCGCTGATTGCTTGGAATAAACTGGTTTTCCCCTGCCCGTTTGGACCAGTAATTCCCACTACATCTCCGCGCTTAACCGTTATAGAGACTGGGGCAAACAACCATCGTTGCCCATAACCGAGGTGTAACGAGTTCAAGCGTAACAAAGTTTCAGTTCCTGACTGGGGAAACTTTAGCTCCAACGGTTCCACCGTTTCAACTTCTTTTTTCAGGGCCACTTGCTGCTTAATTGCCTGATTCCGCTTACGTTCTGCTACTTTAGCCTTTTTCATCATCCGGGCCGCACGATTGCCCATCATGCCCCGATCCATTACCTTCTGGTTCGGATCGCCCTTCCGGTTAAACTTTTGGTTTTCCTTACTCTGCGACCACTGTTTGGTTTGCCGCGCACTTTTTTCCAACCGAGCGATCTGGTGGTCAATTTTGCCATTCGTCGCCTGTCGTTCTTGTTCAGCTAACTGGCGTCGTTCTCTAAATGCATGGTAATTACCATGATATAAATCAACCCCAGTCTTTTCGAGCGCTAAAATGTGGTTACAAACCTGATCAAGTAAAAAAGCATTATGACTAACTAAGATAAAGCCTTGTTTTTGTTGTAGATAATCAATAACCTGTTGGTTCCCCAATTGATCTAGATGATTAGTTGGCTCATCAATCAGCTTAAAGGTCGTATCATCAGCAAATAACATGCTCAGTTGCACCTTTGTTTTTTCTCCGCCAGAAAGAGTTTGATATTCCCGTTCTAAAAGAGTCGGAGACAATCCCAGAAGCGATAACTCCCGTTTCAACTGCCAAATGGGGGTCTGTCCTAATTGCGTAAATAACTCCCTGACCGTTTTCTCCGTAGTAACTGGAAACGGAAAGAACTGAAATGCAAGTCGACTATTAATCGTCCCACTGCCATGCAGCTTTCCCGCAATTAATTTCAGTAGGGTGGTTTTCCCCCGACCATTACGACCAATTAACCCGAGCTTCCAATCAGCATTAAAGGTCAGGTTTAAATCGGTAAACACAGGCGTCGGCTTTTCGGGATAAGCAAAGTAAACGTTTTGCAACTTAATCTCTTCCATAACATTCCCTCCGTTTTTAAAAATAAATTGTTATCATTTTAAACGAATTATTACATTTGTCAACCGATTTTAGCGTAGTTAGGCCCCCCAACTAGAATTTCTGTCAACCGCAAAACAAAATATTCGCAAACTACTGAAACGCCCGCTATACTTAATTTAGTAGTTTACCAATTAGCTTTTGACAACTAATTGACGTAGTATAACTACAACTAAAATTACGGAGGAATTATTATGAAAGCAGCTACGTTTATTAAACCTGGCGAAATGCGGATCGAAGATCAGCCGAAACCAAAAATTCAAAAACCAACGGACGCCATCATTAAAATCGTGCGTGCCAGTGTTTGTGGTTCTGACCTCTGGTGGTTCCGGGGCATTTCCAAGCGAGAAAGTGGAACTCCAACGGGACACGAAGGAATCGGAATTGTAGAATCAGTTGGTTCTGAAGTTACTAACGTTAAACCGGGTGACTTTGTTATCGCTCCTTTTACCCATGGATGTGGGCATTGTGCCGCTTGTAAAGCTGGTTTTGACGGAAATTGTTTGAACCGAGAAACTGGTAGTATCAATGGTTACCAAGCCCAATACCTCAGGTTTATCAATGCTAACTGGGCCCTCGTAAAAATTCCTGGCCAACCATCTGACTACTCTTCAGAAATGTTAAATTCATTTGTCACTTTATCTGACGTCATGGCCACTGGTTACCATGCTGCTGTCACAGCCGAAGTAAAGCCAGGCGATACGGTTGCTGTCATGGGTGACGGAGCCGTTGGTCTGTGTGGAGTCATTTCTGCTAAGTTGCGTGGCGCTAAACGAATCATTGCCATGAGTCGTCACGAAGACCGGCAAAAATTAGCCAAGGAATTTGGGGCAACTGATATTGTTCCAGAACGTGGTGACGAAGCCGTTAAACACGTAATGGAACTAACTGGTAGTGGTGTCGATGCCGTGCTGGAATGTGTCGGAACGGAACAATCCGTCGATACAGCCACTAAACTGGTTCGTCCCGGTGCCGTAATCGGACGAGTGGGGATTCCGCAAAAAGCCGAAATGAACACCAACCAATTGTTCTACAACAACACTGGTTTGCGGGGTGGAATTGCTTCTGTTACTACCTACGACAGAGAAGAACTCTTACAAGCCGTCTTAGACGGTAAGATTAACCCCGGCAAGGTCTTTACCAAGCAATTTACATTAGATCAAATTCAAGAAGCTTACGACGCAATGGATCAACGAAAAGCCATCAAGTCGTTATTAGTGGTTGATGACCAAGCTTAAAGCATCAAAAAAAGCGATTGAAATTATTTTCAACCGCTTTTTGTTTGCTCAAAGTTGATTATTCAATGGAAACCAAGCGAACCTGACTGGCCCCTTCAACCTGCTTAAACTTGGTTAGTAATTCATCAATCGTAATTGTAATGTGGGTCAAATCTAACGAAATTACCACGCTAGCCATCTGATGGATGGGGATGTTTTGGTTAATCGTTAGGATACTGGCACCACTATCTGCCACCTGTTTTAAAAGTTGGGACAGGACCCCTGGGCGATCGTTTAACATTAATGCAATCACGGCCTTGCGGTTCCAACTCGAATCATCCGTCGAATACACCATGTCTTTGTACTTATAGTAACTTCCCCGGCTGATGCCAACCGCTTTTACCGCTTCACTAATGTTTGCAACCTTACCTTCCTCTAGTAACTGACGGGCAGCGATTACCTTGCCAAACATTTCCGGTAGTAATGATTGATCTACGATGTAATATTGCTTAATTTTAATCAACTCCTAGAAAACTTCCACTGATGCCTAATTTTCCAACCTAAAATAATTATTTTAATCATACCAATTCCCCAACGGGAAATAAAGCACGCTTATTTTACCAATCACTTTTATTTGGGAATTTGAAGCAGATCAAATTATGCTATAATTTTCAATTGAAGAATTACATTTTAACTGGAGGTTTGTACGGTGAAAAAATCACGAGTTGAAGCTCTCACCGATGCGATTGTCGCAATTATCATTACCATCATGGTCTTAGATTTTAAAGTTCCCAACACCCCGCACTTCTACGAAATTTTTGATGGCATCCCAGAATTATTTGCCTACATCGTCAGTTTTGCCTTTATTGGCGTTGCTTGGTACAACCAACACTACATTTTTTACCTGGTCAGACGAGTCACCAAACGCATTTACTGGGCTAACAACCTTTGGCTATTTACAATGTCTTTAATTCCAGTAGCCTCCGCCTGGGTCGGAAAGTTTATGAATAGCGTAGCTCCCCAATTATTCTACCTTCTGTTCTTTACCGCTTGGAACCTCTCCTATCTCTTTTTATGTCAAGTAATCATAAGCGAAATGAAAAATGAAAATGATCAAGTGGGGATGCGTAAAATCAAAAACACCATGAGCTACCGCTTCTTGACCAGTTGGAAATTCCCTACTTTAATCATTGTCACGGCCATTGCCATTTGCTTCTTCCCGGTAAGTGGCCTCATCTTTAGTTTAATTGAAATTATTATTAACGGAATTTACACGGCCCCTGACGGCGATCGCCTAGAAGGAACGCAATCAAAATAAAAACCAACGCCAAGACGTTGGTTTTTATTTTTAACTGATATGAAAAATGGTTCGTAACCGAGCTACTCGAGCTCCTAAAACTTCATCGGCCAAGCGACTCTTTAAAGTACAGTACATGTACACGCTGGCTCCAATGAGAGCGGCTACGGCCGTTACGACTAAACTTATTAAAGAACTAAATGGGTTCGCAACTAAGCCGACGAGGAAATTAAGCCCATACACGGCAACTAACGTGATGGCATACATAATTAAAGAATATCCCAGTAAGCTCGCAGAATCATTTAACAGCTGCTTAACTTCAAAGCCAAAATCGCGGTTTAAGGAGTAAATGATTAGACCGTTTGCAACCGTAAAACCAACTACGGTCGACATTAAGGTTCCAAAGGCCCCAAACCAGTATACCAATGGGAACTGGGTAATTACCTTGGCAATCGTTCCAATTACAAAGTACTTCACTGCCCGCCGGTTCTGAGAAACCCCCTGCATAACTGCCGAAGTCACCACGAATAACCCGATTGGAATCGCTGCGATAGCCGCAAAGGTCAACACGTTACTTCCAAAGTTCATGTTAGCAGTCCCATAAAAAGTCCGGTTTAAGGGACCAGCAACGGCCGCCATTCCCAAAGAAGCAGGTAACATTACAAATTCAAATAGGATCATGGTATTAGACAACTGATCCCGCATCATTTGCATGTTGCGTTTGGTAAAGGCCGTCGACAGAAGCGGAACTACCGTAATGGCTAACGAAGATGCCAAGGAAATTACGATCATGGTTAACTTATTCGCATTGCCGGCAAAAACGGCGTAATCAACCTGAAGGGTTCGTTCAGAAAAATTCGTTGCTAATCGCATGATATCAAAGAAAGTAAATTGATCAATCAAAGAAAAGATCGTCACTCCAGCTCCCAAAATAACAAAGGGAACCGCCTGACTAATAATTTCTCGATACAACTGCTTTGTCGGCACCTGTAATTGGTGATCACTATTAGCCACCAACGACCGGTAATAGTGACGGCGACGCCAGTAATACCAACCTAGGATTAAAAACCCAAAGACGGCTCCGACACAGGCCGCAAAGGTTGATTGTGATACCGCCGTGACCCAGCTGCCGTGCACCACTCGCAAAATGATAAACGCAGATGCAAGCATGTAAATCACTCGGGCTAGTTGTTCGATAAATTGGGAAATGGCAGACGGAGCCATATCACCGTATCCCTGAAAATACCCTCGCGTCAAACTCATCGCTGGAATGATTAAAACGGCCCCAGCTAACGAATGGATGACCGGAATCACATTTGGATCCCCGTTAGTTAAAATCGGAGCAGCAAACCATAGAATTAGAGCACTAATCACACCCATTAAAACGGAGAGAATTACCCCTTTTTTATATAACTCGACTCCTACTCCATACTCATTTAACGCATTGTAATGTGCCACCTGTTTGGCAATGGCAGACGGAATTCCGGCAATCGCCACAATTAAAACGAAACTATAGATATTGTAACCCTGGGTGTAGAGGGAGTTTGCAATTGGAAACAAGGCCGCCCCAAAAATCAACCGCCAGGGAATAATGTACAATGCCCCGAGGATTCGTGACAAAATGCTTCCAATCGTCATCCAGGCCGATCCCTTTAACATTTGTCCTTTGGCTGCTTCTGACTCGGCAAATTGTTGTTGCTCTTCTAATTGATTGTTTTCAACATCGTTATCCACTAAAATAACCTACTTTCAAACCAAATCTCAAAGCACCAATTTAGCACAAAATAGATTAATTGGCTACAATATTGACAATCTTTTTCGGTACAACAATCACCTTACGAACCGTTTTTCCGGTTAGGTTAGCTTGAACATCAGCATTTTCTAGCGCCATTTTCTCGATGGCGTCTCGATCAGCGTCAGTTGGAACAGAAAGCCGAGACCGCACTTTTCCGTTAATTTGAACGGCAATTTGCACCTCTTCGTCCTGCAACTGACTTGCATCATAGGTTGGCCATGCTGCGTAGGCAATTGATTCATCATGCCCTAGTTGATGCCAAATTTCTTCTGCCAAATGCGGTGTAATTGGAGACAGAAGCTTAATCAAACCTTCAGCGTATTCTTGAGGTAGTTGTTGGTGCTTGTACACGTCGTTTACAAAGACCATCATCTGCGAAATAGCCGTATTAAACCGCATTTTTTCAATGTCATCCGTCACTTTTTTCACGGTTTGGTTGTAACTCTTGGCGAGCGCTCCATCATTGGAGGCCACAATCATGCCAGCATTGTTTTCATCATCACCAAGGTACATCCGCCAAACCCGTTTGATCCACCGGTTGGCTCCCGTAATTCCTTCGGTACTCCACGGTTTTGATTCCGTCAGTGGACCCATGAACATTTCGTAAAGTCGCAGAGTATCTGCTCCATATTCATTAACAATATCATCCGGATTGACCACGTTGCCCTTGGATTTCGACATCTTTTCGTGATTAGTTCCAAGAATCATTCCCTGGTTCACCAAGCGTTGGAATGGTTCTTTGGTAGGGACAACTCCCAAATCATACAAAACTTTGTGCCAGAACCGCGCGTACAGCAGGTGCAATACCGCGTGTTCGGCCCCACCAACGTATAGGTCCACTGGCAACCAATATTTCAACTTATCTGGATCAGCAATCATTTTATCATTGTCTGGATCAATGTAGCGTAAATAGTACCATGAACTTCCTGCCCATTGCGGCATCGTGTTCGTTTCCCGGCGTCCGTGGCGACCGTTTTCATCAGTAACGTTGATCCAGTCACTCAGATTAGCCAAGGGGCTTTCACCGGTTCCAGATGGTTTAATGTTATTAGTTTTAGGCAAGCGTAGCGGTAGTTCATCCTCTGGAACCAACGACGTACTCCCATCGTCCCAGTGAATAACGGGAATTGGTTCTCCCCAGTACCGTTGCCGGGAAAAAATCCAGTCCCGTAACTTGTAATTAACCTTTTTAGTCCCGGCATCATGGTCTTCAAGCCAACTAATGATGGCTGCAATGGCTTCGTCTTTTCCCATTCCATCCAAGAATCCGGAATTAATGTGGACGCCATCGCCAGTGTAGGCTTCCTTGGCAACGTCGCCTCCCTTAATAACGGGAATAATTGGAAGTTCAAACTTCTTTGCAAATTCATAGTCTCGTTGATCATGGGCTGGTACCGCCATGATTGCTCCCGTCCCGTATGACGGCAGTACGTAATCTCCAATCCAGATCGGCAATAATTGTCCGTTAACGGGATTCTTAGCGTAGGCTCCCGTAAAGACTCCTGATTTATCTTTGTTCAGGTCAGTCCGTTCCAAGTCTGACTTAGAGGCCACGTATTTTTGATATTCAGCCACCGCATCCGCTTGTTCTGCGGTAGTAATTTGTTCTACCAATGGATGTTCGGGAGAAAGAACCAGGTACGTAGCTCCAAAGAGCGTATCAGCCCGGGTTGAGAAAACCTCAATTTGAGCATCAGGATGTTGATCGACCGCAAATTTAATGCTGGCTCCCACGGATTTTCCAATCCAGTTTCTTTGCATTTGTTTGATGCTTTCTGGCCAGTCTAAATCATCCAAATCATCTAATAGCCGTTCCGCATAGGCCGTAATCCGCAAAACCCACTGTTTCATCGGTTTACGGTAGACAGGATAACCACCCCGTTCGGTTTTCCCGTTAACCACTTCTTCATTGGCCACCACGGTTCCACCCATCAAATCTGGCGCCCAGTTCACTTCAATTTCATCTTCATAGGCTAGGCCCTTTTTGTAGAGTTGTTCAAAAATCCACTGCGTCCACTTGTAATACTTGGGATCGGTCGTATTAACTTCGCGATTCCAGTCGTACGAAAATCCAAGGGATTTAATTTGCCGTTTAAAGGTTTGAATGTTTTGATTCGTAAACTCAGCGGGATTATGCCCCGTTTTCATCGCGTACTGTTCGGCGGGCAGTCCAAACGCATCCCACCCCATCGGATGCAATACATTTTTACCTTGCATCCGATTAAAGCGCGCCATAATGTCAGTAGCGGTATATCCTTCTGGATGTCCCACGTGCAACCCCTGTCCGGATGGATATGGGAACATGTCTAAAACGTAGTATTTCTCTTTATTTGGATCTTCACCCGTTTTAAACGTCTGATGTTCATCCCAATACTTTTGCCATTTGGTTTCAATCTGTTTGTGATCATAAACAGCCATGTCCAACACTCCTTTGTCATTGCGATTTTTGCCATAAAAAAAGCCTATAGAAAACTAATTCTATAGGACGAGTTGCCGCGGTACCACCTAATTTCTCCCCATTTTACTGGAGAACCCTCAAGTCCATAACGCGGAAAACGGTTAATCGATTGATTAACAAAACCTCCACAGCAAGTTCGAAAAATTAAGGTCTAAGCTCGCACCAACCGCTTAGTCGCTGGTATCTTGCTTTTTCTACTACTCTGTTTCATTGGTTAATCTGTTGATTACTGTTCACAATAGCAAAATTACTCCGAAAATACAAGCTTTTTCTTGCTATAATGAAGCAGAAAGTGAGGTTTCCCATGAAATTACAATCAGCATTAAACTTTAGTCACACCCTATTGGAACAAATCGTGCAACCTGGTGACGTAGTCGTTGACGCTACTGCTGGGATGGGTCATGACAGCCTGAAGTTAGCCCAACTGGTGGGTCCTCGTGGTCATGTGTACAGTTTTGATATTCAAGCTCCGGCTGTCAGTGCCACTAAGAACCGGTTACAGGAAGCTGGCTATCACAATGCCACTGTTGTCCAACTGGGCCACGAACACTTAGACCAAGTGGTGACCACTCCGATTAAGAGTGCCATCTTTAACCTAGGCTACCTTCCCACCGGAGACCACCAGATTATCACTCAACCTGTAACCACCATTACCGCATTGCAAAAATGCGCTGAGTTGCTTCAACCGACGGGCGCGATTATCGTGGTCTGTTACTATGGCCACCCTGGAGGGGTCAGTGAAAAAGAGCAAGTCTTAGAATGGGCGCAACAACTACCACAGCAATCTTTCAACGTGCTTCAGTACCAATTTATTAATCAGGTCCACCAACCACCCTTCTTATTGGCGATTCAAAAACGTTAACTCGCGCTTTTTTTGTCAAACCAATTCACGACGAGCGTAGCAATTACCAACAACCCCGCTACTAAAAAGACGTTGTGCAACGCTCCATAGAGAATTTCCTTTAACTGAGGCAGCAATTGAGCTGGTAAAGCTTGCGCCGTTTGCGGGTTAATCAATTCGTTCATCAGTTTCAGGTTCGTCTGCGGGTGTTGTTTGACTCCTTGCAACATCGTCGTGTTCATCACAATTCCAAACACAGAAATCATCAACGTTTGTCCTAACGTCCGGCTCAAAGTGTTAAACGAGGAAGCAACCCCAATTTGATCCTTGGCTACCTCATTTTGCACCGTGACCGAGGCGTTGGTAATACATAATCCAAAACCAATTCCCATGACTCCTGAGATCACAAAGAACGCCCAAAAGGGAGTTGTTCTTGGCGCTAAAATCGAAGCCAAACTCCCACAGCCAATAAAAAACAAACTTAAATAGGTAATTAGCTGGGGCCGAAGCTTTCCCAGTAATTTTCCAGTCCAAAAGGAACCGATAATCCACATAATTGAACTTGGTGTAATTGCAAATCCAGCCATGGTGGCTGGTAAGCCCAACAAGCCCTGGGTCCAGTCTGGTAAATAGACTTCATAGGCAAAGATAAACCCACTAATGAGGGCGGCAATTAAATTCTGGGTCACAAAGGTTCGGTTTTTAAACATACTAAGGGGAATAATTGGGTCTACGGCCCGGCGCTCCTGACGGATAAAGAACCACATTCCGAGCATCGCCACAACCACACAGAGGCCGATTAATCCGAAATGAAACGGTCGTTCCCCCAGTAACTGAAAAAGATACATAATTGCTAACAGGACCACTGCAATTAAGCAAACCCCACCATAATCAATGTGGCTCGAACGGTTTGAATGTGGTTCTACGAGAAACCACGCAATTAAGCCAATCGTCAGTAATCCAATTGGAACGTTAACAAAAAAGATCCAGTGCCAGGAAAGTTGATCGACAATAAAACCACCTAGTAAAGGAGCGACGATCGAGGCAATTCCCCAGGCCGAACCCAGTAATCCAACTACGTCCGCCCGTTTTTCAAAGGAATACATATCAGCCACAATCGTATAGGAAACAGGCATAATTACTCCAGCTCCAATTCCCTGTAGCGCCCGCCACAAAATCAAGGTTTCCATTCGTCCAGAGAGACCGGAAAAAAGGGACCCCAGAATAAAAACGGTCAGTCCAAAAATAAAGACCCGCTTGCGCCCCAGTTGATCCGCCAGTTTCCCATAAATCGGGGTGGCAATTGCATTCGTTAACAAAAAGATGGAGAAAACCCAGTTCATTAGAGATACTCCGTGAAGATCACCAACGATGGTCGGCATTGCCGTTGATACAATTGTCCCTTCAACGGCACTCATGAAGGTGGCAATAAAAAGTGCGATCGTCACAATTTTAACGTTGGTAGTTCGTGCATGCATCGTTTTGCAAGGCTCCTTTCAGACTAAAAAAACGACCCTTCCGGATCGACTTTTTTGCTTTGCTTATTTAGATTGAAGGGCAGCTCGGAGTTGATCCACCCGATCCGTGTGTTCCCACGGTAAATCAATATCATCGCGACCAAAATGGCCGTAGGTAGCAGTTTGTTCGTAAATAGGTCGTTGCAAATCTAACATTTGAATGATGCCGGCGGGCCGTAAATCAAACGTCTTCCGAATGGCAGTAATTAACTCTTCTTCGGAATAAGCGGAGGTCCCAAACGTTTCCACTTGAATGGAAACTGGTTCGGCCACTCCAATAGCATAGGCCAACTGAATTTCCACCCGGTGCGCTAACCCAGCGGCCACCATGTTTTTGGCAATGTAGCGGGCTGCATAACTGGCAGATCGATCCACCTTAGTGGCATCCTTACCAGAAAAGGCGCCTCCCCCATGGTGTGCTGAACCCCCGTAAGTATCAACGATAATCTTCCGACCGGTCAACCCGGCGTCTCCGTTGGGTCCTCCAATCACGAATTTACCGGTGGGGTTAATCAAATACTTCGTGTCCTCATCTAAGTACTGAGCCGGAATGACCTGTTGCACAATTTTAGCAACCACGTCCCGTTTAATTTGGGCTTGGGTTACATCTGGATCATGTTGCGTACTTAAAACCACCGTATCCACTCGGAGAGGTTGATCATTTTCATCAAATTCAACCGTTACTTCCGCCTTTGCATCCGGACGTAAGTAAGTAATTTCACCACTCTTTCGTACGGCAGCCGTTTTGCGCATCAGTTTGTGAGCCAATGAAATTGGTAGCGGCATTAGTTCAGGCGTTTCATCGGTAGCATACCCGAACATAATTCCCTGATCTCCAGCTCCAATTTGATCCAACGGATCTCCATTACCGGCTCTAGTTTCTTCTGATTCATCAACGCCCTGCGCGATATCTGGTGACTGTTCGTCGATTGAAACTAAAACCGCGACGTTATCACCATCAAAACCATAAGCAGGATTGTCATAACCGGCTTTGCGAATCGTTTCACGTACAATCTCACGAATATTAACATCGGCAGTCGTGGAAACTTCTCCAAAAACTAGCACTAATCCGGTAGTTACCGATGTTTCGCAGGCGACCCGGGCCTGTGGATCTTGCCGTAAGATGGCATCAAGAATCGCATCACTAATGTGATCAGCAATTTTATCCGGATGTCCTTCAGACACCGATTCAGACGTGAATAAATGTTTTTCCTTCATGTTTACTTCCCCCTAATATTTTTGGTTACAAGGCATCTTCACTATTCGTGAATCCTATCGGGAACATACTTATAACTATCTTATCCTATCACAAGTATTCTAAAATAAGTAGTTGAACCAACGAAAAAAGTCCACTATGCTGAAATTAACGAGGTTATTATCATGAAGAAATCAAACACGGTGGTGCGTTCCACCCTTAAAATTAGTACGGGAATCGGCTACCTGATCGCTACGCTTTTGATCTGGAACCTAGCGGCAAATTCTCCCCGCTTAAGATTTGGAACCAAAACGGGCCTCATCTTTATCGCAATTGAAGTTAGTTGGGCTCTGGGAACCCTGGTTTTGCTTACGCGAGAAGACGTGCGCTTGACCATCTTATTCAACGCGCTACCAGTCGGATTAGCATTCCTGGACCAGTTGCCGCTTATCATTAGTGCGGCCACGCTCTTTTATGGAATTGTCAACGTTTGCTTACGGGTCCCGCGACTAGGCCTTATCCACTTTTATGGTTTAATCTGTTTTTCCCTAGCCAATGCCGTTATTCCCGTGGCTACTCTGAATTTCTTAACCAGTCAGTATTTAGAGCGAAGCACCCTTTTAAACATTGGGATTTTATTTACCCTTTACGTGCTTTTTTATACATTACGCTTTACCCCCGAGCTCGCCACCATCTTCACCCTAATTTTCATTATCTTATTTGCCGGATTAATTTTAGCGAATTTTCCACTGGAAAAGGACATTTTATTAATTGCAATCGTCCTACTTTCCCTGGGAAGCCAAATTTTTATGCGACAGGAACGCTTTCGTTGGTGTTTTCTCACCTTTGTCCTGGTTGCCCTTCTCGCTTTTTACCACTAAAAAACAGCACTTGGTTGCAAGTGCTGTTTTTGTCTATTCCCAATAATTTATTTTAAAGAAATCCCCTGCAAGAAATCAGTCACACGTGCAGACGGATTAGCAAAGAAATCGGCACAGGATCCGTCAAACTGTAACTGACCGTCCTCTAAGAAGAGAATCTTATCGGCAGCTTCTTTAGCAAACTGCATATTATGAGTCACCATGATCATCGATTGACCATCAGACGACAGTTTCTCTAACATCTTTAGAACCTGAGTTTCCATCTCTGGATCTAAGGCACTCGTTGGCTCATCCAGCAGAATATACTGTGGTTTTACTGCCAGGGCCCGGCAAATTGAAATTCGCTGTTGCTGACCACCAGACAGTTCATGAGGATAGACATCCGCATAATCAGCTAACCCCACTTCATCAAGCAGTGCTCGAGCTTGTTGGTCTGCTTCGTTTTTATTTACCTTTTGTACATAAATAGGCGCCACCGTGATGTTTTGCAATATGGTTAAATTAGGGAAAAGATTCCAGTTTTGAAACACCATGCTGGTTTGATCCCGCAGTTCGTTCTTCATTTTTTTATCGATTGGATTAGCAAAGTTAACCCGAAGGGACCCAATTTCTAAGGTTCCTTGATCCGGTTGGACTAACAAATCCAACGACCGAAGCAAGGTGGTCTTCCCTGATCCGGATGGTCCCACGATTACCGTTGTTTTGTGTTCGGGAAACGTCGTACTAATCCCCTGCAGAACGTGTTTCTTTCCAAAGCTTTTTTGCACGTTTTCAATCTTTAGCATTAGTCGGAATCCCCCTTCAAATACTGTGACGACCGCTTTTCTAAGTAGTGTTGCAGGACATTTAAAATCGAACAAAGCACCGCATACAAAGCAGCAACCTCGATATACATCAAAAGCGGCTCAAAGTTTTGCGCAGCAATCTGTTGACTCACCTGAAACATTTCAGCGATCGTAATCGTACTAGCCAAGGAAGTATCCTTAACCAGGCCAATGAACTCGTTTGACAATGGTGGTAACGCTGTTCTTAAGGCTTGGGGAATGATAAAATGCCACAGAGTTTGGGGAGTAGAAAAGCCCAAGGTGTAAGCTGCTTCCCATTGATCCTCACTCACGGAAAGCAAGGCCGCGCGAATCGTTTCGGAACCGTAAGCTCCCATATTAAGCGAAAACCCAATTAAGGCGGCAATAAACGGGGCTAACTTAATTCCCACTGAAGGTAATCCAAAGAAAATAATAAATAATTGTACTAGCAGAGGAGTCGAACGAAAGGCCCACACGTAAAAACTGATAATTGCCTTTAATACTAACCAGAATGGTTTTCCAAACCGCCCTAAATTCGGATTCAAGGTACGAATTAAAGCAACTACAAAAGCAATTACCATCCCGAAGACAAAGGAAATCAATGACAACGGGATCGTAAATTTCAACATCGCGCTGAGTAAACTCGGAAGCGATGAGGTAATAATCTCAAGCATAAATGTCTAGCTCCTACTTATCCGTAATGTTAGTTCCAAAGTATTTCATGGAAAGTCGTTTTAAGGTACCGTCCTTTCGTTCTGATTGGATGGCTTTATCCATTTTAGCTTGGAGTTTAGCGTTCTTTTTGTTCATCATTGGGGCGATTTTACTTGCTTTAACTTCACTAGTTGGAATTTCAAAGTAAGTTAAATCTGTATTAGAATGACTCTTCTTCCAGTATTCAAAGGCTTCTCTTGAGTTCACAGCTCCGGCTACTCGACCCTGATCAATCATATCCATCGAAGTTTGAAAGTCTGGCGAAGTAATTGGGTTAGCACCTAACTTCTTAGCGTTATTCCAGTTATCGGTTCCCGTTCCTTCAGCTACTTTCTTGCCCTTTAAATCCTTAGCAGATTTAATGTCACCATCTTTTTTCGTGATAACAATCGATTTGGAGTACACATATGGGGTCGCAAACCGAAACTTCTTTTGCCGATCTGGGTTTTCAGCCATGTTGTTAAAGACCACATCGTAGTTGTTAGAATTCAAACCCGCAATTAAAGAATCCCAACCGGTTGTAACGAATTTGGTCTTTTTTAGGCCCATTCGTTTAGCGGTTTCCTTAGCGAGATCCACTTCAAATCCAGTTAACTTCCCGTTTTGACGGTAAGAATATGGGGCGTAAGTCCCTTCTAATCCAACCGTCAAGGTATCGGGAGTTTTTGTTTCTGCTTGTTTTTGACCGCAGGCGGCTAATACCAGTGCTGCTAACCCTGCCATCAAAAGCAAAGACCATTTCTTTTTCATTATTCCCACTCCATTCACTTATTTTTTGTACGTGTTCGATTATACAGAAGCGCCCTCTCTTTTACAATTCTTAACTATTTAAAAAAGCCAATCCATTATCGGACTGACTTTCAAAGTTAACGGCTAGACCGCAGCCTCCTTTGGCAAAATGAGATTTAGGACGATTCCAATCACCGTTGCTAGCGCTACCCCCGTGAATTGGAAGTTCCCAATTTGGAGATAGGCATTCCCCACTCCAATTACCAAAACCACTGAGGCAATCATTAAATTCCGCTTATTGTTCAGATCGAGCTGGTCATCCACCATGACCTTAATCCCGCTACTAGCAATCGTCCCAAAGAGCAAGAAACTAATCCCGCCAATTACAGGCAGGGGCATTTGCATAATCAAAACGTTCAGCTTGTTAACAAAGGCAAAGGCCATCGCAAATAAAGCGGCTCCGATAATTACATACACACTGTAGACCTTGGTAATGGCCATGACCCCGATGTTTTCGCCATAACTAGTAACGGCCGGTCCCCCTAAAATTCCGGCTGCTAACGAAGCAGCTCCGTCTCCGGCCAAAGTCCGGTTTAAGCCGGGATCTTTGAAGAAATTCCGGTGCGTTAATTCTCCGAGCACCATCAAGTGTCCCATGTGTTCTGTCATCGTCACAAATGCAATGGGAGCCATGACTAGAATCGCATTCCATTCAAGGTGAAAGCCTTTTTCCGTTCCTAACAATTCAAAGCGAGGAATCTTAAACCACGGAGCGGTTGCAATTGCGTGTAGATCCACCAATCCACAGGCCATGGAAATTAAGTAGCCACAAACAATCGCCAATAAAATTGGAATCATGCCGAGAAAGCCCTTCAGCTTCATGTTAAAGAAGATCGCCAAAAACAGCGTCGCCAATGCAATTAAGAAGTACGTCAAATCATAATGATTGTTTTTCATCATTGCATCTTGTGCTGCCGCACCAGCCAGTGACAATCCAATCACCACTACGATGGGTCCCACCACAATGGGAGGAAGTAAGTGGTCAATCCAGTTGGTTCCAAGCATCCAGACCAAGGCGGCTACCGCTAAGTATACGAGTCCCACGGCGATTACTCCCTGTTGAACTCCGCCAATTCCGGTAGTTTTCATTAACGCTAACATTGGCGTAATGAAGGCAAAACTAGAGCCCATATAGGCCGGAATTTTCCCCTTTGTAATTAAAATGTGTAGCAAGGTCCCAATTCCAGATGCAAACAATGCAATACTGGGACTCAAGCCCACTAACAAAGGCACAATTACCGTACTGCCAAACATTGAGAACATGTGCTGTAACGATAAGCCCACCCACGACAAACCACTCGGTTTATCATGAATGTCTAATTTGATTTCCTCGTTCTTCACGCTAACTCCTCCTAAAAAAATCCCATTGTCCGTAGACAACAGGATGGAATTGCTCCCAGAGTGGGAGGTTTGCTATTTCATCACTTGCTGCCTCACGGGACAGAATTAAAGTTTTAATTAAACCTTGAGCCTAATTTAATCGTTTTCAATCAACCTGTCAACTAGCGCCGGCGGTACTGCCGTTTGTTATCTGTCACCCCAGTAAAGATAAACTCAGCATCATCTGGTGCCGAATCAATTGTTACGTTGGCCGTGTTAAAGGTCGGCCACTGGGTGAAAAATTCTTCGTATTGGCTCACGGTTAACCGAGTTCGGTTTGCTAAATTAGCTTCAATCTGGTGCCGCCGTTGCCCATCCCGAAAACCAGCTTGTAACGTGCCGACGAAAAATTCCCCCTGAGCGCCAGAACCATAGCTAAATAATCCGATCTGATCTCCAGCGCTTAACTCCTGGGTATGATCTAATAACGACAGTAAGCTCAAGTATAACGAACCAGTGTAAAGATTTCCCACCTGCTTGTTATAAACTCGACTAGCTTCAAATTCTGCCAGCCAACGCTCTTGTTGGACCTGGTTGACCTCTGGCAAAATCGTCCGCAAAGCCTTTAATCCGAGCTTGCTATATGGGAGGTGGAACGTGAAGGCCTGTAAATCACTTAATTGCAACTGGTATTGGTCACAATAATCATGGATGGTCGTTTGAAAAAATTGCTGATAAATGTCATTAGAATAATGCCCATCTACCAAGGCCTCCGTATGATTCAACGGACGCCAAAAGTCCATGATGTCATCGGAGTAAACGCTACTAGAAGAACTCAGAGCCAATGTCTTGGGCTCTGCACTAATGGTCATGGCGACGGCTCCAGCTCCCTGGGTTACCTCTCCCGGGGTCTTTAAGCCATACCGAGCAACGTCAGAGCCAACCACTAACGCTTGCTGGTCAGGATGAGCTTTAACAAAGTCCTTGGCCAACTGAATCCCTGCAGTGGCACCATAACACGCTTGTTTAATTTCAAAAGCACGAGCGGCCCGTGGTAAATCCAACAGCTGCTGCAGATAAATTGCTCCCGATTTTGAGTTATCTATCCCACTTTCAGTTCCCAAGATAATAAGGGAGATCCGTTCCCGATCCTGGTCATTGATAATTTGCGTAGCTGCATTAGCCGCCATTGTTACTGCATCTTGAGAAGCTGGTGGTACAGCCTGTTGCGCTTGCCCAATTCCAATTAAATATTTATTGGGATCCTCATTACGCGCGTGGGCTAAATCTACTAAATCAACATAGTATCCGGGCGTATAAAACCCAATCTGATCAATTCCAACTTTCATTTTTTATCACTCCATCGTTTCCATTTCAATACTCTAATTCTACCGGTAATTAATGACGATGGCAAAAAGGAGGATTGGCCCATCAGTGCCCAGAAAAAGAACCGCCAAGATTCAGTGTTTGAATCTTGGCGGTTCTTTTTTTTATTGGTTAGCTTCAATAAAGGTTTTAATTTGAGCTAACGCCTGTTTGATTTGATCTAAATCAGCAGCATATGATAACCGCAGGTAGCCTTCTCCAGCCGATCCAAATGCGCTACCAGGAGTAACACCAACCTTAGCTTCCTTAGCCAAGCGCAGAGCAAATTCCCGAGAGTTTTCGGAAAACTGCGCTGGAATCTTAGCAAAAATGTAGAAGGCTCCTTCTGGAGTAACCACACCAAAGCCTAACTGGCGGAGTGTGTCTGCCATTAAATCACGCCGTTCACGGTAGGCCTTGCGCATGGGAATTGGATCGTCCATACCATTGTTTAAGGCTTCAATAGCGGCATACTGGGCTGGGTTAGATGGTGAGGTAACGAGATACCCATGAACCTTATTCACGTTCTTAACGATGGCAGCTGGTCCTGCCACGTAACCGAGTCGATATCCTGTCATTGCGTGTGACTTAGATAAGCCATTGATCAAAATGGTATTTTCTGGCAGTAACTTAGCAAAGGAAACGTGTTCAATGTCATAGGTCAGTTCACCATAAATTTCGTCATCAACCACTAGTAATCCGTGCTTAGCTACAACGTCGGCTAATTGTTGTAATTCAGCTTCCGTGTAAGAAACTCCCGTGGGATTATTGGGATAATTTAAAACCAGTTCCTTAGCATTAGGATGGTCCTTTAACGTTTCCTCTAACTGAGCGGGAGTCAACTTAAACGCAGTCGCACTAGTATCCATTCCAACGGGAACTCCTCCAGCTAATTCAACTAAAGATGTATAAGCTGGATAACCCGGCATGGGAATAAGAACTTCATCGCCAGGATTAATCGTGGCTAAAAAACTACTGGAAAGTGCTTCTGTGGCACCATCCGTTACCGTTACCTCTAAATCAGGATCAACATCTAGTTGATAACGCCGGTTTAAATAGTTACTAATGGCTTCCCGTAACTCTAGCCAGCCATTCTGTGGTGAGTAGTGCGATTGGTTATTAGCAATACTTTGAATGGCAGCTTCTTTGACGTGTTCCGGTGTATTAAACCCTGGTTCGCCAACGTTTAAGCTCACCAAGCCCGGGATATCTTGAATCTCACGGGAAAAGGATCTGATTTGTGATGGTGTAATGGTGTCCAAACGATGGTTGTAAACTTCGCTTAGCCGTTGATCTAACTCTGGCATGATGGTTCCCCCAACTATTTTTAATTATTCTTAATTTAGTCTGGCAAAATCACAAAGGATTTAGCTTAACCACCAGTTTACCGGAAAATAAAAAAACTTCAAGCGGTAAACTTGAAGTTTTTCTGGAACTAATTCCTATTTATCTAATTTTTGTTCGGCTTTTTGTGCAGCCACGTTCATAATGTTCCATGGCCGGTCGAAACCTGGTTGGAAGAAGAAGTCAGCATATGCTAAGTCATCAACCGTCATGTGTTGTTGAATGGCTAATGAAATTGCATTAATGTTAGCAGTCGTGTCCATTTTAGACATGATTTGAGCTCCCATTACCACTCTGGTCTTTGGATCGTAAGTCAACTTGAAGAAGACTTCAGCGTTGTGTTCAGCAGGAACAAACGGAGGAACTTTAGTATCAGTAACGAAGACAGAGTCAACGTCAACGCCTAATCCTTTAGCAGTAACGTCCTTCACTCCGGTTGAAGCAAACTTGTAGCTAAAGACGTGGAGAGCTGATGAACCAGAAACAGCAGTGGTTTTGCGTTTGTGTCCTTCAAGGTTTGCAGCAGCAGAACGACCTTGGCGCCGTGCGTTTGAGGCCAACGCGATTAATTGTTTCTTCCCAGTTGGTGCAAATTCAATTTCAGTTGAATCACCAACAGCAAAGATATCTGGTTGACTAGTTTGTTGGTATTCATCTGTCTTAATCATGCCGTGGTCATCTAGATCAACGATTCCGGCTAACCATTTAGTGGCAGGACGAATTCCGGCAGTTTCAACAACTAGGTCAGCGTCCCAGCTTTCACCGGTTGTTGAAATAACTGAGGTAACTTTGTTATCAGAATTACCAACGTATTCCTTTACGGATTGGCTTAAACGTAAGTCAACGTCATTGGCCTTTAATTCTTCTTCAAGAATTTCAGTGAATTCCGTATCAAGATAAGTTCCCAAAATGGTAGGGTTCATGTCAACAATCGTAACGTGCTTTCCAGCCTTAGCAAAGGATTCTGCAGCTTCGATTCCAATGTAACCAGAACCAACCACCGTTACGTTCTTAATGTCAGGTTTAACTTCAGCTTCACGTAACTTAATTGCCCAATCTCGACCACGCATTGCGTAAATGTTTTGTAGTTCTTTACCTGGAACAGGTAACTTGAATGGAACTGCTCCAACGCTCAGGATTAACTTGTCATAATCGGCGCTAGTTTCTTGGCCGTTTTGCACGTCAACCACCGTTAACTTGTGTCCATCTGGATCAATGTTCGTTACTTCTGAATTGATGTGAACGTGGACACCCTTATCTTCCATTTCTGGAATGGTAGCGTAACTAACTGAGTTAACGTCCTTGACCACTCCTTGGAGGTATAATTCCATCCCACAGGACAGGAACGAAATAAAGTCACCCTTTTCGTACCAATCAATGTGAGCATCAGGAAACTGTTGTAAAACTCCGCGGACCGCTTCGTAACCACCGTGAGATGATCCAACTACTGCTACTTTCATATGCTTAAATCCTCCTCAATGAAATCTATTGTTCGCTGCTTAATTGATTCCCATCAACAACCAGTTTGTATTAATTATAAATAAGCTGGGACCATTTGTCCACTATTTTGCTCCGTTTATTATTCTCGTGAAATATTGTACAATAAAGGTACATCTAACCTATCTAAAAGGAGTTTTCATCGTGAAAAAACAAATTATCCTCGGATTAGCTGCCGTTTGTACTTTAACTCTGGCAGGCTGTTCCAGCAGTAATCACAGTCAATCTAAACCCAAAAATACTACCAGCAAAACTACCTCCCAGCAACCTTCGTTTCGTAACAACGTGGCACAGCTAAATGATAAAACGATTCGAATTAAGGGAGTTAAAACCATTAAGCAACCAAACGAATCAACCCCATCCATGGTTGCATTTATCTACCAGGTTAAAAATAAATCTAATCATGAAATGACTGCAATGCAGGCTTGGGATTCTAACATGAAAGTTACACAAAACAAACAGGAGTTAGCTAAAACGAAATTTAGCGATGATTCCCTCCCAAACAATCCAGACGAAACAATTGCTAAGGGTCAAACGGTCAAAAGTTCCGTGGTTTATAAGTTAAGTAATGACAAAGATGCCATTTCAATTAACGCTAGCCAAGGAATTAATCAAAATGCCATCGATCAAAATTCCAACCAACAAATTGATGGAACTAACGTTGGAACTCAAACCTTTGCCATTAATCAATAGTTTAATTTAAAAAAAGTAGCTCTCGTTAACGAGAGCTACTTTTTTTCGTATCTATTATTAATGCAATGCCATTACTAACCAAAAATCGAGATGTAAATCCCGGCGGCGACTAGCATAATTGCCCCTCCAAGTCGATTCCCCATTTGAGCAAAACCAATCAGGTTCATTCGATCACAGGCAGCCAAAACAGAAATGTTTCCAGTTCCACCCATGGAGTTATTAACCAATCCAGCTGTAATGGCAGATTCAACTGGGTAAAGTCCAAAGAGTTTCCCGATAATGGCAGCAGCCAAGGCGATGACGATAACACTCGTCAATACCAACACCACGAATTGCCAAGTTAAGGAGTGCCCTAGAACCGGTAAATCTAACTTAGTTAACCCAACTCCAGCCAGTAAGGCATGCGTTAAGTTCTTCGTAATCGAGTTACTGAAGGTTACAGCTGATTCTTCATAGTACTTAGGAATCCAACCGCAGGCCTTGAAAATAATAACCAGTAAAATGATAAAGGCATATTCGTTTACCATTGGGATAAAGTGGTTTAACGTTAGCCCAATCATTAAGAAAGCAGCGGCAATCATTAAGCCGACTCCCATCTTTTGGTAGGTAATTGTGACGCTTTCTTTAGAAACATCATCAAAATTACCAGGCAACATCTTGCCGTGTCCATTTCCTTTACTATTAGCAAAGAGCTTACTAATCAATCCGGCACCAATAATGGCAAACACGTTCCCCAAGATAACTGCTGGAAGTAGCATGGAAAGAAAGTCAGTACTTCCCCCAAAAGCTTCGTGGTAAATCTTAGAAAGTGGAATTGCTCCAGCACCAATTCCTCCACCCATGACGGGAAAGGCTACGTACAAAGCTCCGTAACGGAAGCCTTTTCCAATTAACATGGACATGAGCCCAACTGCCACAAAGGCAACCGCCATTGACAGGAAAGCCACGGGGAGAAAACGAACGGAAGCTTTTAATAACATGCTCCGGTTCATTCCTAAAATGGCTCCCACGATTAAAGAAATAATGAAGAAGTCAATGAATCCTGTACTTGACATAAAGCTATCAACCGTTTTAATTACGGTCTTTGGAATCACACCCACGATTCCTAACAAAGCAGGGGCAAACAGGGCAAACACTGCTCCCCCACCTAAATAACTCTTAAAGATCGGCAGGTGGGCACCCAACCAATAGAAGATGTTTCCCATGATTACCATGACAAACAGCGCCCCAAATATTCCTTGCGGTAGCACGTTTAAAGCAACCACAATGACTAAAATGACGGCTAAGAGGGCATAAACTGCTAACCCAATCCCGTCAATTTTAAAGTCATCAATTCGACTAATAAAGCCGAATAGACCATTCTTTTCCTTTTTCATGAGTTGTAAAGCTCCTTTTTCTTAAATATTCACAATACTAAGTATATGATACTTTTCACAAAATTCAATCGTTTTTTACGAGTTTTCGGAAAAAAGCGAAATATTGGAAGAAAACGCTACTATAACGGCGCAATAAGCCTTTATTTCATTCGGTAATAATCCGTTTGGTTGCTTAATTAGCGAATTTATGAGCAAAGCTCTGTAAATCAAAAAACGATATCATCCTGACATCGTTTTTGGCTTTAAAATTTATTTACGTTTCGTTTCCCTTTTTCGACCATCAACCACAAAAAAAAGATCCCGAATGTCCATCCCCAATCCATCAGCAATTTTCTTGGCTAGCGGTGGATACGGATCCCGTTTACCATCCAATACTTTACCAATGTAACCTGGATTAGAATTAATCTTTCGAGCGAAACTGTTAATTGAATCACCCCGCAACGAAATTTCTCTTCGGACTGCTTCTGCATCCTTTAAACGTAAACTCAGCATCTCAAATTCCGCCTTTCACAATGAAATCATTATTATTTACTATAGCATAGCGTTTCTGTTTTTCAATCAGTTTTCATTTGAACCTTTTTATTTTTATAATAATATTATGCTATTCTTGTTATACTGAATGAGCAGAGAAGGTGATTTAATCACAATGAATGATAAAAATAAAAAATTTGGGCAACAAATTAAGGAATTACGGCATCAGCGTGGCTTTTCTGTACGTCAAACTGCGCTTCAGGCCCAAATGTCCAATTCTTACCTTTCCCAAATTGAAAATGGGTTAGTTAATATCCCTAAACCAATAACATTAGAGAAACTGGCTAAGGGCCTTCGCGTTCCGGTGGGAGAAATTTTTCAAATGGCCGGCTTACAGTCACAACAATCTGAATTTAAAGCCTATGATTCCCATCCATTAGTATCAATTCCAGTCTTAGGAGAAATTGCTTGTGGAACTCCCATCATTGCGCAAGAAAATATCGAGGACTACTTACCCACTCCAAAAGCAGGTCTTCCCATGGGCACTAATTTTTATCTCAAATGTCGCGGTGAATCAATGGCTCCGACGATTCCAAATGGAGCGTTTGTGTTAATCCATCAACAATTTCAAGTAGAAAATGGTGACATTGCAGCTATCTTACTTAATGAAAACGAAACAACTTTAAAACGGGTTCAATACCAAGACGATCAGGTGATTTTAATGCCAGATAATCCTAGCCCTGAGTTTCAGCCCATTATTATTAACCGGCATAATCCAGGTCAAATCATTGGAAAAGCAATCCAAGTCCAGTTCAAACTTTAACAAGCAATAATTAAAATCGGAGCGGTTTGTTAAAATGAATGAGGAGAAAACAAAGGAGGTTAATCATGCTCGTAATGTGGATTCATTTTATTAACTGGATCATCTTGTTAACGATGGCCACCGTTGCCCTACTTAGTTCTAATCAAAAACTCAGCACCACCGCGATGATGGTAGCTCGAGTTTGTTACATAATCGCAATTATCACCGGGGTCATCATGATGATCCATGGTTGGCAATTCCACCCCACGCTAACTTTACTCAAAGGATTGTTAGGATTAGCAGTAATTGCTAGTCTTGAAATTGCCTTTGCCCATAAACGGCGCCACCAACTTTCCTGGAAGCTAATTTCCATGGCATTTATTTTTCTAATCGTGGTTGCTATCTATGGTTTGTATTTGACCCAGGGTCGCCCACTATAGTTTTTAATCCGGTTCCTAATTCAGAACCGGTTTTTTTATGGTGGATCAAATTGACTTCGAAGGAATGTCAACGAGTACGATTACTACTTTCTTTCCCCAAACAAAAAATCCCATTCCACCAAAATCCCAAGCAACAGAAATCGGATAATTTTTCATGTATATCAAATTAGTCCAATTTCAAAAGTAAAATATGAATTGGAACGAAAATTATAAACAAAAGGCGACAGAATCAATTAAGGATTCCATCGCCTAGTGTTAGACTCATTTATTAAATTAGCTACTCATCAGTACCATTTGACAAAGAGCCATGTTAGTTTACTCTTACCTTTCGAAGAACGACATCAAATCGTTTTTAATCAGGAACAAAAAGGGTTAAAAAGGAGAGTACAGGATTTGAACCTGCGCGCCAAGTATAAGCTTGGTTCGCCGGATTTCGAGTCCGGTGCATTACCACTCTGCCAACTCTCCAAAATGGTACGATTCAATTATAAACAAAACGAACAAGTTTTGCAAACCGAATCGTACTGGGTTTTAATACTGCATCAAACTCAAGATGTCGTAATCTTTAATTTTATCCCGACCTTTGAGTTCCATTAATTCCACAAAGAAAGCAGTTCCGGCTACTACACCACCGAGATCTTCTACTAGTTGAATCGTAGCAGCAATTGTTCCTCCAGTTGCTAGCAGGTCATCCGTAACTAAAACCCGCTGCCCTGGTTTAATGGCATCATCGTGCAGGTATAGTGATGATTCCCCATACTCTAATCCGTACGTTGCCTTGACGGTATTACCGGGTAACTTACCCTTCTTACGAGCCGGCGCAAAACCAATGTTTAAATCGTAAGCGACAGGACATCCGACAATGAAGCCCCGGGCTTCCGGACCCACTACCATGTCCACGTTTAATTTTTGGGCATACTCCACAATCTCATTCGTGGCTTGTCGGTAAGCTGCCCCGTTTTCCAATAAGGGAGAAATATCACGAAACAAAATCCCTGGTTCCGGAAAATCTGGATAACTGGCCACATAGTCTTTTAAGTTTAGTGTCATGAATAAATCCTTTCCTCAATCCTAGTTTTTAATGCGTAAGGACTGTAACCATTGTAACAATTGTTGCTGGGTACTCCCTAACAACTGCTTTTCTAACTGTAAATCACGTTCTCGTTGTTTGTAACAATTGGCAGAACTCAACGACTGGTGGGGCGGATTATCAACCTTAGTGAGTACGCCATCATTGACCGTTACAAAACCTAATTCGGTAAATACTTGAATCATGAAAACAACCGCTTGCGGGTCTAAATGTAATTGTTGACTAACCTTAGTTAACTGCTTATGAAGCGCAATCGTTGGTTGCTTTTCCAAGAATTTAAAGAACTTAGCATACTGTTCCCGATTTGGCATCCCCACTGCTTGTAAATGTCGCTTTTTAAAGAGGTATAACGTAATCAGCGGAGTATCTGCCTTTTCAACCACTTGTTGTAAATCATCCAAATGAGCAGGAAAATCTACCACAAATAAATGATCAAAATGGTGATCGAAATCAATGTCTTGAAACAAAACGCTTTCGGCCTGTTCGTTCAGATATGGAGCTAATTGACGTTGCCGTTTGTGATTAAAAAAGAGATACGTTCCTGGCTGAGCAAACATTTTCTGTTGCAATTTTTTTGTCCGCTGATCTTCAATTACTAATCCAGCAGGTTCAATGTCATCCACCATGACCTGAAAATTGGTTCTTCCACGAAATTCATTTTTGCCAATGGTTCCAGCCACTTTCAGGTTACTTGCCATTTTCTGCAATTCAGGAAGCTGCGCTCCCCAGCCAAAGGCAATCGCATGCACCTGGCTCTGATTCCCAATCAGCGTTAATTTTAAATGGGATTTGTCGGCACCAATCGCCATTAATCCTCGTACTAAATTAGGTTGAAACGCAAATTCGGGTTTTTCGTTATCCACTCCAAATGGACTTAATAACTGTAAATTGTCATAAAGTGCTTGGTTAACGTCATCAGGAGTAATAGTGTAGTCAATTGCTAATTCCGCTCGTTTTCCAGTTTCTAATCCTTGCTCCTGAGCAGCTTGGGTTAGTCGGTCACTAAATTCGGCTAATTTAGCTTGTGAAAGCGTTAACCCCACGGCCATTTCATGACCCCCAAACGCCACCATCAAATCTCGTTCGGGACTCAGCGCCTGAAACAGGTCAAACCCAGGAACACTTCGTCCCGATCCTTTGACCAATCCATTTGTGGTTTTGGTCATTACAATCGCTGGCTTTTGAAATTTTTCTTTAATCCGGCTGGCAACAATTCCTAACACACCTTCATGCCAGTCATCGCCCACTAGCACTAACACCGGTTGCGTGCTTTGTTCAGCAACCAACCGTTCTGCTTGATTCGTAATTTCTGTTACAAGTTGTTTCCGTTGCTCATTGGTTTTAAAGGTTTTTGGGGCTAGTTTTAAGGCTTGCTCCTCATCATCAGTCGTCAGGAGTTGAATTCCTGGCGTCGCCGCCCCCATTCTCCCAATTGAATTCAGTGCCGGAGCAATCTGAAAACTAATCTTTTCTTCATCCACTTGCTCTAGGTTTAATTTAGCCTGCTTAATCAAGGCTTTTAATCCGGGTCGTTCCGTGAGGTGAATCACGTTTAAGCCAAACTGAACTAACGCTCGGTTTTCTCCGGTCAGTGAAACCATATCAGCAATGGTCCCAATTGCTGCCAGATCCAATTTTTCTTGGGGAATTTCATCGGTTAGTGCTGTCGCTACTTTAAACGCAATCCCTGCTCCCGATAGTTCTTTAAAGGGATATTCTGGACTTAAATCCGCGTGGACAATCGCAGCCGCCGACGGTAATTTCTCTGGCAGTTCGTGGTGATCCGTTACCACGACCGTACAATTTAATTTTCGGGCTCGAGCGATGGCTTCATTTCCAGCTACCCCGTTATCAACCGTTACAATCAAATTGGTGCCATTTTCAATTATTTTTTCAAAGGCAGAAACATTGGGTCCATACCCATCAGTAAATCGATTGGGAATGTAATAATCAACGTTCGCCCCCATTTCCAAAAGGGTTTCATACAAAATGGCTGTGCTGGTCAACCCATCCGCATCATAATCACCATAAACCGTAATTTGTTTCTGATTAGCAATTGCAGCCTGGATCAGCTCTACCGCTTTATCCATATCATGTAATAACATTGGATCCAATAAGTCAGATTCATCGGGATGCAAAAAATGTTGAATTTGCTCTGCATCTGTATATCCCCGGTTAATTAATAACTGAGTGGTCAACTGGGGTAAACCTAATTCAGAACTTAATGATTCCACCAGTTCTGGAGTTGCCGTCTGGGGCTTTACTTGCCAATTAAATTTTGCGGAAAACACCAAATTACCTCACTTGTTTTACTGCTGGTCTGAATCCGGTTGCTTAGTCTGTTCTACTTCAGCTGCTTTTTGGTTTGCTAACCGTTCTTGGTCTTGATCTAAAAGTTGTTGTTTAAGTGAAGCAATTTGTTGGTTTAAATCATTAATTTCTTTAGTAGCAGCTTTAGACGCCTGTCGATTTTTAAACGTTGAAAATGAGGAAAAGAGGAACATTAAAACGGCGCCTACAAACATACTCCCCAAAATAATCAAAATTAACGGAAATTCAACCGTTGCAAACCCAAAGTTAATCTCAGTACTGGTCATGTTCATTAAAACAAAGATTGCCACGATAATAACTAAGATTAGCGCTGTAATTACCCCAATTTGTTTTTTCATGCTCTGTTACTCCTTTTTTTGAAATGGAATATCCACCACATCAAAGTCTTTCACTACTTTGCTGTTGGGGAAAATTTGGCGGGCTTGCTGCTGTAACTCGCGCGCCATCTTAGCGGTATACCGAGCAGAAATGTGTGTTAACAATAGGTGTCCCACGTGTGCTTGCTGGGCCACCTGAGCGGCTTGAATGTTAGTGGAATGAAAGTAATTTCGAGCAAGTTTAGCTTCTCCCTTGCCAAAGGTACTTTCGTGAACTAAAACATCAGCATTCTGCGCCAGTTTTTCAATGTTAGCAGTTTTTCTAGTATCTCCTAAGATGGTAACTGTCCGACCAGGTTGTGGTTCGCCAATAAAATCTTGACCGTTAACCGTTCGTCCGTCCGCTAGCGTTACCTGCTCGCCCAGTTTAAGCTTACCATAAACGGGTCCGGCTGGGATATGCTCTTTTTGCAATTTTTGGACCATTAGTTCTCCTGGATGATCGTGTTCTTCCACCCGATACCCCCAGGATTCAATCTGATGATCAAGCCGTTCTGCTTTCACTGTAAACTGATCATCTTCATAAATTACTCCCGGATTAGTCAGCTCTTCATAGTGAATTTGATACGCAAGCCGCGTTTGACTAACTTGCAAAGAAGTTTGGACATAGCGCTTAATTCCGACTGGTCCATAGATGGTTAGATCATCATTGCCTCCCTGAAAAGAGCGACTAGACAATAACCCTGGTAATCCGAAGATATGATCCCCGTGTAAATGGGTAATAAAAATTTTGTTAATTTTACGGGGCTTTAACGTGGATCGCAAAATTTGTTGTTGCGTTCCCTCACCGCAGTCAAACATCCACACCTCATTTGCTTCATCCAACAGGCGCAAAACCACGCTGGAAACATTCCTAAACTTGCCGGGCACTCCGGCCCCCGTACCAAAAAACTCTAACTGCATATTTTTCCCGTTCCTTTTCGGACTCATCACTAGATTTAAACGTTAAAACTCATATAATAATTGTAGCTTATCTGAACGTAAAAATCATGGTCCGTTCTATTTTGACTTTATAATTTACTGATAATCCGTAAAGAAGGTGGTTTTATAAAACTCCGTCAGTTTAATATTTCTACGGTAGATCTCGATCCGCATCGTACTCTCTTTATTGAAAGAGCACAGCATTTTTATCCCGTCAACGAGCTTCAAACTCATGAACAGCGGTTGTTCTTAATCACAAGCGAACAATCACATAAACCCCTTACCCTAGAACAATTTGAAGCTCGCACTAAGGAATTAGCCGGTGAATTAGATCTTTTTCAATCCTTACAAACTCCCCAACGTCTCTTTGGTTACCGCTTACAGGCTAATCAACTTATTCTTGGTTAAAAAAGTAGTTAACTTCCGTTAACTACTTTTTTAATTTACGTAATCAAAAGTAAAGTCTAGAATGCGCACTTGATCACCATCTTGAGCTCCAACATTCCGCAACGCTTCGTCAATGCCCATTCCACGCATTTGTCTGGTAAACCGTATCAAGCTTTGGGTATGATCAAGATTGGTCATCTTAAACAACCGCTCAATTTTTGCACCACTAATAACCCAGACACCATCCTCGTCTCGATGAATCGCGAACGGGGCTTCAGCTTCGTCTGCAGCTGTGTAAACCACGTCATTTGCAGCGTCTTCTTCCAAACCACTAACCACCGGAAATTTCGGCGTTTCGGCTAGTAACATCCCAGTATCTCGGATGAGAGTTGTCAGCCCCTGGTGAGTCACCGCAGAAATCGGGTCAATCTTTTGCGCTAGTTGATCCCCATTTTTTTCTAATTCAGCTTTAAAATGGGCCAGATTAGTTTCAGCATCGGGCAGATCCATTTTGCTAGCCACGATAATTTGGGGGCGTTTCAGCAATTGTGGATCAAAATTTTTAAGTTCGGCGTTGATTTTTTGATAATCATCGTATGGATTTCGACCTTCAACCCCACTCATATCTACCACGTGCAAAATTACACGGGTACGTTGAATGTGACGTAAAAACGCAAATCCAAGGCCGACCCCTTGTGAAGCTCCTTCAATCAATCCTGGTAAATCAGCAATCACAAAATCGTTTCCATCTTCATTTCGCACGATTCCAAGGTTTGGTACTAACGTCGTAAAGTGATACTGGGCTACCTTTGGTTTTGAATTCGTAATGGTCTTTAATAGGGTCGATTTTCCAGCGGAAGGGAAGCCAACTAATCCAACGTCCGCGAGTACCCGAAGCTGCAAGCTAAGTTCTAGTTCTTCGCCTGGTTCCCCATTTTCAGCAATTTCCGGGGCGGAATTCTTAGCCGTAGCAAAATGGACGTTGCCGCGTCCTCCGCGTCCACCCTTTGCAATTACTACTTCTTGGCCTGGTTCAGTCAAATCAGCAATGGGCTGTTCAGTAGCTTGGTTATAAACGGTAGTTCCTTCCGGCACCTTAATCACCAGGTCTGGGGCACTGGCCCCCGTCATCTTTTTATTAGCTCCATTACCACCATTTTCAGCCTTAAAGACCTTCTTATACTTAAAATCCATCAGGGTACTCATCCCCGAATCAACCTTAAAGATTATGTTTCCGCCGTGACCACCATCTCCTCCAGAGGGTCCCCCTTTAGGAACATATTTTTCGCGACGGAAACCGACCATTCCGTCGCCACCCTTTCCTGCTTTTACTTTAAATTGTACTTGGTCTACAAACATATTTTCTCCGTTCTATTAATTATTCGTGAGGACGTTCTCCCACAGCCACTTGGTTTGCAAATGAATAATGAATTGTCTGCGCAACCGTCTTGGAAATTCCCAGTTGTTGTAACTCTTCTACAGAAGCGGCTTCAATTTTTTTCATGGACCCAAAGTTACGTAGTAATTTATTACGTGTCTTAGGTCCCACCCCTTTGATGCCGTCGAGCCGCGAGGTCATGGAATTTTTGCTGTGTAAGTCATGATGAAAGCTAATCGCGAATCGATGGACTTCATCTTGAATCCGTTGCACTAGATAAAAAGCCTGACTTTGTGGGTTTAAATCAACGTGTTGATCATTATCCCCATACAACAGATCTGCGGTCTTATGCTTCGGATTTTTTACCATTCCTGCCACTGGAATGTGCAGATCCAGTTCATTTTCTAACACGTCTTTAACCGCATTTAACTGAATCTCACCCCCGTCCATCAAAATGAGATCGGGCAGCTCTGCATGTTCCTTTAACAACCGAGTGTATCGACGCCGAATGACCTCCCTGGTACTAGCTGCTTCATCAGCATGAGTTACCGTTTTTAACTTGTACTTTCGATACATGTTTTTATTTGGTTTACCATCTTCAAACACAACCATTGCTGATACCAAGTCCGCTCCGTCAATGTGCGAGTGGTCGAAGGCTTCGATGCGGTGCACCGGTGGCAGATTTAAAATCTGGCTCAATTCTCGCACTGCACCCACGGTCTTGCGCTGGTTCATTTCAAGGAGCCGGAACTTTTCATCTAACACATACTTAGCGTTTTCCTTAGCCATCCGGAGTAAAGCCCGCTTTTGGCCCCGAACCGGAGTCCGTGCTGGAATGCCGGTTAACTTAGTAATCACATCAGTATCAATGCTAGCCGGAACCAAAATTTCACGGGGTTGAATTTGATCCTGCTGATCATAAAATTGAACAATGAAGTTGGTCATTTCTTCTTCAGGAGTACTCAAAATGGGAAAGAGGCGCTTCGTCCGCTTCATCAACCGCGCCTGTCGAATGTAAAAAACCTGAATTGAAAGCCAACCCTTGTCAGCGTAAAAATTAAAGACATCGCGCTGAGTGTAATCGTGCGAGATAATCTTTTGCTTTTCAACGGTTGCTTGAATGTAATTCAGCTGATCTCTAACTTCAGCAGCCCGTTCAAATTCCAGTTTTTCTGCCGCTTCGTTCATCCGTTTGGTCAGAATCTGCTTGGCTTCCGTAACGTTTCCATTCAAAAAGGATTTAATCTTCTTAATCTGTTCCTGATACTCAGACTTTGGCACCTTGCGAAAACAAGCGCCCAAGCACTGATTCATGTGATAGTAAAGACATGCTCGTCCCTGGTAACCATTGCACCGTCGTAACGGATACATTTTTTGCAAAAATTTTAGCGTTTCATCGGCGGCATAAACATTGGGATAAGGACCATAGTAATAAGCTCCATCATTTTTGATGTAACTGGTAACTAACATCCGGGGATCACGTTCGTTCGTAATTTTGATGTAAGGATAACCACCCGTGCCATTTTTTAGCCGTACATTATAATACGGACGATATTTCTGAATTAACGTAATTTCCAGTAAAAAAGATTCCTTATCAGTTGCGGTAATGATGGTTTCGTAGTCTGCGATGTTTTCAACTAACTTGGCCCGGCGCCCGTACTGCCGACTCTTAAAGTAAGAACGTACCCGGTTTTTGAGATTCTTAGATTTACCTACGTAAATTACCTTCCCATTTTTATCTTTCATAATGTAAACTCCCGGTTTTTCTGGGAGTAGTTTCAATTTATTTTCGATGTGTTCTGAGGCCATCAGATTTCCTCCTTTCTTTGCAAAATATCCCCTATAATTATAGGTAATTTAACCTGATTTGTATAACTAAATAGCAGTCATAGATGAGTAACTAAATGACAAGCAGCGCCCTTTTTGCTATCATAGGGCCAAAGGAGTGAAGAAAATGGGATTACACATTAATAAGCAAGCCGATTTAGACGAAATGTTAAATAAATTCGCGAAGATTAACCCCAAGGATAACCTCCGCAGTGATTATATGAAAAAAGATGATGCTGAAGACCGGGATACCGAAGCCAAGCGCCACGACCGGTTCTTTAAAAAGGATCAGAAATAAAGATGAGGATTGACTGCTACCTAGTCAATCCTTTTTTAGTAGCCTCCCCTTTATGCTCCATACCCAGCTTTTTACCAAAAATTAGTGATAAAACTTCATTAAAATAGTTGCAATTCGGTGGGCTAGAACTGGTAAGTCAGTAAAATTATTTTCCACTACTAACTCTTCCATTAAACCGTCAATGCCATAGTCAATGAAATCAACCTCCGTAGAGTCAAGATCAAGATTCTTATCGATTAGAGATTGGCGGGTAAAATCATTAAATTTCTTCCGAAATAAGTAGGACGAACTACTTTTAAAGAGACTGGCAAAAAAATGTTGATTCTCTTGAAAAAATTGAAGCCAAATTAGCGCTTTTCCTTCCACGTTGTCTGGTTGTAATCCTTGACAAGCTGCAAATAAATGTTTTAAATGGAAATTCAAAAACTGATCCATTAATTCATATTTATCCGCAAAATGTAAATAAAACGTTTTCCGCCCGATGTTTGCTTCATCACAAATCATTTTAATTGTAATATTTTCTAAGTCGGTACTTTCCAGCAATCGTTTAAAACTGGAAGCAATCGCGGTTCTAGTTTTAACTACTCTCCGATCTGTTGCCATTGATTCTTCCTTTTCCTGCCCATTTACTAACTTAGAATGAAGTACTGTAATCTAGCAGCAAAATGGACATTACAATTAGTTCTATTCTAGCTTATTATACTCTTGTGTAATAATTCATTGCAATGTAAAAAACGAAAGATTTTGACTGATCGGCCTGTTAATCACAAATTTAGTTGCTTCTTCCCCATAAGCAAAAAATGGATCATTGGAAAATTTCCAATGATCCATTTTTTAATGCGCCTGTTGTTCAATCCATGCCTCAATCTGATCCTGACCGATCTTGGTTTTGGCTGAAAACATTACAAGGGGCTCATCTTCATCTAATTCTAATTCTCGGCGTAACATTTGTTGCTGGTGGGGAATTTTGCTCTTCGCCAGTTTATCGACTTTAGTGGCCACGTATAAAACTGGAATGTGGTAATAGTCCAACCAGTCCCGCATTTGAAAATCATAATCACTTGGTTCGTGACGTCCGTCAATTAAATTAATCACACCACGCAACGTTTTTCTTTGCGTCAAATAGGTTTCAATCATCGTAGCCCATTTTTCCCGTTCCGTTTTAGAAACCTTGGCATACCCATATCCTGGTACATCAACAAAGTACATGGAGTGATTAATCTCATAAAAGTTTAAAGTCTGCGTCTTACCAGGTTGGCCTGACGTATGCGCATAATCCTTCCGATTCATCAATACATTCGTTAACGACGATTTCCCCACGTTGGAACGACCTAAAAAACCAATTTCTGGATGGCCAGTCGTGGGATATTGTTTGGGATCTACGGCACTCATGACCATTTCCACATCAGTTACTTTCATTTCAATCCTCTTTCGCTGGTTATTTAACTTTTTTCTTTAACACCAGTTTCGGTTCGGTATGGTTAACTACCGTGTCCTTGGTTACAACGACCTCTTCAATATCTTTTCTGCTTGGAATGGCAAACATGATGTCTCTCATAACACTTTCGATAATGGACCGCAGTCCTCGGGCACCAGTATTGCGACTAATTGCTTCTTGAGCCATTTCTTGTAAGGCTGGTTTTTCAAAAGTCAGTTTCACACCTTGTAAGGCCAACAATTTTTGATACTGCTTAACCAAGGCATTTTTAGGTTCCGTTAAAATCCGAACTAAATCTTCCTCATCCAGTTTATTTAGTTCCGTTAAAATAGGTAAACGACCAATAAATTCCGGAATCAACCCGAATTTCATCAGGTCTTCTGGAATCACTTGCTGCATCAGGTCATCGTCACTTTCCGCAATCACCTCGTGTCGGTTGGAACCAAATCCAATCGTTTGATCACCCAACCGGTGTTTTACGATATCTTGGATGCCTGGAAAAGCTCCCCCCACGATGAAGAGGATGTTTTTCGTATCCACCTTAATGAAGTCTTGTTGGGGGTTCTTCCGCCCTCCTTTAGGTGGAACGTTAGCAACCGTTCCTTCTAAGATCTTTAACAGTGACTGTTGTACCCCTTCTCCAGATACGTCCCGCGTAATCGAAACATTCTCACTCTTTTTAGCGATCTTATCAATTTCATCGATGTAGATAATCCCTTTTTCAGCACGTTCTACATCAAAGTTAGCGTTTTGCAATAACTTTAACAGGATATTTTCCACGTCTTCACCCACGTAACCAGCTTCAGTTAGCGTAGTTGCATCGGCAATTGCAAACGGAACGTTAATAATATTGGCTAAGGTTTGCGCAATGTAAGTTTTACCAGATCCAGTGGATCCAATCATACAAATGTTACTCTTTTGAATCTCCGTATCAGATTCAACGTTCTGGTAAGCTTGTTCGTCTCCATCAGTATCCTCTGCTTCATCACGATCTAAATCTTTAATCCGCAGATAGTGATTATAAACCGCTACCGCCAAAGTTTTTTTGGCTTCCGTTTGCCCAATCACATAATCATCTAACCGGTTTACGATTTCTTCTGGAGTTAGAACTTGAATTGCTTCAGAATTTCCTTGTTCTTTTAACTCATCAGAAATGATTTGTTCACATAAATCAATGCACTCATTACAAATGTAAACACCGGGACCAGCAACGATTTTTTTTACTTGATCTTGGGTTTTACCACAGAACGAACAGCGCACTGCTTTACTATTATCATCGTCATCAAACATGTCTCTGTCCCCTTACTTCTTAATCTAAGTCAAAAGCGTCTTTTCAAACTATACCATAAAGCGGAGGGCTTGCAAAAAAGTTTGTTTATCAAAAAAGACCATGTTGATCAACATCAACATGATCTTTTAAAATGATAAAATTAATTATTCTTTGTCATCGTCTTTACTAGAATTGGCATCCACTTGCTTAGCATCATCAGTAATCAAATCAACGGCTTTTTCAATGGCAATGTCGTGCTTCAACATGTCATCAGAAAGAGCACCACGAACGGCTTCTTCCTTCATCCCGTATTGTTCAGCTAAGTCTTTCACTTGTTTTTCAACTTCTTCGTCGCTTGGTTCAATCTTTTCAGCCTTAACAATGGCTTCTAAAACTAAGCTAGTCTTAACTCGTTCAGGAGCTCCGGATTCAAATTGTTTCTTCAAATCATCTTGACTTGTTCCCGTTAACTTGAAGTACATGTCAGCTGAAATTCCTTGCTGTTGAATTCCAGCTAAGTACTGATCCATTTGCCGTTGAACGTCTTCATCAAGCATTGCTTGAGGGATATCCTCAACCGTAGCATTAGCAACAGCAACCTTCACGGCATCATTTTGTAATGCGTCGTGAGCACTAGTTTCTTTTTGTTCCTTTAATTCTTTTTTAACCTTGTCTTTTAATTCGTCCAAAGTATCAACGTCTTCGTCAACATCTTTAGCAAATTCATCGTCAAGGGTTGGTAATTGCTTTTCTTTAACTTCATGAATCTTAGTGTCAAAGATTGCTTCCTTACCTGCTAAGTCTTTTTGTTGGTAATCCTTCGGGAAGGTTACCTTAACTTGTACGTCATCGCCAGCTTTGTGGCCAACTAATTGATCTTCAAAGCCAGGAATAAAGGAACCAGAGCCAAGTTCTAGAGAGTAGTTGTTAGCTTTGCCACCTTCAAAGTGGTCTCCATCAATGGAACCATCAAAATCAATCGTAACCGTGTCACCGTTTTTAGCAGGACGGTCAACTAAGACTAATTCAGCTTGGTTTTCTCTCATTGATTCTAACTTAGCATCAACGTCTTTTTTGTAAACACGGGTGTTTTGTTTTGGAACAGAAACCCCTTTATATTCACCTAATTTAACTTCGGGCTTTACGCTCACTTCAGCTTTTAAAACCCATGGTTTCCCTTTTTCCATCGATTCTACGCTAATTTGTGGTTGACCAACTGCTTCAATGCCAGCATCAGCCACTGCCCCAGCGTAAGCTTCTGGAAGTAAGATGTTAAGTGCATCTTGGTATAAAGCTTCTTCACCGTACATTTGATCAAAGACATGACGAGAAACTTTTCCCTTCCGGAAACCAGGAACGTTAAGATTCTTTTTGTTCTTTTTAAAGGCTTGGTCTAAACCAGTTTTAATGTCGTCTAAACCAATTTCAAATTTTAATTCGCCTTTATTTGCTTCTTTTTTTAACCAATCTGCCATTTAAATTCCTCCAACATGAAAAAACAAACGTTTCTTCAAGTAATTAAGATACATTCCCATTCTAACGTATCCCCGTCTAAATGTAAACATTTACAGCAATAGAAAAAGGCCGAAGACAACGTCTTCGGCCTTTCTCAAGAGAACTATTAGTCATCGATTTCAGTAACAGTACCGGCACCAACAGTGTGTCCACCTTCACGAATAGTGAACTTAGTTCCTTTTTCAATGGCAACTGGCTTCGTTAATTCAACGTGGAACGTAACGTTATCACCAGGCATAACCATTTCTTTGTCCTTATCTAATTCAATCACACCAGTAACATCAGTAGTGTGGAAGTAGAATTGTGGACGGTAGTTTGAGAAGAATGGAGTGTGACGTCCACCTTCTTCTTTGGTCATGATGTACACTTCGGCAGTGAACTTTTCATGAGTCTTAACTGAGCCAGGAGCTGCAAGTACTTGACCACGAACAACTTGATCACGGTTAACACCACGAAGTAAGACACCAACGTTGTCCCCAGCTTCACCAAGGTCAAGGGTCTTACGGAACATTTCAAGACCAGTAACAGTAGACTTGATAATGTCAGGCACTAAACCAACGATTTCAACTTCGTCACCGACTTTAACAGTACCACGATCGATCCGACCTGAAGCAACAGTACCACGACCAGTAATCGTAAATACGTCTTCAATAGGCATCAAGAATGGCTTGTCTTCGTCACGGTCTGGAGTTGGGATGTATTCGTCAACAGTATCCATCAACTTCATGATTTGTGCTTCAGCTTCTTTGTCACCGTTTAAGGCTTTCAAAGCAGAACCACGGATAACCGGAACATTGTCCCCATCGTAACCATATTCTGATAATAATTCACGAACTTCCATTTCAACTAAGTCGATCAGTTCGTCATCATCCACCATGTCAATCTTGTTTAAGAAGACGATGATATGGTCAACACCAACTTGTTTAGCTAACAAGATGTGTTCACGAGTTTGTGGCATAGGACCATCAGTTGCGGCAACAACTAAGATCGCACCATCCATTTGAGCAGCACCAGTAATCATGTTCTTAACATAATCGGCGTGTCCAGGAGCATCGATATGAGCGTAGTGACGCTTTTCAGTTTCGTATTCGATGTGGGCAGTATTAATAGTAATACCACGTTCTTTTTCTTCTGGAGCAGCATCGATATCAGCAAAGTCTTCAGCCTTAGCTAAACCTTTTTCTGACAATACTTTTGAAATTGCTGCAGTTAAAGTAGTCTTCCCGTGGTCAATATGGCCAATAGTACCAATATTAACGTGGGGCTTTGTTCTTTCGTAATGTTCTTTTGCCATTATGAAACCCTCCTATGATTTTCGTAAGACGTTCTTTGGATAACTCCAAAGTATCTTTACACCTATTATACAACATAACGGGAAAAGATAAAGGGATTACCTCAAAGAATTCACTATCATATTATATCGACTGTGTCCCAATTTGTAAATACTTAGGCCCTGTTTTAATCAATTAAATTCGTCATTAACATTTCAACTTGATTTAACCATTTACCCGCGGTGGTCGTGGCTTTTTCTGGTAATTCACCCCGACTTTGTCGTTCAAATTCAGTGAGCCATTGTTCGGGATTATCTACTAATTGATCAACAAAAGGAAAAAGGTTTTGAAGCTCAACCTGCATTAATGCCTGCAATTGCGCTTGTTGAATTGGATCAGTTTGTCCATATTTAGTGGTTAATAAGTCTAGCAGCTGGTGATAAGCAGCACTGTCCGTGCTATCAACTAGTTGACTAGGAACGGCTTGATACTGTTTTCCATCAATCCACAAAAAAGATGACGGCGTCGAAATCCGTAACCGCATTAAATTATTTAATAATTGCAAGCGCCAAACAGGATGAACATCTGGATCCAGCAAATTTTGTTGGACAGCGGCTTGATAAACATCAATTGGTAACTGCTCCGCTTGTTCACTAATTTGCCGCTGCCTTGCGACTGGGAAAGCACCCAGATGTTTAAATTGACGCACAATTTTGCCATTCGGTTTAGTTGCTGCTTCAGCTTGGTATAATTGCCCCCGCAGTTTCTCAGTCTGAGCCGCTGGCAGTTGTTCCATAATAATGTGAGCAGCCACAAAGCGCTGATCAGCAACTAGAATCTCTAGCATGAGTTCTAACTGATGATTTACAAAGTAGGAAAAATGATCATCAATTAACCGATTTGCTTCCGTGACTTTGTGTTGCCCCAGTAAACCTTGAGCTAACGGAGCTAAAATTGCTTCATCATCGCTTTCATCATAAAGAGCCAATAACGTTGTCGTAGCTTGCGCAAACTGCCCCGCCTTTAAATTTGCTTCCGCCTGCTTTAACTGGCCCTGTTGTTGGTCATTCATCTTCACACCTCCCGTTAAAATAAGAAAAGACTTGGGAGATCCCAAATCTTTTTAATTATTTTTTCTTTTTATTTTTAGAACGCCGATGGTGCTGGTTAACTTCCATAATAACCGGCAAAATAACTGGCCGGCGATCCGTCTTTTTGTAGAGGAAAGAGCTTAGTTTTTCGCGAACATCCTGTTTTAGATAACCCCAATCAAATTCCTTGTTATCCAGGTTGCTCCGCACGGCTTTTTCTACCACATTCGCTGCCTCATTAAGCAACTTTTGATTAGATTGAGCATAAATAAAACCACGAGAGGTTACCTTTGGCTTCTCTACAATTAATTTCTTTTTACGATCAATTGTGACTACAGCAATAAAAACCCCGTCTTGAGCCAGAACACTGCGGTCTCTCAAAACGATGTTACCAATGTCGCCAACCCCAATCCCGTCAATCATGGTATCAGAAGCAGGAACGGCTTGAGCAAGCTGCATCCCCTTTTCCGTAAACTCAATTACATCACCCTTAGCCGGAAGCACCACTTGATCTGCTGGAAAGCCAGTTGCATAAACTGCCTCAGCCCCCGCCTGCATCTGATGATATTCACCTTGAACGGGAATAAAATACTCCGGATGTAATAAGCTTGTCATCATTTGAATGTCACTACGTGTGGCATCACTAGATAAGTTTAAAGTTTCTCCAATACTTGCAACCGTGGCATCGTCTTGGTAGATTAAATCCCGAGTTTTAGCCCATTCATTATCCATGGAACGAAATGGATCAGTAGCTAGCAATACTAAATCACCACTTTGAATTTGGACCCGTGGATTTCTTTCACTCGCCATGTCTTCTAAAGAACGCATCGCTTCCCCAGGTTGACCAATGTGCAGAATAATCACTTGTTCTGGAGCTAACTGGTTTAATTCTTTTTCCGTTTTGACGAACAATCGGGAGTCAGGATTGGTAACTTTGCCAAGTTCTAGCCCCGTATCTAGGATTTCCTTTGATTTATCATTTGCAAAGAAAATGCGTCGATCAGTAGCAACTGCAGCATCAATAATTTCTTGTAACCGCAGTAAATGATCAGCTAAGCACGTTACAATGATTCGACTAGCTTGAAAATCAAATAGATCAACGAGATAATCTCGAACCTTTTGTTCCTCAGCTACCGTTCCTTGATCTTCAGCATTCCGTGAGTCACACAATAGTGCTAAAACTTTGTGTTTTCCCACTGCAGCAATTGCTGCATAATCAGCTTGATACTCAGCGGGCACGGTTTGGTCAAACTTAAAGTCCCCCGTGTAAACAACGCTGCCCAACTTGGTTTGAATGGCTATTCCTACCGCATCAGGAATGGAATGGGTCACCCCAAAGAAACTAACCGTTCCATCATCAAATAGGATTTCGCTACTATCACTAATGACATGGAAATCATGAAAATGCTTAGCTTTTTTATTTTTCACCACTAATTTTTCTGCAAGCTTAATGCTTAATTCCGTTCCAAAAACCGGTACATCAAACTCACTTAAAAAGTAAGGCAATGAACCAATCGAATCCAATTGACCAGAAGTTAAGAAAACTCCCACAATTTTATCCGCGTTATCACGCAGGTACGAAAAGTCAGGGATCACATAGTCAACCCCTAACATCTCATCGAGAGGAAACTTGGAACCACAATCTAAAATAAAAATGCTGCTCCCGTTGATTTCAACCGCAAACAGATCTTTCCCCTCTTCACGGACCCCACCAAGGGGAATAATTTTAACGTTCTTTTTCATTAAATGTACACCTCAAATTACTAGTTTAAATTCTTTTCAGAAGCAAAAGCTTCAAGCCGTCCCAATATATCTAGTAACTAGTGTAACATATTCAAGCATAATTAGGCAGAAAAAAAGAGTCCTACACAACGTGTAGAACCCTGAAGTTTCGTAATCTTAACGACGAAGACCAAGACTCTTGATTAATTCCCGGTAACTTTGAACGTCATTCTTACGTAAGTAAGCTAACAAGTTCCGACGGTGACCAATTTTCTTCATCAATCCCCGTTGGGAGTGAAAATCCTTTTTGTGAACCTTCATGTGTTCGTTGATTTCGTTGATATCAGCAGTTAAAACAGCGATTTGAACTTCCGTTGAACCGGTGTCTCCTTCGTGTTTAGCGTACTTGTTAATAATTGCAGTCTTTTCTTCTTTAGTTAAAGCCATGTGCTTTTCCACCTTTCTTAATATTATCCCTTATTCTGAGTATTACGTCAGTGACTCGTAAAACTAAGCATAAGTTACAGTGTTAACCATACACTTTTTTAGGATGTTCCGCAACCCCCAGCCTTTAATTCACTGCAGGTATTGCATTCAGAAGCGCTATTTTGTATAATTAAGCTTGTTAAACTGTGGAATAGATGAGATTATTTCACTAAGTGGAGGTGAATAAGACATGCCAGTTATTAAATCAGCAATCGAACGGATGAAGACTAACGAAATTGCCCGCAAACGAAACGCTTCTGAAAAGAACTCAATGCGGACTGCCGTCAAGAAATTTGAAAAAGCTAGTGTAAATGGTGCAGATGATATCGAACAAATTTACCGTGATGCCATCGCTGCCATCGACCACTCTAAATCAAAGGGTCTCATCAAAGCTAACAACGCGAACCGGAAAAAGGCGCACTTAGCTCGGATTAAAAACTCTTTATAAAGATAAAAAACACTTAGCATGATTGCTAAGTGTTTTTTTGACTAATTTGAATCGCAAACATTTCAAACAGCAGCTCGGGATTGACCGTGCTGCTTTTTAGTTTGTGCTCAATTTCAACCAGCGCCAAAAAGGCCCGCTCCAAGGATTGAATTGAAAAGCGATTAATCATCCGACTGGCAACTTTAATCCGATACGGATGTACTTTAAGCGTTTGCGCCATGTGACTCTGACTTTGACCATGCTGCTGTAAAATTTTCACCTGCAAAAGTAACCGAAATTGTGATTCCAAAAGGGCATTAATCTTAATGGGATCCTCTCGCTGTGCCACGAGTTCATGATAAAACTGAATGGCCGCATTGGTTTTGCCAGCTAATAGGTCATCCGATAAATCAAAAACATTTTGCGTCGTAGATTTCGCCACTAATTGATCCACGGCCTGCTCTGTAATCATTCGGTCAGAGCGACACAACAAAAAAAGTTTTTGCAGTTCATTCATAATGAGAGCTAGGTCGCCCTGAGTCCGAGCAAATAAATCAGCTAGTGCATCCGCTTCAATCTGATAATCTTGTTTTTGAATAAACTGACGGACAAAGTTAGTCGTTTCCCGCTCAGAAATTGTATTTAAATCAATTACCGTTGCTTTATTTTTCAAATGCTTGGTAATTTTTTTTCGATTGTCTAATTTTTCAAATGGCGCGAACACAACTAATACGGTCGCTGGGGATGGATTTTGTAAATACGCTTCTAAGTCAGTAAGTTCCTGTTGACTGGTTGTTTTTCCCTTGGCTCCCGTTAAAAATGCAGCGTTTTGAATAACAACCACCCGCCGCTCGCCAAAAAAAGGCACCGATTGAGCGTCGTTTAGAGCATCACCTAATGTGGTTTCCTCTAAATCGTAAGTGGCAAAATTCATCGTTCGTTCTTCTGCAGGAATCAATTGTTGCACGTTTTGTAAAATTTGATTCTCCCAGTAATCACTGCGTCCCACCACTAAGTACAGTGGTTGGGGTTCCGTTTTAATTTGTGTGATTATTTGACTGACTGCCATGCTGTGTATCCTTCCATTTAGTTATAAAATTAGATTGGCCCAAAAAACCACCATATCGATACCGTATCATCCCGACCGTTTGGGTATTTAACAAGTGAACATGATTCTGTCGCATCGTTACTAACGTTTCTTGGTTCGGATGGCCATACCGGTTCTTGCGCCCCGCCGAAATGATCCCAATCTGCGGTGCGATTGCCCGAATGAACGATGCCGCAGATGACGTTTTACTCCCATGATGTCCTAATTTTAACACGTCCACCCGGAGCTGAGGATAGTGGCGTAAAATCTCTAATTCATCGGCTTGGGGTAAATCACCCGTAAACAGGAATCGCTGGCCCCCGAATTTTCCATATAACACCATGGAATCCTGATTTTCTCCTAGCCCGGGTCGAAAGGGATGGAGGACTTGTAGCCGAGTTTCTGGGATTGTCTGACCTGCTTTAACGCTAATTAATTGCGTTTTGTGCAGGTACGGGCGCATTTTCTGCATAAAATGCTGATTTTGATCCATGCCCCAGGGGATGTAAACTCGTTTGACGGTCATTTCATCAAGAAAACTGGTCAAATCCCCGATGTGGTCGGCGTCCTGATGACTCAAACAAACATTATCAATCCGGCTAATTCCCTGGCTTTTTAGGTAGGGAATTGTTGTCGTTGGCGCCAAGTGGACGGTTGGCTGTCCTTCTTTGGCAAAAAAATTAGGTTTACCACCAGTATCAATCAAAGTAACCGACCGATTCAACGGTTCGCGCACTAGGATACTATCTCCCTGACCCACGTCAAAGAAACTGATTTCTCCTGTAAGCGGCAGATGAATCATTAAAAACGTGCAGCCAACCAATATTATCAAAGCTATGGCTCGTTTCCAGCTCCATTTTTCGATGAGAATAAAAATTAATCCGGTTGCTAAGATCACTGTCCAACCAGGCGGTTGTCCAAACGAAACACTCCCCGGCGCTACACTTAACCAGTTCGTAATCTGATTAAACCATTGAAGTAATGTTTCTGTGCCCCAGATGGTAGTTTGAAAGAGAAGTTGACACCCGTAGTTCAATAAAAGCAATGGAAACAAAAAGCCAGTAAAAATAGGCACGAAAATCACGTTGGCAACTAATGATAACCAGTGCCATTCGTAAAAGTAGTACAAGAGGAGCGGTAAGCTCACCAAATTTAAAATCAGCGTCTTTTGCAGATTACCAGCCGTACGACAGTGATACATCGTAAACGACAGCAAAAAGGAAAGTTGAAAGCCTAATTGAGCCACGGCCCACGGATTTAATAGTAAGCAAAGCATCAATGTCAGCGCCCAATAGTCCATCCCACCGCTTGAAAATCGCAATCGTCGCATCCAATACCGTTGTTCCACGGTCAGAGTAGCGCGGAATAACCCGATCGCACCTCCGGCTACCCCACAATAAAGAGGTAACAGTAGCATCGCTCCTCCCTCTGCGGTTTCCTTCCGTAAATGTAACACCGTTGCTAACCACATCCACAGGTTTAAAAGCACATACACGTGCATGCCAGCTAAACTAAAGAGATGAATCAGATTTAACTTCTTAATTCCGGTACTACTAGTTCGAAAATCGGCAGTTCGATCCCCAAACAGCAAACTTTGGACATAATTTCGTAACTGCCGGGGCATCTTCTTCGCCTGTGCAATCCCCCAACTGCGCCAGCGATGAAGCCAACCAGTTAAACTACTAGTCGGAGCTCGTTGAATTTTTTGAATCTCACTGACCTGTAAGTCTCCGCTCACTCCCAGACTGCGAGCAAAGCCCAGCCCATCAAACGCCCCCCAATTAGAGGCCGATTGAACTGGGCTAATGGTTCCTTGAACTTGAAGACGAAGACGGTCCGACGTGTGGAGAACAGTCGCCTGTTTTAGTGCCCGACCGTGAAACGAAATCCGTTGGTGGTTAGCTAATTCCCCTATCCCTTTTACACCAGCTTTCGTGTTCACCACTTGATCCGGAAATACAAACAAGTTGATTGTCCGTACCGTTCCCGCCAGCTCTTGAATCTGTTGTTGCTCGTGTTGATTAGTTTGTTGCGCATGCCAACCAACTAGTAATGGCAGGAGCAAACTTAACAGATTTAGTAAGCAAAAATGGCGCATGCGCAATCGCCAAATGCGCCATAAGACCACTCCCGTAGCAATTAAGCCACTAGTTACATCAACCATGATGGTCCACATTACCACGGCCCATAGGCTAGCCGTAAAAACAAAAAAATTTGGTTTAATTTTTAATCAACGGAAAGATAATCAGCAAAGGGTAAATTTTGTAACTGCTGAGGGTCAAGATTGATTTTTTCGACCTCCACAGCTTCTTTATTTAAAAGTCGTTCTGCATACTCGTTATTGTGATATTCGCGCAGATACTTAATTTTTTTAATCCCGGCCTGTAATAGCATCTTGGTACATTGTAAACACGGAAAATCAGTGACGTAAATTTCAGCATTATCAGTTGCTTCTCCAAATTTAGAACACTGCAAAATTGCGTTCATTTCAGCATGAATCGTGCGTTCACAGTGACCATTTACCAAGTAGCACCCTACATCGAGACAGTGATCATCACCAGAAACTGATCCGTTATAGCCTCCGGCAATAATTCGTTTATTGCGCACTAACACCGCTCCGACGGATAAGCGCTCACAGGTACTCCGACTGGAAATTAAAATTGCCTGCAACATAAAGTATTGATCCCACGGAATTCGTTTCTGTTTCATCACTTTACCTCCATTTGTAGCTTTGAATGGCTTCAGTATACCAAAAAACGGCTACTCAAGGGCTTAAACGGTCAAAGAATCTTGTAATTGAGTAACTGTTTTCGCGCCAAATCCGGGGACGTTTTTTAAGTCTGCGACCGTTTTAAACGAACCCGTTTGTTGCCGATATGCAATAATTTTTTCGGCTTTTTTAGCTCCAACTCCAGAAATCGATTGCAATTGAGTAACATCGGCTTGATTCAAATTAATTTTACTACCACCTGAGCTTGCACCCGTTGTCGAAGATGCAGATTCTTTTGAACTAGTAATCGCTGCATTGGGTGCTGGACCCACCGGTGGCTGCTCTCCTTGATTAGGAACGTACAAAATACTTTGATCCGTTGCCTTTTGTGCCAGATTAACCTGGTTAGCATCCGCACTCGCTAAAAAACCTCCCGCAAGTTGAATAACTTTATCCACCCGGGTATCCGGCGCCACCCGATAAACGCCCGGCTGCTTCACGGCTCCCTTTACATCTACAATCACGTTGCTGATTTTCTTTTCCTTACTAGTGGCCGGTTTAAGTTTAGCACCGGTCGTTGAAGTTGCCTGCATCCCATTAGTCAGCGGTACCGTTTGAGAGGCTTGGTGGGTCAGCCACCAGCATCCTCCCCCAAGCAATCCTAAACATAATGCCAGCGCTATCATTCCGGTCTTGATCTGCCACGACTGTTGTTCCCACCATTCACTGATTCTTTCCATTGTTCCACCCCTTTCTCTTTTTTAAGTACGCAAAAAAGCTAACTTTCCGTTCAGAAAGTTAGCTTTTAGCTTAGTGATTTTCTAGGTAATGCAATGCTTCGTCAAAAGAAGTAACCGGAATTACTTTCATTCCCGGAGCATACTTCTTAGCCGTTTCTTTAGCAACTTGATAGTTAGTCTTGTGACCTTCTTCCAAAGCTAAATTCATCTTGGTTGGTTTTACATACGGACAGAAGAAAACCTGAGCTCCACTCTTGTGAGCAGCAATGATTTTCTTATCAACCCCACCGATTTCTCCAACCTGACCGTTAGTTGCAATGGTTCCCGTTCCGGCAATCTTTTTAATGTTGTACTTGTGATGCGTTAACTGACTGTAAACTTGGAGTGCAAACATCAAACCACCAGAAGGCCCTCCAATTTGGCCGGGTTGAATCTGAGCGGCTGGATTAGTCTTAATCGACATATCATCAATCATCGTAATCCCAATTCCATTAAAGCCCTTCACGATTTCACGCTTGTGACCCTTCACCATCATCTGGCGCCCATCTCGTTTAAAGGTAATCGTCAACGGGGCGTTCTTTGGCAAACTCTTGATGTAGTTCACGTACTCAGTGCTCTTAGTTAACTGTTTACCGTTCACAGACTCAACTAAGTCTGCCGGACGGAGGCTGTTCTTAAAGTCTGACTGCGGAAACACATTTAGTACATACACCCCGTGATAACTCTTGACCACCGGTCGGTGTGCGTGTTGATAACCAACGGTAATCGCGTTGTTAATTGCGCTATCCATGTAGACCTTTTGCACGTTGTTAAAATCAGCATTATTTTGTCCGCCGGTAACATCATTTTGATTCTGGATGTCAATGTGGGGATCAAATAATTTCTGAACATACGAGTACGGCCGAGCTTGCGAAATTGAAACGGCTGTAATCATAAATTCGTTATTTTTCAGGGGCTTTTCCCCTTGAATTTTCACCATCGGTTGGATGTTAATTGCTTCACCCGGAGCTTCTACCACCTTATTAAGGGGCCAGAAACAGAACCAGAGTACAAAGACCAAGAAGGCTGCCACGATAAAGGCAGAGGCGGTCTTTTTATTCTTTTGCCAAAACTTACGCATGATCTCTCCTTCCTTGCAAAGCTCGTGCCACCGGAGCAGGTACAAACTTATGCACATCACCGCCAAACGAATTAATTTCCTTTACCATTGATGATGAAATTAATTCGTAATCGCGGTTTGCAAACAATAAAATGGTTTCAATTTGTTCATCCAATAAACCATTTAGATTAGCAATCTCTTGTTCATACACAAAGTCGCGAGAATCCCTAGTCCCGCGCACCACAATGTTAGTGTGTTGCGCCTTCACGAATTCTGCAGTCAAGCCGCTGTAACTAGCCACGCTGACGTTAGTTAAGTGGTCGGTACTTTCCTTAATTAAGTCCATCCGTTCAGAAACGGAAAACAAACTTTTTTTACTGGGATTGGTTCCAATTGCCACAATGACATGATCAAAAATTGCACTGGCCCGGGTAATAATGTTCAAATGCCCATTAGTCAACGGATCAAAACTGCCGGGATACACTGCTGTTTTCATGCTGCCGGCTCCTTTCCCCGATAAATCGTTACTAACGTTAAGCCGTAATCCTTTTGCCGCACCAAATCGTAATCAGGAATTTCTCCTAATTCAGCCGTGCGGTCAGTTTCACAAATCACCAATCCTCCTGGTCGAAGTAGCTGCAACTCAGTAATCTCCGCTAGCTGTTTCACCATTTGTTGTTGCGCATACGGCGGATCCAAAAAAATGATATCAAACCGTTCTTGTGCTTGGGCCAGCTTCTGTAAAGCATGCTCAGCTGGCATCTTCCACACCCGGACAGACTGGTCTTGATCAGTGATAATAGTCGCATTCTGTTTGATTGTTTTTATGGCCGCAAACTGACGATCAACTAGGACTGCCGCTTGCATCCCACGGGAAAGTGCCTCAAGCGCTACTGCCCCAGATCCCGCAAAGAGATCTAAAAAATTTCCTCCCTGAAAATATGGTCCAATCATGTTAAAGATTGATTCTCGAACCTTATCGGTAGTTGGCCGAGTTTTATTCCCAGGAACCGGATGAAGTTTACGTCCGCCGTAAGTGCCCGCAATAATCCGCATTCCTATCGTTCTCCTTCCGCCGCTTGGTTTAAGTCCTCAAACTGAAACGCAAGGATTTGTGTAGGGGCAACTTCAACCTTTTTAACCATTCGCAGCTGATTTAATTCGTGCATGATTTTATTCACTTCACCCTGTTTAACGTACAAAATGGCATAGCGCATCCGGCGCGAAACATACCGAAGATCACCAAACCGTTGCAACGTTTTAGCCTGCTTCACAGAAAATAAAGATAGTAACAATTCCGTTCGTTTTTCCATCGGTTGTTCCCTCCTAATTTTGTAAGGCGTGCAATCGAGACGTGCGTTTTTCCCGAATCGATTGCTCATTATGACTAATCTTCATCACGAGTCCCAAACACAGACTTAAGGTAATGATACTGGAACCTCCGTAACTAATAAACGGAAGCGTCACTCCCGTCAGGGGAACAAATCCGACTGCTCCACCGGCATTAAAGAGCGTCTGAATTAGCAGGTAAGCAGCTGTCCCATAACAAATCGTACTGTAATAAATGTTCGTAGTGCGAATTCCAATTTTAATTGTTCGCGCCACAATGATGAAGAGTAACAACATAATCACAATCACCCCAACCAAACCTAGTTCTTCTGAGATGACCGGTAAAATAAAGTCGGTGTTCGGTTCCGCCAGGTAGCCCATTTTTTGAATCGAGTTCCCGAGCCCGCGGCCAAACAACCCTCCATTACTAATTGCATAGTAAGAATTAATTAACTGCTGCCCTGAACTCTGGGCGTGCAAAAAGGGATCGGCAAATGAAACAAAGCGTTGCGCCTGATAACTATGACTGTTATCAGCAATTTTAATGATAAATTCTCCCAAGAAATGCAATAACACTAGTGGTAACAGCAAGCCAAAACCAATCACCCCCACGACAAGTTTGGGGGCCGTACTAGCAGCCAGAAACATAATGAGGATGATGAAGAGGTTAATGGCAAAGTTCCCCGTATCTGGTTGAATCAGAATCAAGATTAAAATGGCAACCGGCAATAGCAACGGTTTCCAGTTATAAGTCGTTGCCCGCCAGAGACCCTCCTGGGCGATGAAGCGCGACCGCTTGTTAAAAAGATTTGCGAAGTAAATGATGAAGTAAAACTTACAGAGCTCGGCCGGTTGCAGGTTGATTGGCCCCAGGCTAATCCATCCCGCTGCTCCGTTAATTTTTTTACTAATAAAAAAAACGACCAGCAGTAAGATTACCAGTAGGACACTAAAACCCATGATGGTATAAATGTGTTGGAAAAACCTAATGTTGATGCGATACATTAGAAACATCAATAGCATCGCCACAATGACAAAACCAATTTGTTTATGCATATAGGTGGTGGCAAAACCCCCGTGGGTCAGTCCGATGCCCGCACTAGAAGAATAGACCATCACAATTCCAATCCCACAAAGTAGCAAGTATGGAAAAAATAAATACCAATCTAGTCCCTTAAAAAACTTCTTCATCGTTCGTTCTCCGGCTTCCTTTTTTGATTTCAGTACTTTTATTGTACTATAAACGAGCGCAGTTTCATTAAGAAAACCATCCATAATTTCAGATTCACTTTTGCACACAAAAAAGAACACCATTGAATGGTGTTCTTTTTCGTTTTATTAACGGTTATGCTTTTGCTTCTTGGCAGCTTTTTCCCGTTCATTTGTATTTAAGATCCGTTTGCGAAGCCGAACGTGTTCAGGCGTTACTTCACAAAGTTCATCACTGTTCAAGAATTCTAGTGATTCTTCCAACGTCAAGTGCACAGGAGCCTTAACTTTGGCAATATCTTCTGAACCAGCGGCCCGGACGTTCGTTTGGTTCCGACCTCTTGTGATGTTAACAGAGATATCGTTATCCCGGGAGTTTTCTCCCACAATCATTCCTTCGTAAACTTCCGTTCCTGGATCAGTAAAGATCTTCCCCCGATCCTGAATGGCCATGATGGCGTAAGTCGTCACCTTCCCAGAGTTAATTGAAACTAAAGTACCGTTTCGACGGCCGGGGTCCCAGTTTTTAACTACGGGAGCGTACTTCTCAAAACTGTGGTTCATGATTCCGTATCCGTGGGTTAATGATAGGAACTGAGTTGAGTATCCAATCAATCCTCGCGAAGGAACTAAGAAGCTCAACCGAGTTTGACCGTTACCGGCACTTTCCATGTTCTGCATTTCCCCTTTACGTTGGGAAAGGGTATCAATGATAGAACCAGAGTATTCTTCCGGCGTATCAATTTGCACAGATTCGTATGGTTCACACTTCACACCGTCAACGTCTTTATAGATAACTTCAGGACGGGATACTTGTAATTCGTAACCTTCCCGCCGCAAAGTTTCAATCAAGATTGACAAGTGGAGTTCCCCACGACCAGATACTAACCAAGCACCGGGATCGTCAGTTTCTTCCACTCGCAAAGAAACGTCGGTGTGTAATTCCCGTTCGAGTCGATCAATTAATTGCCGAGCAGTCACAAACTTTCCGTCTTTTCCGACGAATGGAGACGTGTTCGTTCCAAAGGTCATCTGCATCGTTGGTTCATCAATCCGCAAGATTGGAAGTGGTTCTAAAGCATCTGGAGCAACCACCGTTTCCCCAACGTTAATGTCTTCCATCCCAGAAACTGCGATTAAGTCTCCGGCTTTAGCTTCGGTAATATCAACTTTGTTCAGGCCCACAAATCCCATGATCTTAGTTACCCTGAATTTTTGTTGGGAGCCGTCCAGCTTCATTACGACCACGTTGTCGCCGACCTTGATCTTACCTCGAAAGACCCGACCAATCCCAATTCGACCAACGAAGTCATCGTAATCCAACATAGCAACTTGGAATTGCAGTGGATCGTCTGAGTTATCGATTGGAGCCGGAATGTTGTTCAAAATGGTGTCAAAGATTGGCTTCATTGTGTGTTCTTGCGTATCCAAGTCTGAATCGAGACTGGAAGTTCCGTTCATCGCGGAAGCGTACACAACTGGGAAATCCAATTGACTTTCGTCAGCACCCAGTTCGATAAAGAGGTCTAACACTTCGTCAACCACTTCATCCGGACGAGCGCCGGGCTTATCAACCTTGTTGATTACCACGATTGGAGTTAAGTGTTGGTCTAAGGCCTTCTTCAAAACGAACCGCGTTTGGGGCATCGTTCCTTCAGCAGCATCAACTACCAGAAGCACTCCATCAACCATCCGCATGATCCGTTCCACTTCTCCACCGAAATCGGCGTGTCCGGGCGTATCCAAAATGTTAATTTGCTTGCCATCGTACTTAACGGCCGTGTTCTTTGACAAAATCGTAATTCCACGTTCCCGTTCAATCGGGTTCGTGTCCATGGCCCGGTCTTGAATTTGTTCGTGGCCATCCAAAGTATCGGATTGCTTTAGAAGTTCGTTCACCAAGGTCGTCTTCCCGTGGTCAACGTGGGCAATAATGGCGATGTTTCTAATATCATCTCTTGTTTTCAAATGTGGTTCCTCCTTCAAAGCAGTAAAAAAGCCAACAACTCAAGTCAATCGTCACACCAGAGAAAAAGCCGTGACACCGTCACAGCCTCTCCGCCTTCCATATTAACAATGTCAAAATCGTTTGATGCTCTTCTATTCGCTGTTAAAACTACGATTAATCATAGCACATTAATTAATAAACCGTCAAACTAATCAATTTTAATCCACTTGGCATTCGGATTGGACCCCGCTTGCTTGAGTACCTGGTAAATATCGAATCCGGAATTACGTTCAAACTCGAGCCGCAACTGGTTTTGCTCTGTCCGGGCCGGATTAATATCCTGAAAGCGTTGGTAACTCTGCATTAGTTGTTCACGCTGAACCCCGTGTGGTTGTTCGTAGGCCCGCTCGATGTTTCTGAAAAACTCCGTCACCTCGAGTAGTTCAGCTCTAGACCAGTCTTCCACAATGGGATAGCTATAGATATCGTTAGTGCGCTTCTTCATGTTGGCGTTCCTTCTTAATCTGTTCAATAATTTCTGTTGACCAGTTCAAATTATAGTCTAATTCGTCAGCTTCAGCATCAGCTAACTTGAACGGCAACTCATGAGCTAGGCCACTGCAATTTACCAACTTCGGCATTTGGTTGAGCGCAATTTGGTCACTCTTCTTTTCCAAGCTAACAACAGCGTGCACCGCGGATTCAGCGCCGGTCAGACACGCCAACAGTTTTACAATTGCTTGAATTTGCAGCACCGGATTAACCACCACCTGAGGATCCGTTACGGTTTGTTGCACCTTACCAATCAGGTCCGTGTCATAGTTGTTAGTCGGACTAGCCACGTAGGAAAGGAGCGAAGACGAGCCAACGTAAATGCGATTCCACGCTAGGACACAATTGGTGTTTAAACCACACGCGCTCACATTCACATCTTCGTCAGATACCTTAAAATTATCAATCAATTGTTCCCGTAACATCAATCCCACCGGAACGTTGCCAACCCCCATCAACTTATTAACGTCTAGTCCGGAAAAGGACGCTAAAAAGTACAAAAAGACCTCGTCGTGGGGCGCATTCACAATGATTTTCCCCTGAAAGGCGCGCTCCATCACATCATTAGTCATCGTCCGGAGTTCATCAATCTCTGGAGCTAGCAACGGCGCAATCTTAGTGGCATCCGTTTCTGATTGCGCATAAAAATCTAGTGCCGGCAAATAAATCAGGGTATCAATCATACTCAAATCGGCATCTGGTTTCAACGCTTCCAAGCGAAAATGACGACAGGCTCTAGTCCCCAAGAGCTCTGCATTCTCATCTTGATCCTCACAAAGTAATGTGACCGGTAGATCCATCATTGCTAAAGCCGTTGTCAGTTGATGAACCCGCGTGGGATTGCCTTTAATTAAGATTGGAGCTTGCATTCTTCTCATCTCCTAAAGATTAGTTCAACATGTCCTTTTTTAGATAGTAATAACCTAACATTAAGTTAAGATTTTGCAAAGTTTTTCGTAAAAGGTCGCTAAGATTTATTTTGCAAGCACGCGCTCGCTAGCCTATAATGAAATACGAATTATCACAACAAATGGAGGCTCTTACCTTGTATTTAATGAAAGATATCACCCGGGATGGTAACCCCGTCTTGCGCCAGCAAGCCGCCCCGGTCAAGTTCCCTCTGAGCGAATCAGATCGTGAGCTTGGAGAAAATATGATGGAATACCTAGAAATCAGTCAAGACGAAGAACAGTGTAAAAAACATCACCTACGGGCTGGAGTCGGCTTAGCCGCTCCCCAGGTTGGCATTTCCAAGTTGATGGCAGCCGTACTAACTCCCCCGGAAGAAGAAGGACAAGCATCTCCCTTTAAAGCTATCATGGTGAACCCCGTGATTGTTTCTAATTCGGTGCAACAAGCTGCTTTGTCCGTGGGAGAAGGATGTCTTTCCGTTGACAAAGATATTCCGGGTTACGTGCCCCGTGCCGACCGAATTACCGTTGAGTACCAAGATTTAGACGGAGAAAAGCACAAGGTCCGGCTCAAACACTACCCAGCAATCATCGTTCAACACGAAATTGACCACCTACATGGGACCCTCTTTTACGATCACATCAACAAACAGGATCCATTTGCCCAGGAACCAAACGAAATTTTTATTGAGTAACAAAAAGAGTTTCCCCATTGCAACAAAGGGGAAACTCTTTTTAGTTATCTAACCGATGTAAATCAGTCACGTATTCTTGGGTGGCACGATTAGCCAGATCGGCTACATCAAAGGATAGTTGTGATTGATTAATCCAACAATCGGTCACCAACAAACGCGACCGACCACTAGGGGTCACATAACCATCGGATCGCGCCTGTTTTTCCAAGGTGCTTGCTAGGAGTTGCGTAGTTTCTTCTTCGCCCGGATTATTCTCAAGGGCACAGCGGTATTCAAACACCATGATTCCCCGACCCCACACTCCGTCTAAAACTTCTGAATGGTCCAGTTCTCCCAGTTTCAGTGGCCCGGTTGTCACTTGAAACTGCTGTAACATGGCCCGCACTTCCTGATCCACCACTTGTTTGACGGTCTGTTGGTGGCGTTGGTTAGGCAACGTCACCAAAAAGTGGTGCAACACGTTGTAAATCGTCAGGGCAATTAAAACTCCCACGCCTAGTTCAATTATCGTCTTCATTAGTCGTTCTCCATTCGTTCAACATTCCTGCTCCCATTTTACCAGAAAACGCTCGATATATACTTGATTCACAATCTATGATAAAATTTAAGCAGGAGTTGGTCTACCAACGAACAGTTCGACACAAAAAATAATGAAATGATTAAAGGAGTACTAATTGTGATTTACAAAGTATTATACCAACCAAACCCACAGTCTAACTCTAAACGGGAAGCAACGAAGGCGCTCTATTTAGACGCCCAAACGCAAGCTGAAGTGCGTGATTTGATTGCTAAAAACACTGATTACCTCATTGAATTCATCCAACCACTAGCTGGTAAGCACCTTGAATTCGAACAACAAGAACCAGATTTTAAAATTACGGAGTTTAATAAATAATGAGTAAACTAAACGTCAAAAACAACGAAACGGCGATTTATGGCGTTGGTGGTTTAGGTGAAATTGGAAAGAATACCTACGGGGTCCAATTTCAGGATGAAATTATCTTGATTGATGCTGGAATTAAGTTTCCAGAAAGCAGTCAACTCGGGATTGATTACGTTATTCCTGATTATCAATATTTGGTGGAAAACCAAGCAAAGATTAAGGCCCTTGTCATTACCCACGGTCACGAAGACCACATCGGGGGCATTCCCTTTATCTTAAAAGCCATTAACGTTCCGGTCTACGCCGGTCCGCTCGCCCTGACTATGATCAAGGGCAAACTGGAAGAGCATGGGATGTTAAAACAAACGGAACTCCATGCCATTGATGAAAAGACGGTCTTAAAGTTTAAGAAGACCAGCGTCTCGTTCTTTCGGACGACTCACTCCATTCCAGACGCTTTAGGAGTAGCCGTGCACACTCCGGATGGTGTGATTGTCGAAACTGGAGACTACAAGTTCGACTTGACACCCGTCACAAACACCCCTCCCGATTTACAGGCGATGGCCAAACTCGGTGAGGAAGGCGTGCTGTGCCTAATGGCTGACAGTACCAACGCTGAAAAGCCAATTTGGACCAAGTCCGAGCGTTACGTTAGTGATTCAGTCCGGAAAATCTTTAAACGAGTTGACGGTCGAATTATCTTTGCGACCTTTGCCTCAAACCTTTCGCGGGTTATGACGGCTATCGATGCAGCCTATAAAAACGGACGAAAAATTGCCGTCTTCGGCCGCAGTATGGAAGCAGCCGTGGTGAACGGACGCGAATTGGGCTACATCAAGGTTCCTGATAAGGCCTTTGTGGACGCCAACCAACTGAAGTCTCTGCCTGCTAACAAGGTCATGATTTTATGTACCGGTTCGCAGGGAGAACAAATGGCCGCCCTATCCCGGATTGCCAACGGAACCCACCGTCAGGTTTCCATCGAACCAGGCGATACGGTGGTGCTTTCGAGTAACCCCATTCCCGGAAACGTGTTAAGCGTTAATCGGGTGGTTAATGAACTCGAAGAAGCTGGAGCCACGGTTATCAAAGGTTACGAAAACCACATCCATACCTCAGGGCACGGTGGTCAAGAAGAAGAAAAGTTGATGATTCGGTTGATGAAACCGAAGTTTTTCGTCCCGATTCACGGTGAATACCGGATGCAAAAGATCCACATGGGGCTCGCTGAACAATGTGGGATTCCCAAGGATCACTGTTTCATTCTCAGAAACGGTGACGTATTAGCGCTCACAAAAGATAGCGCTCGGATGGCCGGTAACTTTGCGGCTGGTGACGTCTACATCGATGGAAACGGAGTTGACACCGTTAACGAACAGGTCATCAAGGACCGCCAACTCCTCTCCGAAGAAGGTCTGGTCGTGGTTGTGGCTACGATTAACTTGAAGGACCGTGAAATTCAATCTGGTCCCGACCTGCTCTCACGTGGTTTTGTGTACATGCGTGAATCCGGTGAACTGTTGGATCAAGGACGCAAGCTCGTCTTTCGAACCATTCGCCGCGCCATGAACAATAAAAACGCCAGTGAAAAAACGATTAAAAAAGTAATTGTGAACGAACTGTCAAACTTTCTCTACGAAAAGACGGAACGCCGGCCGTTGATTCTCCCCATGCTGATTATGAATAACACGAATCAAAAATAGGTTCGTTTAAAAACAAATACCCATCAGAACGGGACAAAATGTCCCGGCTGGTGGGTATTTTTAGATTTAATTCATACCACTCTAGTCTAAATTAAGCAGGCGATTCAATTCAGCAATCGTATGAGCTTCTGGTAATTTTTCATTCCCAATTAAATCGCCAACAACCTCCCATAATGAACTTTTCAAATCGGTACTAGTAAACGAATCCCGTTTCTGTACTGCCATTTCTCCATCTGCCCGTGTGCTTTCTTTTTTAATATCCATGTTCCTAGACCTCCTAGTTTTTACAAATATCTAATTAAACTATTCTCATTATAAAGAAGGCACTGATGAAAAAATCAATTAGTTTAGAACAGCTTTATCATTATAACTATATCTTGTGTTTTATTATTATCTTTATCATTGGTATTTTGACTTTAATTTCAACCTTCGTATTGTTAGTTATTCTTTTTATGAATCCTAACAATCCTAAATTACTCTACTTATCAATTTGGGATTTTAAATTTTTTATCTTTTTGGAGCTGATGATTATTCAAGAAGTAAATTAAAGAAATATCGAGATGCCTATCGAATTTCCATCTTTAAAAACTATTACAACTTTTGCCAAATGAAGTTTAAAAAGATCAATACTATTTTAGCAATTATTTTTTCAATTAGTTGGGGCTTGATGCTTATCACTCACACTCAATTCAAATTAAATGGTTGGCTTGTCCCGACCTTTTTCTTTGTGGTTGGCATGATGACAGGCATTTTCTGTCTTTACCTCTTTATGTTTTTCTTTGAAAAGAACCGGAAATGGCATCGAATTCAGATCAATGGGAAGTTACAGAACCTGCATTAGTAATGCAACCATATTCTAAAATGAATGTTAATTAAATACTAACAATTATCGTAAAATAATTAAATTTTAGATTAGCTATGCTATAATTAAACTCACACTACCAAAGGAGATTTTTATGTGGATTTTAGTTATCATTGTCATCATCTTGCTACAATTGTTATTATCTAGACAGATTAAGTTCCCTGTTCTCGGTTTCATTTTACCCATCATTTACTTGGGATATGCTATTTACATGATGGTTACCACTGATACCAGCCTTTGGATGGGACTGTTGCTTTTAATCGGCGGCGAAGCTGTTTTGTTAGACATCCAATATAACGCATTTACAAAGCAGAAAGCAACGCACAGCGAAAAATAACTTGATTTTTAACAAAGAAGGCTTGAGTCCCACTAGGATTTGAGCTATACCCCATAAGTTAAAGTTAAAACTTTAACTTATGGGGTATTTTTATGACTAAAATTTCAAAAGAAATAAAGTATGAAGCAATGGTGGAATATTTCTATGGGAGTAAGTCCCGTAAATATATAAGAGAAAAATATGGATTCCATCGTATGGCACTTAGCATGTTGATTAATGGGTTTAGAACCTTCGGCTCAGATGTATTGTTTAACCCACCAAAAGTAAATGCCGAATTTAGAATTAAACTTACTGAATGGAAAATCAGAAACAACGCATCTTATACTCAGGTAGCTGAAAAATTTGGATATCTTGGGTTATTCCAAATTTCTCAATGGGAAAAAATATATCGCCAAAATGGTCCAAATGGGTTATTGTCTTTAAAAAAAGGACGGAAACCCAAAATGACAAAACCAAAGAAAAACCATCAAGAATTAACTCCAGAACAAAATAAAATTAGACAATTAGAACAAGAAAATTTAGAACTTCGGATTAAAAATAAAGCGTTAAAATTACTCGCCTCGATGAAGCAACCAATCGACAAAAAGCACAAGTATTATGCCAACTCGAGGCCGAATTTAGATTAGTTGATATCTTAAAAGTGGTTCAAATCAATATGAACACCCTATGTTATTGGAAACGTAAATTTAAAAATTATAGTACAGAAGAAATCAACTTGAATGACTTAATTTATCGGATTTGGAGTGAAGATAAGCACTTAGGAATCCTACGGATTACGGGTATCTTGAAGAATGAGCATCAACTAAAAATTAATCATAAACGCGTTAAAAGAATCATGAATGAATGAATTAAATATTTTTGGAATAGGATACACGAAAAAAACTAAAAAATATGACTCCTCTAAGGGTCCCGAAGGAAAACGCGTTAAAAATAAATTACATCGTCGCTTTTATAGTAATCGACCATATCAAAAGATGGTTTCAGATGTAACGGAATTTAAAGTTAAAAACGGAGAAAAAGTTTACCTAGAACCAATTATGGATTTATATAACAATCAAATTTTGACTTATTCAATCGCAAATAAAAGTCCTGATTTAAAATTTGCGATCAAACCATTGGAAGAGCTTCGGCTTAAATTACCTAAAACCGGTTATAAGCTGATGCTTCATACTGATCAGGGTTGGCAGTATCGCCATCGTCGATGGCGAATTGAGCTTAAAAAGGCTAAAATTACGCAAAGTATGTCACGGAGAAGTTGTTGCCTAGATAATGGCTTGTATTGAGAGTTTCTTCAACAAATTAAAAGTAGAAATTGGTAATCTTGAACACTTCGATTCCTCTAAGGAATTAATTGTAAAAATCAAAAAATGGATTAATTATTACAACACAGAACTCGTTCAAACAAAATTAGGCGGCTTGTCGCCGATAAAATATCAGAAACAAGCCGCCTAATTGCGACAAATATTTACTTTAACTTATGGGGTACACCTCAGATTCAAGCCTCTTTTTTGATCCAAACAAAAACGCCCGTACCAAGCACGCGCTCAGTCTAGGCGTTCTAAATCTAATTAGTCTTTAACAATCCGGTCAATTTCAGCCAATTCATCAGTCGTGAAGTCCAAGTTATCCAAGGCCTTCAAGTTGTCTTCTAAGTGTTCTACCTTGGAAGCACCCGTAACCACACTCGTTACCGTTGGGTCATGCAATAACCAGGCAGTGGCCATTTGGGCTAACGTTTGGTTCCGGTTCTTGGCTAAATCGTTCAACTGGTTCAACTTCTTTACAGCTGCAGCTTCCCCTTTATCCAGGATAAAGCTGTTCGTAAAGTGCAGGTGAATGTCATCGGGAATCCCGTTCAGGTACTTGTCCGTCAGTAATCCTTCGGCCAGTGGTCCATAAGCCACTAATCCGTCGTGGTGATCAGCCAACGTTTGTAAAGTTCCGTCGTTTTCGGGATCGCGGTTCAACATGTTGTAAGAACTTTGGTTCACCACAAATGGGGTGTGCAGTTCCTTAAACAGTTGAATCATTTTAGCAGTTTGGGGACCATCATAGTTAGAAATCCCGATGTAGAGGGCCTTTCCAGCTCTAACTAAGCTGTCTAAGGCTTCGGCCGTTTCTTCTAAGCGGGTGTTCGGATCAAACCGGTGGCTGTAGTAAATATCCACGTAATCCAAGCCCATCCGTTGTAAACTGCGGTCTAAAGCAGCTACTAACGTCTTTTTCGAAGAAAAGTTACCGTAAACTCCGGGCCACATGTGGAAACCCGCCTTGGTCGTAATAATTAATTCATCCCGGTACGGCTTTAAATCACGCCGGTATACTTGACCAAACATTCTTTCAGCGGCCCCAGAACCAGGACCATAGTTGTTAGCTAAGTCAAAGCTGAAAATCCCGCGGTCAAAAGCGGCCAACATAATCTTTTCACTGTCTTGGAAGTTAGCATCGTCACCAAAACTGTGCCACGTTCCAAATGACAAAGCAGGCAGTTGTAAACCTGAATTACCGGCCCGACGGACCTTCATGTTGTCATAACGTTGTTCGTTTGCTTTATATACCATCCGTAGTTCCTCCTCTAAATAAACGATGAGTGGATTTGTGTTCCTGAATCAATTTTAACGCATTCCCCAGCAATTCCCCAACCGAGATCACCGTTAACTTCGACAGTTGGTCGGCATTAGGAATCACAATTGAATCCGTTACGATGACCTTCGAGACGTTGGGATCGCTCAAATCTACCGGCATCCGATCTGCAAACACAGGGTGGGTCGCCACCGCAATTACGTCGTTAGCTCCGGCCTTCTTCAAAGCTTCCGCTGAAACCTTCATTTTACGCCCTGTGACAATCAAATCATCAATCACAATCGCGTTCTTTCCGTCTACCGATCCAATCACAGAATCTGGAATGTGATTGGAAGAATCTGGTTCCCGGTTGTCCACGATGGCAATTGGGAGGTCCAATAGATCCGCAACCACGCGGGCCCGCGCCACTCCGTTATGATCAGGTGCCACTACTACGGCATTTTCATCTAAATGCTGGTCATGTAAATAATCACTAATCAGGCGACTAGGGAGCAAGTGATCCACGGGAATGTCAAAGAAGCCCTGAATCTGAGCGGCGTGTAAATCAAGCGTAATGACCCGATTAATGCCACTGGCCTGTAAAATGGAGGCTAACAACTTAGCGGTAATTGGTTCTCTAGAGCGGGCTTTGCGATCTGAACGCGAGTAACCGTAGTACGGAATCACCACGTTAATCGTGTGGGCACTCGTTCGCCGCACGGCATCGATCATGATCATCAGTTCCATGAAGTTTGTGTTCACGGGATTAGATAACGACTGAATAATGTAGACGTCCTTGCCCCGGACACTCTCGTCGATGGAAATTTTAATTTCGCCATCACTAAAATGGTTGATGGTCGCCTTGCCGATCGGCATTCCACTAACTTGCGCAATCTTTTCGGCAAGCGGACGGTTGGAATTTAAGGCAAAAATAACTGGCTGTGGTTTTGTAGTCACAATGCTGGTTCCTTTCCAAATTTAGAAATTGACTTCACCTTTAATTATAATCAACTTACTCAAGTTTAGCACCCATGAAATCATGAGGGGTGACGCCTTCCATCCCAATCATGGGATCAATGGCTTCCCGTTCAATCGCCTGCATCGTTAAAATGGTCGTTTCAGGCGTGGCTAATCCTTCAGCTGCCGTCGTTTCCGTTGCATCTACGGATTCAGCGTCAGCCTGATCGACGTTAAACGCCGAGCGCAGTCGATCTGGCAACCCGGTCTTGCGCCGACTCGCCTCGCGTTCCAATGCTTCGGCAAAGACCGAGGCATCCCCAACCATCACTAACTTGCTGGCGGCTCGCGTTACGGCGGTATAGAGCAGGTTCCGGTCTAACATCCGCCGATACGGAGCGACCACCGGCAAAATCACCATCGGAAACTCACTTCCCTGCGCCTTGTGAATTGAGGTACAGTAAGCCAGCGTCAGTTGATTCCAATCCTTGCGCACGTACGTCACTTCAGTTTGATCAAAGGCGACTGTCAGCTTATCCAGATACTGCTTGCCATCTTGGTCCTGTTCAATCCCGACAATCTTGCCCATGTCCCCGTTAAAAACGTTATTCTCCGGATCATTCACTAGTTGCAAGACCTTATCGCCAATCCGCAGACTAACCCGGGCCGTTTCCACCTGTTTTCGGTCTGGACTGGGGGGATTAAAAATCGCCTGAACGGCTTGATTCAAGTGGTCAATTCCGACTTCTCCCCGATACATCGGAGCTAAAACCTGGATATCAGTCGCTTGAAAGCCCTTTTCTTTTGCTTTCGTAATAATTTGTTCGAGTACCGGCACTACCTGATGGACCGTGCACCGAATGAAACTGCGATCCGGTTCCCGGGCCAGCAAATCATCAGGTAACACACCATCCTTGAGATGATGCGCCAGTTCAATGATGGTCGAATCGGCACTCTGCCGGTGAATCTGGTTCAACTTCATCGTCGGAATTAAATCTGACCGAATCAAATCTGAAAAGACCTGGCCTGGTCCCACCGATGGCAACTGGTCCTGGTCACCCACCAGAATCACTTTCATTCCCGTCGGTACCGCCCGGAGTAACTTCGTAAAGAGTTCTGTATCCACCATTGACATTTCGTCAATAATCAGCAGCCGCCCGTCTAGAGCATTGCCGGCCTCTGCCTCATCGTCGTCGCCATTCAGTCCCAGCAAGCGATGAATCGTGCTGGCGGGTAAATCCGTCGCATCTCCCATTTTCTTCGCCGCCCGTCCAGTAGGTGCAGCTAGCAACACGGGATACGGATCATCTTCCCCCTTGTAATCGCGTGGATCGAGTGATAAATCGTGCGCTTCAGCATAGGCCTGCACGATTCCGTTGATGATGGTGGTTTTCCCGGTTCCGGGTCCTCCGGTTAGGATAAACAGCGGTTCGGTTAGAGCAGCTTGAATCGCCTGGACCTGTGACTCGTCGTAATGAATCCGAGCCGTTTTTTCGACCTGCTTAATTAACTTCTGGACGTTATCTGGTTCCGTCGCATCGGCCTGTAAAATCCGATGAACGTTTTCGGCAATCTGCCACTCGTCTTGAAAGAGCGTCTTCAAGTAAATCCGATCTTGATCAACCTGAACTTTACCATCCTTGACCAATTGTTTCAGGGCATCCGCCAGCTTGGCATCATCAATCTGCTGGTTCGGATCGGTATCCAAAATCTGGAAGCTGGCGTTCATCACTTCTTTGGTTGTCGAGTAGGTGTTTCCACTACTGATTGATAACCGGTCCAACGTGGTTAACAGTCCCGCACGAAGCCGCCCCGGATTGTTATAATCAATCCCGACTTTATTCGCAATCTGATCCGCCCGCTTAAAACTAATGTTTTGCACGTCTTCGACCAGTCGGTACGGATCATTTTCAATCACTTCGAGCGCTTGTCCGCGGTACTTTTTAAAAATAGCAGCAGCCAGTGAACTTCCAAAGCCATAACTGTTTAACCCAACGATGACCTGTTCAGCTCCATTATTCTTCTGGAGTCCCTGCGTGATCACATCCCGTTGCTTCGGCTTCAATCTGAGACCGTTCAGTGCTTTCGGATCCTTTAAAATCTTTGGAATCAGATCCGTTCCGAGTTGATCCACGACCTTTTCCGCCGTCTTGGGACCAATTCCCGGAAAGTCACTTCCCGAAAGATACTTCACCAATCCTGCTTTGGACGTCTGCGCCACCCGTTCGTAATTGGTGGCCTGAAACTGCTTGCCGTACTTCGGGTGGTCTACAACCCGACCAAAAAAGCGGTAACTAAGTTCATCGTTAATTTCCGCGAAGTTCCCGGTCACCACAATTTCTGATTCATTCCACTCAAAGTTATGCTCCTCCACCTGGACCAGCAAGACCTTGTAAAAACTGTCGTTGCCTTCAAAAAAAGTGGTCGCCACTTTTCCCGTTAGTTGCGCGGTTTCTGGTTGTTCTGCAGTTGGGTCGTCAAAAAGACTAATTGACTGTACCACCGGCCTCTACTCCTTTTGCTGCTTGCGCAGTACTTTTTCAATGTCTGCAATGCGTTCCCGATGGGTCATAAAGTACTTTTCATCCAGCTGGCGGGACTTTTCAAACTCGGGTTCCGCTTGATCCCGATGTCCGTTACTTAGTTCAATCACACCCAAGTTAAAGTGAGCGGCCGCATCGTCTGGATTAGCGTTTAGCGTCTGCTGGTAAAAATCAGCGGCAGAATTTAAGTCGCCACTCGCCAGTAAACAATCACCAATTAAACGATTCAGTTCGGGGTCCTGCTTAGCTTTGTCGTGGGCGGTAATCAAAAAGGCCAACGCCTTTCCGTAGTTCTTTTCGCCATAGTAACTTTGCCCTAACATAATGTACGCATCCTGCTTCAAAACGGGGTCCTTGACCTGTTGAAATTGTTGAATCGCCTTCGTAAATTCCCCAGCCGCGTAGTAGACGTTCCCCAGTCCATAGGTCAACGTGTTCTTCGCCTTTTGACTCCGGTCCGCAAATAAACCGAGGGCCTTCATCAATAGTTCTTCGGCCTGCGTGTAACTCTTGAGTTCAATCAAAAAGGCACTGAGGTCGTAGTAGGGCCGGTAGTCGTTAGGATGTTCATCAATGTCTGTAATTAATTGGTGCAACGTGGCGGCGGCCCGCTCCTGTTTTTCGTCTGCTTCTGCGTCTGAATGTTCTGCCATTGTGCTCCTCCTACACTAAATCTGAATCCCGCACCGGGTGCTCCAAGTAGCTGGTGTCGTTCCAATCCAGTAATTTAAAACTCTGACCATGGTCGTTGGTTTCTAAAATCGTGGTACTGGTATTTGCCAAGCCACCCCGTTTTCGTAAATCTTTTAATGGAATGCCCAGTAACGAGTTAATCAAAGCGTTCAAGGCGGCTCCGTGACTGACAATTAAAATCTCGTCATCACCATTAAAATTAGCAGTAATCTCACTAATCTTGCTTCGCATCCGCTTAATTAAATCTAGAAACGATTCTCCCCCAATTGGAGTCGGATCGTACTGGTCCGGATGATTGCGAAAATCGTTAAAGGTCTCTGGATATTGGGCTTCCGCGTCCGTAAACTTCATGCCTTCAAATTTACCAAGCCGAAACTCTTCGAGGCGATTATCCAAACTCAACGACATCGGATGCCGCAGTTCATCATTAATCACCGCAGCCGTAATCCGAGCGCGCTTAATCGGGCTGGCGTACACGTGCGCAAAGGGAATATCTTTTAGATAATTCCCCACCAGCTTCATTTCCTGATAGCTTTCTGGCAGTAATTCGGAGTCTCCACCGGCTCCCTGGTAGCGACTCTCTAGGTTCCATTCGGTTTTTCCGTGGCGCACAAAGTATAATTTCATGGTCTTCATCCTCGTTTATAATCTACTGCTATTATGCCAGTTTCAAGGGGGAGACGCAAAAGAGTAAGTTAGTAATCGGACGTTAAAATTTCAGAATTACTGATCTAACATTGAGTTTTGGGACCATTCGAAATAATTAAGATGGCATTTTTATAAAAATTTTATTTAAGGTGTCTACATAAAATATTTACTAAATATATTCTAATGACTTATACATTTATTCTTAAAATTTATTCTTAAAATTAGAATTAAAAAATATTTGAACAAAAAGCAATGGAATTAAAAAAAGGAGTAAAACGTAAGATGAATCATCAATATTTTTAACATTAAGATTCTTTATTAAAAGAAATATTCCACTTATTAAAAACCACGTAGCTTGGCTCAAATTTTTTGAAAGATCTAGTATTGATTCAATGTTATTTTTATTGTACTTATTAATGTTATTTTTATTTATAAGATATTCTAATAGTTTCCAATATAAAAAAAATAGAGGAAAAATAGTTAAAAAAATTAAAATAGAAAAAGAATAAATACTGTTCTCATTAATAAATTTATAAAATTGAGAATTAATAGAAGATATATAGTTAATTATTCCTAAAAAAATAAATGTTGAACAAACCCCCCCAAAAAACAATAAAACAGTCAAAATAATTCCACATATATTTATCAAACATGAATTAGAAAGTTCTGACATTCTAGTTGCATGCTTATAATAAAAAGCATTAAAGAAATAATCAAAAATATCATATTTTAAAATATAAAAAATAATCAAAAAAATTAAAATAAACAATATAAATGCAATTATCTCCATAAAATAAGCGCTTTCTATATGAAATGATTTTTAATAGCTAATTAAATAATATAATGAATTTATATATTTTAAAACCCTACTGATAAAAGTGTAATTTTATCAGTAGGGTTTTAAAATATTATAATATTTAATTTTCTTCTTTATCCTTCGCAACTACGGCACGCATATAGTTACGAATGTCATAGGTCACAATGGCACCCTTTTTCTCAAGGACTTTTTTGTAATCGTCGTAAAGATCTTGCGGAATTCGCATCGTGACGCTCTTGTATTCAGTGGTATCTTTTTCTCGAGCCATCGGGTTCATTCCTCCCTTCCTAGTGTGAATATTGTCCCACGTTCTTAGCGCAAAATAAAGGGATTAAACGCGAATTAACGCTTTCTTAAACATATTGTAATTTCTCTTCATTTTTATAAGCAGCATCAATGGTTGCTACCCCAAGACACTCAGCTCCGTCGTAAAAGACGACGGCTTGACCGGGAGTAACGGCGCGAGCGGGTTCCTCAAAGGTAACCTTGACGTGGTTTTGATCATCGTCAATCTGAACCGTCACGGCGACATCTTTTTGTCGGTACCGGAACTTCGCGGTACAGTGGAAAGTTTGTCCACGGGTGTTGCCGTCCACAAACGAAAGATCCGAGGCCGTCAGGTAGTCAGCATACAGGTATGGGTTTTCGTAGCCCTTGCCCACGTAGAGGACGTTCTTTTCGAGGTCCTTCCCAATCACAAACCACGGCCGGTTGTCCTGACCGTCGCCTCCAATTCCAAGACCACGGCGTTGCCCAATCGTGTAGTACATCAAGCCGGAGTGCTCACCCTTAACTTCACCATCGAGCGTCATCATCTTTCCTGGTTGCGCCGGTAAGTATTGACTCAAGAAGTTATCAAAGTTATTGGGTCCAATGAAACAAACCCCCATCGAGTCCTTCTTGTCCGCCACGTAGAGGTTCGCGTCGTGCGCAATTTGCCGGACTTCGGGCTTGGTCATGCCTCCAACTGGGAACATTACCCGGTCTAATTGGTCCGCTGACAACTGACTCAAGAAGTAGGTTTGGTCCTTGTTGAGGTCGGTCGACCGAATCAAGTGGTTCTTGCCATTTTCATCCCGTTTCAGTTGGGCATAGTGACCCATGGCGATGTAGTCCGCTCCCAGATCCATTGCGTACTCCAAGAAAGCCTTGTACTTAATTTCCGTGTTACAAATCACGTCCGGGTTCGGCGTCCGACCCCGTTTGTATTCAGCTAAGAAGTACTTAAAGACCCGGTCCCAGTATTCCTTTTCAAAGTTCACGGAGTAGTATGGAATCCCCAGTTGGTTGGCCACGTGAGCCACGTCCTTAAAGTCTTCCGTCGCGGTACAAACTCCGTTTTCATCGGTATCGTCCCAGTTTTTCATGAAAACTCCGACCACGTCATAACCCTGCTGTTTCAAAAGGTACGCTGCGACCGAAGAGTCCACGCCACCGCTCATGCCGACGACGACCCGAGTTTGACTGTTATCTTGCATAATATCACCATCATCCTAATAGATTTAGAATCTACGATTGAAGGTCGTAATTCCAGTACTAATAATGATACGCTATCCAAACTGGGCTTGGCAAGCGTTCGGCACACCCGGCTAGTTTTTAGTTAAGACCTGCCGAATCACCAAATTTTGCATCAGGAATTGGTACTGTTCGCGTTCTTCGGCAAACTGATCGCCCGTAAAGATGTCGACTGTTTTGAGTCCCGAACCAGTCAAAATGGCCAGCTTCAACTGGGTTAAGTCGGCGTTAATGCTTAGTTTAACCTGCACGTTCGCCTTCGGGTTCATCGGATTTAGCGACTGGGTTAACTCGTAGTTGCCCAGCTTGGTCTGTTTAAAGTTTAAATCACTCAGCGTGTAGCGTTTGACCGCCGGATTAACCCGGTAGGTGGCGCTGTCTCCGTCTAAGTGGACTTGATCTGCAAATGACATTAGTGGCGCCTCCGTTCTGCTAGTCTATGAATAATCTTACTGGTTGTCGTTACGAACTGGTCAATCTCAGCGGCCGTCGTGTACTTTCCAAAGCTCACCCGGATTGATTCGTTCAACCGCGGACTGTCTTTGCCAAACATCGCGGTTAAAACGTGCGATGGTTCCAGATTCCCGGCGGTGCAGGCAGAACCACCCGAAACCGCGATGCCATCGAGATCAAGATTGTTTTGTAAGACATAGGTTGACGTCCCGGGGAACCAGAGATTCAGGACGTGGGGTGATCCCGCCCCCGCTTCGGGTCCGTTGACATAGACCGTAATCTCCTGATCAGCAAACCTGGTCAGGATTTGGTCGCGAAAACCACGGAACCGCTCCCGCAGCTCCTGCTTCTTGGCACTCGGCAGTTGTTGAACCGCCGTCGCAAAGCCCGCAATTGCCGGCACGTTCTGGGTTCCAGCCCGGCGCTTGTCTTCCTGGTCGCCGCCCATGATGTAACTCGGAAACTTCAGGTCAGCTCGTCGGTAGAGGAAGCCCAGTAATTTGGGTCCGTACAGTTTGTGCGCGGACGTCGACAGCAAGTCAATGTGGTCGCGTTCCACGTCGATATCTTCTAAGCCATAAGCCTGCACGGCATCCGTGTGGAACCAGGCTTGGTGATCTTGGAGTAATTCCCCAATCTCATGGATTGGCATCATACTGCCGACTTCGTTATTGACACTCATGATTGAGACTAACGTGGTTTCATCGTCAAGCGCGGCTTCCAAGTCGGCCATCCGAATCGTTCCGTGTTCGTCAACGGGAAGATAGGTTACCCGGTAGCCGTGTTGTTCCAGGTAGTGCATCGGTTTTAAAACCGCTTCGTGTTCAATCGCTGTGGTAATCAAGTGCTTCCCCAGATCTTGCCGCGCTTCCGCCGTTCGAATGATGGCGGTGTTGTCGCTTTCGGTGCCGCCACTGGTAAAGACAATCTCGCTATCCTGAGCGTTGATGCTGGCAGCCATTACGTGCCTACTAGCTTCCAACACCTGGTTAGCAGCCCGTCCCAGTTGATACAGCGTTGACGGATTACCAAACGTCTTTTGGTATTGTTTCGTTAGTTCGGCGAGAACGGGCGCAGAAATCGGCGTCGTCGCCGCGTGATCTAAATAAATTTCGCTCATCGCCCACTCCCCCTTACGCGACGTTCGCGTTGGCAAACAACCGGAGTAACATTTCAGCCGATTGCCGCCCAGCAGCGACTACAAACTCTTCAAAGCTCTGGCTGGCGTTTTCGTCACCGGTATCAGACATCGCTCTGACCACCACGTACGGAACGTCAAACTGGTGGGCAACCTGACCAACCGCGGCTCCTTCCATTTCTCCGGCTAAGGCATCCGGGAAGTGCTTCAAGATGGTCGCAATCATGTCTTTTCCGGCAATAAATTGGTCGCCAGTCACAATCAACCCATGGTGCACGTTCAGGCCTTGATCAGCTGAAGCAGTGGCAATCCGGTCGCCCCAGGTCTTAGAAGCCGGGAAGCGAGCGGGTTGGTTCGGTAGCTGTCCGTAGACCTCGCCGTCCGCGGTACAGTCCACGTCGTGGTACGCCGTTTCGGTTGAAATTACAATGTCTCCGACCTGTAGTCCCTTTCCGATTCCAGCGGCAGCGCCTGAGTGAATCAGGACGTCGACTGAAAAATTCGTCATCAGTAAAGCGGCCGTGATCCCGGCTTCGACTTTTCCAATGCCGGATTTTACGAGGATCACCCGTTGCCCACTAATCTCACCGGTGTAAAAGTCCACCGCCCCGACCGTGGTGGTCTGTTCGTTTTCTAGGGACTCCTTGAGTTCCTTGATTTCTTCGTCCATTGCACAAATAATTCCAAACGTTTTCATTAATTTCTACTCCATTATTAGTTAGTTTAGTCCACAAAGCGCATCACGCAAAGCACCGCAATGATTAGGATCACCAAGATGATAATCACAAAATCCAGTTTATGCGCGAAGCGGCGGTGCCGGGATTCTGGGTCCTGATCCGAAGTACTCCGCCCTAGCCCCTGCGGGTCCCGCGGTTCGTCTTGATCTGGTTGACGCCCGAAGCGGTTCCGCCGGGTTTGTTGCTGCTGGCGACGAAACGCCTGCCGGGTCATTTCTGGTTCCTGATCCCCGGTCGTTCGTTGTCTCTCATCCATCTTGTTACCCTACTTTTTCATTAATTCCCAGGCTTGAATTGCCATAATCGTTTTGGCGTCCTTGATGGTCCCGTCTTGAACCATTGCGTGCGCTTCTTGTAAGCTGTACTCGCCAATTTCCAAAAACTCACCGTCATCGCGCGGTAGCTGGTCGGTGACCGGCGTCAAATCAGTGACGAGGTAGAGGTACATGTATTCGTCGGTAAACCCACAGGACGAATAGAACGAGTACAACGGTTCAATCCGGTCGGCATGGTAGCGAATCTCTTCGTTCAGTTCCCGTTGAACGGCGTGAATTTCATTACCTTGATCGCGGTCGTCGAGCTTTCCAGCAGGAATTTCCACTAAAACCGCCTTGGCTGGTTCGCGCCACTGCTTTTCCAACACAATCTTGTCATCCGCTGTGATAACCAACATTCCGACTGCGGGAGCATGGTGCACCACGTCCCGGTGCGCGGTTTCACCGTTCGCCAGACGCACCGTTTCCTGTTCTACCCGGATAATTTCGCCGTCGTACTTCAGTTCACGCTTAATTTCGGTTTCCTTCAAATCTTTGTCTGCCATGTCGTTTCTCCACCTTTTCCTTGTCCTGACTCCGATTCGGGGTTGTCTTTACCGGGCGAGCCGAATCTTAGCTGCTTGAGGTCCGTTTTTCCCTGGGGAAATCACGAATTCCACCGGATCGCCGGCTTGAATTAGCTTCGGATTGCCCTCAATGATCCCCGTGATGTGCATAAAAATCTCTTCTCCGTCAGTCGTGGTTAGGTACCCAAATCCCCGACTCCGATCATACTGCTTAATCTTACCTTCCATCGCGGTGCCTCCTTTACTGTGTAGCTGTCCTAATCTCATCATAACAAAAGCCGAGACTAACATCTCGACTTTTAATTTATTTACTTAGGCGTCAAAGCCAGTTTCTGCTGTTTCGGGGAACTGGTCTCTGACTAATTTAGCACACCGGGCACAGAATCCTGGGTAGTCCGGATCACTACCAACGTCGGTTTTAATCAACCGGCACCGTTCACAGGTCTTGCCATCGGCGTGTTCCACTTCAATGGCAAGGTCGTCACCAAAGGTCGAAACATCGTCTTCGGCGGCTTCAATTGGTTTGATTTCCAGTTGCGAAACCATCAAAATTTGCGCCAAGTCCACATTTAACTTGGTTAAGAGATCCTTCAGCTGGGGCGTTACGTACAGGATTAACTTGGCTTCGGAAGGTTTTCCGATGATCTTGTCATTGCGAGCATCTTCCATCGCCTTTAAGACGTCCTTGCGGAGTTGCATGAATTGATCCCATTCCGTCCGGATCTCTGCTTCGTTGTCAAAGTGCGTCACCGTTGGCATTTCGGCTAACTGCACGAATTCTTCTGGTTCGTGACAGAACTGCCAAATTTCTTCGGTCGTGTGCGGAATGATGGGCGTCAGTAACTTGGTTAAGGCCACTAAGGCTTGGTACAGCACGGTCTGCATGGCCCGCCGCCGGGCTCCGTCTTCGGCATCGATGTACAAGATGTCCTTAGCAAAGTCCAGGTAGAAGGCGGATAAATCAACCGTGATGAAGTGCATTAACTGCTTGTTGATCGTCATGAAATCATACCGGTCGTAAGCGTCCTTCACATTCTGGATTAGGTCGTTTAACTTAATTACCATGTATTGGTCCACGGACGGTAAGTCGTTGTAAGCGACCGCGTTCGTTTCGGGATCAAAGTCACTGGTGTTCGCTAACAGGTACCGCACCGTGTTCCGAATCTTCTTGTAGCTGTCTCCCACCGTCTTGAAGTTTTCCATCGAAACCCGAACGTCAGCCGAGGTATCCACACTCGTAACCCAGAGCCGCACGATGTCTGCTCCCATCTGCTTGATAACGTCAGCAGGCGCAATCGTGTTTCCAAGCGACTTGCTCATCTTGTGACCATTTCCGTCTAAGGTAAAGCCTTGCGACAGCAAGTTCTTGTATGGTGAAATGCCGGCCGTAGCCACACTGGTAATCAGACTCGAGTTGAACCAACCCCGGTACTGGTCAGAACCTTCGAGGTACAGATCAGCTGGGTAAGTTAATTCTGGTCGTTCGGCTAAGACCCCTTGGTGCGAGGAACCAGAGTCAAACCAAACATCCATGATGTCGGTTTCCTTGGTGAATTCCCCATTCGGGGAGTGTTCACTGGTAAAGCCAGCTGGTAACAAGTCCTTGGCATCGCGTTCGAACCAGACGTCGGAACCATACTTCGCAAACAAGTCGGCCACGTGGTTGATTGTTTCCGGCGTCATGATGGCCGTCCCGTCTTCAGCATAGAAGATCGGGAGTGGCACACCCCAAACCCGTTGCCGGGAAATGACCCAGTCGCCCCGGTCCCGAATCATGTTGTGGAGCCGTTGTTGTCCCCACTCGGGATTGAAACTAACCGTGTCAATGGCATCCAGGATTTGTTGCCGAATCTTCGTTACAGAAGCAAACCACTGGGGCGTTGCCCGGTAGATGACCGGCTTCTTGGTCCGCCAGTCAAACGGATAACTGTGTTCGTATGGCATGTAGTGTAGTAACTGCCCTTGCTCCTTCAACTTGTCCAAGGCAATTTGGTTCGCATCTTCGTAGAAGACCCCCGCAAAGTCTGGACCCGCTTCTTCGGTCAGGTACCCCTTGTTATCAACGGGGGCAAAGATTGGTAAGTCGTATTGCTTTCCGATGTTGTAGTCATCTTCCCCGTAACCAGGCGCAGTGTGCACCAGTCCGGTTCCGGCGTCGGCGGTTACAAAGTCACCCAACATTGTGACTAACTTACGGTCCGGTGTGAAGGGATGTTCGGCCAAAACGCGGTCTAAGTCTTTCCCTTGGACGTGTTTAACGATTTGAACGTCATGCCAGCCAAACAGTTCAGCATCGGCATCTAATAATTCCGCCGCCAAGACGTATTGTTTCTGATCGTCGTCATGTTTCACCACGACGTAATCGAAGTCTGGAGCCACCGTGATTCCTTCTGAAGCGGGAATCGTCCACGGGGTCGTCGTCCAGACCACCATGTAGGTGTTGTCATTGTCTAAGACGCCTTTGCCATCAACCACTTTTTCGGCGTAGAAAGCCGATGGTGATTCAACGTCGTGATATTCCACTTCGGCTTCAGCGAGAGCTGATTCAGATGACCAGGACCAGATGACGGGTTTCAGACCCTTGTAAATCAATCCCTTTTCGGCCATCTTGCCAAAGACTCGTACTTCAGCTGCTTCGTATTCAGGTAAGAGGGTTAGGTAGGGATGATCCCAATCCCCTTGAACTCCGAGCCGTTTAAATTCGGTCCGTTGCCGGTCGACCTGCTTTAAAGCATAGTCATGACAAAGCTTTCTAAATTCGTTCGTCGACATCTTTTTACGGTCATAGCCGGCTTTTTTCAGTTGTTGTTCAATTGGTAAGCCGTGGGTATCCCAACCGGGGACAAAGGGAGCCCGAAAACCGTTCATAGACTTGTAACGCACGATGAAGTCCTTGGTAATCTTGTTCATCGCGTGTCCCATGTGAATGTCACCGTTGGCATAGGGAGGCCCATCGTGAAGCACAAACGCAGGCTTTCCTTCGTTTAGGCGTTGGCGTTGTTGGTACAGTTGGTTGGTTTCCCACAGTTGCTCGCGTTCGAGCTCTTTGACCGGTAGGTTCCCGCGCATTTTGAACTTGGTCTTACCCAGGTTCAGGGTGTCTTTGATCCGCATCGCATTTCCTCCTTTAATGTACAAAAAAACTCCGTCTCAATCGGGACGAAGTCGTCGTGGTACCACCCAAAATTCAGGATTGCGCACAATCCTCTCATTTTTCGTTATAAACGTGATAATCATAAAGTGATCTACCAATCTAAAAGTGACCAACGGGCTTCCACCCTCCCCGTTTCGCTGTGATATTTACAGACTGGCTTGCTGTCTTTATTATAAAATTTCAACCTGTCCATCTGGGTAGAAGCGGACGGTTGGTTCCGCATACTTGTCAGACGACAGTGGTTGATTACTTTCAGAGTTTACTCTCTCATGATCCGAATTGTCAAGGCCTGCAACTAAGGACTTCATTTCCGGGAAGTTGCGATAGTCGGCGCCCTCTAGTAATTCCGACCAGTCTGAGCTGTTGGCATACTGAAGTTGACTTTCCAACATTGCCACCATCTTCTTTTGGAATCGTTGCAGTTGCATGCGAAAATCGTCGGTACTCAGGGCAATCACAGCTGCTTGCTTCTTACCGGCTGCGACCTGATCTTGAGCCGTGTGCGTTGCTTCCATCAGCAGTTGGTTGGCCTTGTCTTGCGCTTCCTTCATGGTCTTTTCTGCACTGGCATCTGCCGCCTTTTTCACGTTGTCAGCAGCTTCTTGGGCGACCAAGATGGACTGGCTCAATGACCCGTTTAAGTCATCGTAGTGATTCAGTTTGCGCTTTGCTTCGTCTAAATCTTTCTTTAACGAGGCATTGTCATCGTGCAAGATTTGATAATCTTTGGTAATTTGTTCCAAAAAATCATTAACCTCGTCAATGTTGTAACCCCGCATCTTGGTGCCAAATTTTTTGTTGTGAATGTCTTCTGCAGAAAGTACCATGGTAAGCCTCCATCACTTATTTTTTATCACATCAAACTCTGCTTTAATTTTTCCTTTTTTGGAAAAGCCATCATTTTCGTTTAATTTTATTCTACCAAATCCCCGGACAGATACCAGGTCGTGAATGGCTAATTCGTAATCTGGTTTTTCGTAGGTAAACCAGTTTAATCGAACCTTCCCTCGGGTCACAAGTTCCTTTGCCACTGCCCGCGAAACCCGAAAGAGGGTTGCAATCACAACGTCCAGTCGTAACGATGGTAACGTCGTGTGTACCGCTTGAGCATTATCTTGCACTTGTAACAAATTCGTGAATGGTTGGGGTGCTAACGTGACTTTAGTTCGTCCCATCTCCGTCACCGTTTGTCGCAAAAATGGGGCAATTTCTTGCTTCGTAATTAATTGCCACCGGTTGCCATCGCTAATGATATCACCAAGCACATTGCGCTCAATCCCGCTCCCCATTAAGGAGCCAAGCACCTGACGGTGTTGTAAAGTGGCAAACTTTTCCGGGTAGTTAATCTCTAACAGGGCCAGTTCAAAATCCTGATCCATCGGCGTAAAATAATCGGGAAAGACTAACCCCCGTTGCATTTCCGCTTGCGGATATCCTCCGTTACTTTGCAATCGCAAGTCTGGTTGGCGGTTCACCAACGTTTCTAGCAAATAACGTTCCCGCGCGTTTAAAAACTCGGTTAGAATCGGTCGATACTCGGTTGCCGCCTGCTCAATCCAGTCACTGGCCTGCCGGAGAAACGGTAGCTCACTTGAACGAAAATGTTGCGTAACGTTCTCAGAGAGTCCCATGTTAACCCACCAACCCAATCAGGAAGTTGGCGATCCCATTGATTCCAATTTTGATAAACCAGAGCGCCAAGATTGCGAGTACCGGGCCAAAACCAATCATGCCGATGCGAGCAAAGTTAAAGTAAGATATAAATGGCTCTACAATGCGATTAATCAACTGCCCCAGTTTCGACTGGCTTGCGCCTGGTAACCAAGTTAGTAAGGCCCACGCCACGATCAGGTAACTATAGATATCAATCAAATAATCCAAGGTTACTGCGATTAAATTAATTAAACCGGCCATTAGTTTTTCTCCGACCGATCATAAAACTGACCCTTGACGTCCCCGTTCACCACGTAGTTTTGGGGGGTACATAGGTAGACCTTTTCGTCAATCTGTTGCAAGTTCCCTTCGATAGCGTAGAGGGTTCCTGTAATAAAGTCCACAATCCGTCGAATCGTGGTGCTGTCAACGTTTTCCATTCGAACTAGCACCGCATCTCCGTTGATTAATTTATTCGCGATGTTTTTAGCATCTGCAAAAATTCGGGGTTCGACGATGTTAATTTTACTGTCTGGAATCCGATTATCATTCATAGAGAGCACCTTTCGTGGGTTCTTTTTGACCGCCGGCGTGGTAGCTGCTGGCTCTTGAGGATAGTTATCAACGGTTTCTTCCTCATCAACGCCAAACAAACTGTTAAAAAATCCCTTTGCCATGTCTAACTCCCCCTTTTTTTAATTATTGATTCCGGTATTTAAAGTTAAATGGTGGAATGTCATCGTTTTGCTGGTCATCATCTGATTGATTCCCAGCGTTAAATGGTTCAAATTCTTGTTTTTCCACGTTTTGGAACCGTTGGTCTGGTTCTGCGCGTTGTTGTTGTGCTTCTGGGTTCGGAGTTGCACTTGGATTCGGTTGCACTACTTGGCTTCCCTGATCTGGGTGAACTACGTTTTCACTCGAACGAGTAGCACTTTGAATGTTTTGGACGTCCGTAATGTCATTAGAGTCATCATCGATACCCGTTGCAATCACAGAAACCCGAATTTCATCACCCATGCCCTCATCAATTGAGGTTCCAAAGATGATATTCGTATCATCAGAAGTAGCATCCCGAATGATATTTGCAGCATCCTGGGCTTCAAAAATTCCAAGATCAGGTCCCCCAGTAATGTTCAACAGCACTTGTTTAGCACCATCAATGGAAACCTCCAATAATGGCGAATTAATGGCCTTTTTGGTGGCTTCGGGAGCTCGGTTTTCACCGCTAGCAGAGCCCACGCCCATCAAAGCGGTTCCCTTGTCCTTCATAATGGTCGTCACGTCCGCAAAGTCCAAGTTCACGTATCCAGGACGTGTAATCAAGTCTGAAATTCCTTGCACCCCTTGCCGCAACACGTTATCGGCGTCGTGTAAGGCTCCTAAGAAGGACGTTTTCTTGTCGGCCATTTCAAGCACTTGGTTATTAGAAATGACCACCATTGTGTCAACGTTTTGCTTCAAAGCAGCTAATCCTTCGCTTGCGTTATGAGAACGGGCTGGCCCTTCAAAGGTAAATGGTCGGGTAACCACGGCCACCGTCAAAGCCCCTGCTTGCTTCGCAATCTTTGCGATAATGGGAGCGGCCCCGTTTCCAGTTCCACCACCCATACCGGCAGTCACAAAGACCATGTCAGCACCCTTTAAGGCGTTGGTAATGTCTTCTTGGCTTTCTTCGGCAGCCTTTGCTCCAACCTCTGGGTTCGAACCGGCTCCTAGTCCCTTGGTCAGTTTGGGTCCTAAGTTAATTTTTGTTTCTGCTTTAGAAGCGTCTAAGGCCTGTAAATCGGTGTTTGCGGCGATAAATTCAACCCCTTGCACTCCGTCTTCAATCATTCGGTTAACGGCATTGCCACCACCGCCACCGACTCCGATGACCTTAATGTTAGCACCCGTTCCTGTGTTTTGATCCATTGCGTAATCCATAATCTCTACCCTCCGTGGTTATTCAAAGAAATTTTTCAAAGAGAAGTTAAAGCCGTTCTTTTTGCGTTTCTTTTGTTGCTGCCCTTGACTGCGCCGCGAAAAGAAGGAGGAATCGTTTCCCTCGTCAGTGACAGGAGCGTCTTCCTGGTATTGGTCAGGATCCTGCTCTGGTTCTGGCTCTAAGTTAGCGGCTGATGCAGTGTGATTGGTTGCAAAGATGTCGTAAATGACCCGTTCCACGTCGCTCATTTCGATCGCATAGTTAACCAAGGCTAACCCTAACGCAAACGAGGAATGGCGTAAGCCCATTTTATCCGGAACGTACACCCGCACGTTCATCCCAAAGGTGTTGGCAGCTAGTTCTGCAATCTTAGGCATGGAAGCCACCCCTCCGGTTAAAACAATCCCCCCGGGCATTCCCAGTGCGTTGACCGCCGTTAACTTATCTTTCAATCGACCCAGGATTTGATCTAACCGAGCCTCAATGATTTCGGCCAGCAGTTTTTCGTTGATCTTACGGGGTTGGCTCTGACCGACAACTTCAATGGAAAACTCGTTATCAACCACTGCGTACTGAGCGTCAGCAATTCCGTATTCTCGTTTGATGCTATCCGCATCTGCTAAGGAGATGTTTAAAACGGAGGAAATATCCTTCGTGATGTATTGCCCACCTTCGTGATCAACGTCAATGTATTTTAATTCGTGATCATGAATGACAGCTGCCGTCGATTGTCCGCCACCCAAGTCCATCAAAATCGTTCCAAAGTCTTGCTCTGAGTCAGAAAGGACTGTCTTTCCTTCTGCTTCCGCGCCAACCACCAGCTGATCAATTGTTACTCCAGCATTGGCAACGGCCTTGCGCACGTTGTGAATGATCGTCTTTGGTCCGGTAATTAGCCGCCCGGTTAATTCAAGTCGGGAACCAACCATACCCCGAGGATCAGAAATATCATCAAAGTCATCAATCTTAAATTCTTCCGGTAGCAGGTTGATGACTTCCCGTTCCTGTGGTAGGTTGTTTGAAATCGCAGCCTGCGCAACATCCATAATTTCCCGGTTGCCAATTTCCTGCGTACTGTCTGAAAGACTAATCATGCCAGAACAGCGGTCAATGCTAACCAGATCCGCTGGCAAGCCAACAATTACACTACTAATTTTTACTCCGGACTTTGCTTCTGCTTGATCCAGGGTCTTGCGAATGGCCGAAGCTGCTTTATCGATGTCAACAATAATCCCCCGACTCACTCCGGCCGACGGTTCGTTTCCCACTCCAATCACATTTGTTTGCCCATCAATGCGCTGGGCTACAATTGCTTTAATCGAAGTGGTTCCGATGTCTAAGCCAACGTAAATATCTGATTCTTTCATAAGATGTGGAGCCTCCCGCTTAAGTACTAGCACTGCACGTTTGTCAGTTAATATTTGTTATCAGTCTACCATACTCAAACCAGTTTGAGAACGCGCGCTCACTGAATTGGCGTCGCATATGCTCCAAATTCCATGTGCACGATGCTAGGCTTTCGTAAAGTTGGTTTGAGCTTTTGATAATCTCGTAGTTTTTGTTCCAATTGGTTCGCAAACATAATGATTTGGTTCCCATCCCGGAGCTTGAGCAGCACCTGTTCGTGACTGCCCTTGCCCTTTTCCGGGGTAATCTCTGCCACGTTAGTTCGCATTCCTTTGGAGACACGCCCTAGTTGTTTACCAAGCACCGTCGTTGTTTTCGCATCCAAATTACCCTGTAACTGGGTCAGCTGCTCCAAACGTTTATGAGAAAACTGCTTGGGCTGGGTTCTTCCGTTTGGATAAACCGCCTTAAACCGCTGCCCAATTTGTAAAGCAGCCACCGGCGCTGCAATTTGAGCATGAATCTGAATTTGATTTCCAGCAGTGGTAGCCGTCAGGTTCGTCACATTCGGGTGCTTTTGGAGTAACTGCCGTTGTAACTGGGGTAGTTCTCGTTTAACCAGGTGGAGATTATCTCCCACTTCAAGGGGAATCTCATTTCTAAATAACTGCCGAGCTGTGGGCGGTGCGATCTGAATGCTCCCCACCCGGCTAGCTGGAGAAGCCTGGTAACCAAAGTAGACACAGAGGCCAATGAAGATAATTAGCAACGGACCAGCCATCCGCAGTGATCGAGACCACCGTTCTCTTCGAATCCGTCGGTTTTTTCGACCAACCCGCAACCGCCGGTGCCGCCACTTACGGTCATAATCAGCTTGAAATCGCTTTTCGACTATCTCGTCTCGTTCGTTCCGTTTTTCGTCCATGGGTGAACCCCCACTTAACTGCGATGTAGCCGAATTGCATCCCGGCACACGTCAAGCAACTGGTCAGCGGCATCGGGAACGCCCATCTTTTTGGCATTTTGGGCCATTTCGTGTCGTTCTTGGGGATTATTCATTAGACTGTCAATTTTACTCAATAAACTGGAACCACTTAGTTCTGCTTCCGTTTCTAAGAGGGCAGCGTGTTGGTTAACCAAGCTCATCGCGTTCTTCGTTTGGTGATCGGCCGTTACGTAGGGACTGGGGATGAGAATTGATGGAATCCCGTCGGCCGTAATTTCCGCAAGGCTCGTGGCTCCAGCTCGACCCACGATTAACGCCACTTGGGGTAAAACCTCGGGCATGTTATCTACATAAGGTAAGACCTTCACATTATCGTTAATCGGGACCTTCTTCAGGCTTTCCATTACCCCTTCATAACGCCCCCGGCCGGTTACAAAAACTACCTGGTAGTCACGCTGGTTAAACTTAGGGAGCGCCGCTACCATTGCTTCGTTTAGCTTCAGGGCTCCCTGACTACCGCCAAAAACGAGCACCGTGGGAACATCATCTTGTAATTGTAGTTCGGACCAGTGGAAGTTGCTCTTAATTTCTGCTACCTGTTGGGCACGTGGATTCCCGGTAAAAACTACCTTTTGTTCCGGAAATTGGGAACGCGCTTCTTCAAAGGCAATCCCAATTTTATCGACGTACCGACTCAAAAACTTATTGGTCCATCCCACAACGCTATTTTGTTCGTGGATCACCGTTGGAACTCCCATTTTAGCGGCCGCATATAGGACTGCTCCGGATACGTAGCCTCCCGTTCCGACCACTACATCGGGATGAAATTGTCTAATAATGCGTTTAGCAGCCTGTACGCTCTTTAAAAAGAGGTAGACCGTTTCAAAATTATAGAGGGAAAAAAGCTTCCGTTTAAATCCCTGAATCTTAAGTTCGCGAAAGGCAATTCCCTTTTCGGGAACAATGTTTTTTTCCAGCCCCCGTTTGGAGCCCACGTACAAAACCTGGGCCCCAGCATCTTGGCGTTGGAGCGCTTCTACCAGCGCTAAGGCCGGATAAATATGTCCTCCGGTTCCCCCACCAGAAACAATCATCTTCATCTTTATTTCTCCTCCCGTTGGCCGGTCAGTTGTTCGACATTCGTAATAAAGCGGTCTCCGCGTTCTTCATAACTTGCAAATTGATCCCAGCTGGCGTTTGCGGGTGACAGCAAGATTACATCACCCGGTTGGCTTAGTTGGTAGGCCTCTGGCACTGCTTGGTCCAGGTTATTAACCACCTTAATGGTTGGGACGCCCGCTGCCGTCCCGGCCTGCTTCATTAACTCAGCCGTTTCGCCAAAGACGACCATGCCACGTACATGCTCACGTAGCTCTGGTTCAAGTTTTTCAAACGTATAGCCCCGGTCTAAGCCTCCTGCAATTAAAACCACTGGTTGGTGCATGCCGGCCAATGCCATTTGCGTGGCTTCGATATCCGTAGCCTTCGAATCGTTGTAAAATTCCCGGCCATCCGCGGTTAACACGTACTGATTTCGATGCCGAACCCCGGAGAAAGTCTTTAAGACCTCTACAATTTTAGCCGTTGGAACTCCCGATAACTTAGCCACCGCAATCGCAGCCAAAGCGTTCTCGATGTTTGGCTCACTGTTACTCTTTAATTCATCCGCCTTCATGATGAACTCATCGCGAAAGTACAACTTACCGCGGTGTTGATAGGCTCCATCTTCGTATTGACCCTGCGCAGAAAATGGTACTACCAGCGCCTGACTTTGCTGACTTAGTTTCCGCCATTCTGGTTGATCAAAGTTCATCACCAAAAAGTCCCGGTTAGTTTGGTTCTTTGTAATCCGCATCTTAGCGGCAACGTAATTAGCCCTTGTCTTGTGGTAATCTAAATGATTCGAGTAAATGTTCGTAATGACCGCAATGTGGGGATGTAGTTGCGTAATCCCCAGCAACATAAAACTGGACAGTTCCATAACAATTTGATCATGGGCCGTCACCCGTTGGGCGACTTGCGTTGCTGGAATGCCAATGTTTCCGGCCCGATAGGCTTTTCCATTGCTCATCCCGGCACTCAACATCTCACTAATCATAGTCGTGGTCGTTGTTTTTCCGTTACTTCCGGTCACACCAATGATCGGAGCACTGGAAATTTCTGAAGCCAATTCTACCTCACAAATAATGGGAATCTGTTTTTGCAATGCAGCCTGCACCAACGGTACCGTATAGGGAATACCTGGATTTTTGACCATTAGATCAGCGGAATCAACCAAACTAACTGGAGAATCACCGGCAACTACTTTAACGCCAGCGTTCTCCAAACGCTGATAATCCGCAATCTCTGTAGCCGATTTCGCATCAGTTAGAGTCACGTGAGCACCCAATTTAACCAACAAAAGGGCGGCATTGGTGCCACTCATTCCTGCTCCAAATACCAGCACGTTTTTATCTCGATAATCATTAATCTCTCGCATGCTAAGCTCCTACCTTAAATCATTGTCAATACACCGGTGACGGCGGTAAATAAGCCCACGGCCCAGAAAACCAGGTCAATTTTCCATTCACTCCAACCAATCATTTCAAAGCTATGATGAATGGGGGTCATCTTAAAAATCCGCTTCCCGGTTAGTTTAAAGGATCCTACTTGCAGAATCACACTGAGAGTTTCTAAAACAAACACAAGTCCAATCCATAACAGGGAAAGTTCATGGTGTAACAAGATAGAAACCGCTGCAAGAGCCGCTCCCAATGCTAATGATCCCATGTCACCCATGAAGATTTGGGCCGGTTTATGGTTAAAGACCAGAAAGGCCAGCACGGAGCCAACCACCGTCCAGCAGAAAAGTTCTACTTCGTATTGACCTTGCACCTGAGCAATGATTCCATAGGCAGCAAATGCAATCGCACTCAATCCACTGACTAACCCGTCGAGACCGTCGGTTAAGTTGACCGCGTTGGAAAAACCAGTTAGCCAGAAGATGACAAACAACACGTACAAGAAGCCTAAGTGAACTTCACCGATGCCAAAGAAGCGGATTGACATGGGAAACCCCCATACGTAGTATCCCGCTGCAAAGACCAGGGAACCAAAGACTTGGAGGGCGAATTTTTGCCATGCTTTAAACCCTTCGTTTTGGCGCCGAAAGAGCTTGATGCTATCGTCCCACATCCCAATTAAGCCAAAGAACAACAGGACAAACAATAAAATCAACAGGACAGAATTTAACTGGTGCAACCAGAGACCCAGCCCAATCCCGGTCAAAATGATGGCTGTTACAAAGCCTAGTCCTCCCATCGTGGGCGTTCCACTCTTTTTTTCGTGCCAACTCGGTCCTTCCTCACGAATCATCTGACCTTCTTTTTTGGCCCGAAAATATTTAATTAGTAAGGGGGTAAAGCCTAGCGTTAAGGCAAACCCCACCACGAGGGGTAATATTCCATCCATGATTTCCATTAAATTCCATTCCTTTCTGCACCTATCGTGCTAACCCAAATTACTACTTTACTCTAAATCATTAATTGAGCTGAACCGCTTCTTGGCGTGTAAGGATAGTTTAAAGCAGCGTCCTCTGCTCAGCTAATTTGTCTGCTTTTTGTTTTTATCATCATCCAGCGCTTTTTTCATCACTACGTTGAAAATTTTAGCACTTTCCTTAGTGGCGATGTGATCACCTAATTGCGGTTGTTTCATCGTGACGTACATGATATAACGGGGTTTTTTAGCGGGAGCCATTCCGGCAACCGAATATAGGTAGCTGTTGTTCCCGTTTTCATACTGCCCGTGTTCATCCGCCACTTGCGCCGTCCCCGTTTTAGCAGCCACCCGATAACCATCAATTTGAAAATCATGGCCGATACCGTAATCTTTGTAAACCACGTCTTCCATGTGCTTACGCATCTGTTTGGCGGTTGATGCCGAAATGGGATGACCAACCACTTGGCGTGAATAATTTTTGATCACTCGTTTGTTTTGACTATCAGTAACCTTATCAACAACACGAGGTTTGATCATGGTTCCGTTGTTAGCAATCGCCGTAAAGCCTTGCATCATTTGGAGCGCAGTCACCTGGATCCCCTGTCCAAAGGCCGTATTGGCTTGTTCAATTGGACGCTGGAACTGCATGGAACCCATGGCCTGTTGGTCAAAATCGGACGAATTATTCTGCAATAACTGGAACCGTTTGATGTAATTTTTCCAAGTTTCAGGTCCCATGTTTTCTTCAAGGTGAGCCATGGCAACGTTACTAGACAAAGCAAATCCCTTATCATAAGTAATCGTTCCCCAGCCATTTCGATTCCAATCGGGCACGATTTGATTTCCAATTTGGTAGATCCCGGAACGATATGTATCAGAACCGCGGTAGTGACCGCTATCAATCGAAGCTGCCATCGTAAAAATCTTCATGGTCGAGCCTGGTTCGTACAGATCCTGAGTTAGGGTATCCCGCCAAACGTCACCTAGCCCTTGTCCGGTAGTGGGATTAAAGGTGGGGCGTTGTGCAGCAGCCTTAATCTCTCCGGTTTTAGCGTCCATCAGGATTGCATTTAAAACCTTCGGATGAACATCCTGATCAACCTGACTCATTTGGTTCTCTAAGAGTCTTTCTAGCTTGGGGTCAATCGTTGTATGCACGTTCTTGCCATTTTGTGGTTTCTTTTCCTTGGGTTTTTCTGACGGAATTTGATACCCGTAGTTATCATGTTGACTCTGCTTAAATCCGTCCGTTCCCTTTAAATCCTTTTCAAAGCGGTTTTCAATTCCCATCTGTCCAATTAAATTAGTCTGCTGGGTCTTTTGATCCACCTTTGAAGATGCTAATCCGACTACGTGAGAAGCAAAGATTCCGTTGGGATACATCCGCGCGGGTTGCGCAATAAAGTTCAATCCCGTTAAATGACCCGCTTGAATCTTTTGTTTGGTCGCTAATGAAATGTTATTTCCCGCGTTTCCAAATTCCACCTGAAAGGTTTTCTGCTTAGGATTTAAGGCTTGATAGGCTTTCTCGTAGGAAATCGGTAAATTAGCAGCCAATATCCGCGCCGTTTTTTCCTTGTCCTGCACGTATTCTGGCTTCCCTTTTAAATCCTTTTGCTGATGGTTTAAAACCGCATAAAGCGTATAAGTATTCGTATTTTCTGCCAGTGGTTGTCCGTTACTAGCGTAAATGGTTCCCCGCCGGGCATGCATAATGCTGGTTTGATTGTACAGTTTTTGGGTTCGATCAGCGAGATTAACTCCGTTGGCTCGTTTAAAAAGGGCCTTGTGCGAAAAAAAGATGATAATCAACAAGAAAATCGCCAAAACAAAGAACAATAAGCTTTTTCCCGCTAATTGCCTGGTTTTGACTGCTCTTCTTTGATTATTCATCTCAGTTTGTTTCTTATTCATCGTGAAACATTCCTTACGTCTGAATCTGCAATGGAAAGTTTATCCTGTTTAACTACGTGATTAATGGCTTTCATTTCCTTTACGTCCAGTTCCTGACTCAGACTTTGATTTTGTCGGTTTAACTTGGAACTCTTCGTCGTTGTATTCTGCAGGGTTCGTTGTTCTTGATTAAGCTGATTTTTGGCGGACACCACGGCGATCATCAGGGCCACCATTAGGATGACCCCCGTTACCATGATGGTTTTTTCAAATGTGGACAGGCGCAGTTGGGGAACTGGCCGTCCTTTTCGGTGCGGTTGATAATTTCTGCGAGAAGTTGGATTGAAACCAACTTGTCGTTCAGCAAGACCATTTTGTGCCACGATGATGAGACCTCCTACCTAATTCTTTCAATGATGCGTAGCTTAGCGCTGTGGGAACGATGATTTTCAGTTTGTTCAGCTGCACTAGGCAAAATTGGTTTTTTCTGCACCATTTTAAAGTGCGGCTCTAATTCCGGTGGAATCACTGGCAGATTCGGTGGTAAATCTGGGATGGTGGTTTGTTCCTTAAACATCCGTTTTACCAGTCGATCCTCTAAAGATTGAAACGTAATGACGGCAAGCCGACCGTGGGGTTTTAGTAGGTTTAGCGCCTGTTCAAGGGACGCCTCAAGAGCCCCAAGTTCGTCGTTGACCGCAATCCGGATCGCTTGAAATACCCGTTTTGCTGGATTACCACCGTGCCGCCGGGCTGCCGCTGGAATTGCTGCTTTCACAATTTCCGCAAGTTCGGTTGTCGTTTCAATTGGTTGTTCTTGGCGTTCGCGCTCAATCTTACGGGCAATTTGCTTCGAGAATTTTTCTTCCCCGTACCGAAAGAAAATCCGAACCAAATCTTCATACGGCCACTGATTTACCACTTGATAAGCATCCAGAGCTTGGCGTTGATCCATCCGCATATCAAGCCTAGCATCCCGTTGGTAACTAAAGCCCCGTTTTGCATCATCAAATTGCGGAGAAGAAACCCCCAAGTCATAGACAATTCCATCTACGGTGCTAACGCCCTGCTCTGCCAAATCAGATTGCAGGTTGCGAAAGTTATCGTGAATAAACGTCACTTTTTGTTGCCGTAAAAACGGCTGAAGGTGCTGCTCATTATACGTAATTGCGGTTTGATCCTGATCAAAGGCGTACAAATGACCAGTGGTTAGTTCGGAAAGAATCAGCGCGCTATGACCACCTCCGCCCAGGGTACAGTCCACGTATAAACCAGCTGGTTGAACGTGCAACTCAGCTACAGCTTCGTGTAATAGTACTGTTTCGTGTTTGAATTCGGTCATTACTACTGACTCCTACGCTTAAAAATCTAATAAATTTTCGGCAATCTCATTAAAATCATCTTGGGCTTGGTCGTTGTAACGATCCCACCGGTCCGCGTTCCAAATCTCAAACCGATTGGAAACCCCGGCTAGCACACATTGCTTTTCCAAGTGGGCATACTGTAACAACGGTTCGGGGAGGTTAATTCGCCCCTGCTTATCAAATTCACACTCCGTCGCAGCGGAAAAAAAGAGGCGGGCAAAGGTCCGGGCATCCCGCTTGTTAAACGGTAAGCGGTCAATCTCTGTCTGCACCTTTTCCCATTCTGCTTGCGGATACCCGAACAAGCATCCATCAAGTCCCCGGGTAACCATAAACTTGGATCCCAGTTGTTCTCGAAATTTAGCCGGGATGATCAGCCGTCCCTTTGTGTCAACATTGTGACGATATTCACCAAGTAACACTAGTTCGACCTCCTGTCCCCCTAAATCTAATCTCAGTCTACCACAATCTCCCACTTTGAACCACTTAATTAGGGACTTTACCCACAAAAAAAGTAGCACGAGAACATTTGTTCTGATGCTACTTAGAGCCGAATTCCAATTTCATAGCTAAGTGCAATTAAATAGCAAGCCAGCCAATATAAATCGCCACATCGCCACCAGCGAATTAAAAATGGCTTGAGAATAATTTCACCATCTTTACAAAACAAAATCATTAACAACAATGCCCCACTCCCAAACCAAATGCTCAAAAGCGGGGGCAACCAGGTATTGCCGTGACTAGTCAGCGTCAGACCTGGGATTACCCAGATTGCAAAAAGCGGGCACAGATCTAGTAGCCGCACTTTTTTTAACCATCGCTGGTGACTAAGCCGTTTAATTAAACTCACGATGAATCCTAGTAGCACGAGCCCAATTGCTGGAATAATTTGAAGTTGGAACAAAGCACTCATTGAAGTGGGAACTTGAACCATCTGCATGAGTTTCCTCCTTTCTAAATATCATTTGCAATGACCAACAGACACCTTTAGAATTGGTTCTAAACGAAAAAAAATGAAAGTGGTGGTAAATGTGACAAAATGGAAAGATAAGTCAACCTTTCAAAAAATCCTGTACGTTTTTGTGTGGATCATGATTATTGTAACCCTTGCCGGGGTCATTTTGGGCTCTGCCTTAACCGTTTTTGGTGGCTAAGCATCACCAAACAAAAAGAGGACTGAAAAATGCAGATTTTTCAGTCCTCTTTTTGTTTTGACTGGTTAGTGATCGGCATCCTCTTGCTTATAAACCGTCCGGGGCGTACTTCCCCGTTGTGGACCCACGTAGCCCCGTTGTTCAAAGTCATCGATAATGCGTGCGGCCCGGTTATAACCAATCCGGAAGCGCCGCTGCAACATCGAGGTACTGGCCTTGTGTTCGTGAACCACGAACGCTAGCGCTTCATCAAACAACGGATCCTGGTCCTCTTCAGCCGCTTCGGCTTCCATTTCAGCATCAGTTACAACTAAGTTATCATCGTATTCCGGCTGCCCTTCCTGTTTCACCGCATTCACAATCGTTTCAACATCAACGTCCGAAATAAACGAACCCTGAACCCGACTGGCGCGGCTTTGCCCAATTGGTTGGTACAACATGTCCCCACGTCCCAGTAATTTTTCCGCTCCGTTGGCATCAAGGATCGTCCGCGAATCAATCCCACTGGAAACCGCAAAAGCAATCCGTGACGGGACGTTAGCCTTGATCAATCCCGTAATAACATCTACTGAAGGTCGCTGAGTAGCTAGAACCATGTGCACCCCGGCTGCTCGTCCCATTTGAGCTAAGCGAATGATCGCACTTTCCACCTCGTTTGACACCGTCATCATTAAATCAGCCAGCTCGTCAACCACGACCACGATGTATGGTAACGGTGGTAAATCAGTGCCTTCTTGCTGATTCTGTTCCTGGATAAACTGATTGTAACCCTCAATTTTTCGTTGCCCACTTTTAGCAAACAACTTGTATCGGGCTTCCATTTCACTGACCACTTTATGCAGTGCTCGGGCCGCTTTTTTTGGATCAGAAACCACTGGGGATAACAAGTGGGGAATCCCGTTGTAAACTCCCAATTCCACCCGCTTAGGGTCAATCAGCATTAACTTCACCTGATCAGGACGAGCCTTTAATAGCAGACTGACAAGCATCCCGTTAATGGCCACCGATTTCCCGCTTCCCGTTGAACCAGCAATCAGCAAATGGGGCATCTTAGTTAAATTACAGGAGACCACGTTCCCATTAACGTCCTTGCCTAAGGGAACCGTCAAAAAACTATGGCGATCCTGAGCTGATTGCCGCTCAAAGACCTCACGAAAAGAAACCGTGGCCACTTCTTGATTTGGAACTTCAATTCCAATTAGTGATTTCCCTGGAATCGGGGCTTCAATTCGAATGTCCTTGGCCGCTAGGGCTAACGCTAAGTCATCACTTAGATTCACAATCTTACTAACTTTGACTCCGACCGCTGGCTCTAACTCGTATTCCGTCACAGACGGCCCCAAACTAACATGTTTGACGGTAGCATCAATCCCGAAACTCCGTAACGTTTCCTGCAGGGTGTTTGAATTACGATTAGCAGTTGCGATTTCCTGGGTTTGATCAACCGGAGGAATCTGACTCAACAGGTTCACAGCTGGTAACTGGTAGTCACTAGCGTTTGCTGCCGTGACCGTGGGAGCGGATTCGGGCGCTGGTTCTGGTTCCGGAGCGGGTTGCTCACTTGCTACCTGAACTTTTGGTGGTCTTTCCGGTTGTTCTTGAGGAGCCGGGGCCACAGATGCCGGTGTAGCACTATCAGCAGACGGCGTCGATTCTACAATCTCATTAGTTACTGGTGGAGTGGCTGTAACGCTAGGTTGAACTTGAGACTGCTTGGAATGGTCCAATTGCCGCCGATGCCAAGCTGCTCTTTTAGCCCTAAGCCAGCCTTGTGTGCGTCTTATTCCCCTTCGAAGAACGTGAGCTACGTTAATCCTAAACAACAATAAGAACCCGGCAATAATCAGGCCCACTGCTAATCCAGTTGCCCCAATCCAGGAGAAAAGCTTAGCACAAATCAGTAATAAGCCCGCCCCTAGGAGTCCACCTCCCGCGTTGGTACTAATTTTACCGGAAATTAAATCGTTGCTAACGCTTTCCCAAGTGATTTGGAGCAACTGCACGTGCAATCCAAGGCTATTAAACTGTAATACGGACGCTCCTAGTAACAATCCCAGTCCGATGCAAAGAAGACCACCAAGCACCCGTTCTTTGAGCTTCGGCAGTTTTAGTTCCAAACCGGTCAGAGCTCCTAAAACTGCCAACAGCAGAAGCAGAACGGGATATAGGTTTCCGACCACCAGCCGGGTTAAATTAGCTACTCCCACCCCAACGATACCCAGTTTAAAAAGACCAAGTACCGCTAAAATCAATTCCATTAAACCAAACAGATTGTGCCGTTTTTGGCCTAAGTACGCCAGCAACCGATTCCGTAAGCGGGGTTGTTTGGCTTTCGTGGTTTGGCGGCGTCTGGTTGGTTTCTTTCTGGTAGTGCGCTTTTTCGTTGGTTTTCTAGCCGCCACAAAAACTCCTCTCCTATTCTTTAAAATCTTTTAGTTTATCATGTTCGTAAGTATGAACGCGGTCCAAGCCCGCAAACGATTGTTGCCGTAACACTTCATAAATCACAATGGCACAGGTGTTTGAGAGATTGAGGGCCCGAATGTGGCGATCATCCTGGGGAATCCGTAGGGCTTGTTCAGCATACTGCTGTTCAAACCGTTCGGGAAGACCCGTTGTTTCCTTACCAAAGATAAAGTAGTAGTCCTGATCAGCGTCATGATAATCCGGTTCCGTATAGGTCTTGGCCCCGAATTTAGAAATTAAGAACATATTTTTCTGATTAGAAACGGTAGCTAAAAAGGCCGGTAAATTATCATGATACCGAATATCAACCTTATTCCAATAATCAAGTCCTGCTCGTTTCAGGTGCTTATCATCTACAGAAAACCCGAGCGGTTTAATCAAATCCAAAACGGTATCTGTTCCCGCACAGGTCCGGGCAATATTTCCTGTATTAGCAGGCATTAGGGGTTCGAACAAAACAATGTGATTAGTCATAAATTTCTCCGCTTTCTATTTTCTAACTTTAGACGTACATTATAGCACACCTGTTCGGGGTACGTAGAGGGCGACCCGAAGCTCTTTTGCATGATATGATAGGTTCAAGGAGGATGATTAATCATGAACATTGAACCGTTAATTGCGACCTTTCAGGAGGTGCCCAAAGCAGCAGAACAAGCATTGCTGCGAGTTGCCCTTGCTAATCACGCCCAGACCCCGAGTCGTGGTTTAATTGCGGCTACCACGCGCTACTTGCACGAACACCAAAAAAGTCTTGACGTGTGGATTAGCGCAACGCCCCACGCTAGCGAGTGGAACGACACGGAAATCAAACTGATGGAAGACGACTTGTTTCAGTGCCAAGAATTAGGTGTTGATGGGGTTATTTTTGGCGCTACAACGAAAACACAACATTTAGACGACGAGGCCTTAGAAATTCTGCTGGGAGCAAGTGCTGGGATGGATCCGTTCTTCTCTCCAGCATTTACAAATCTGCCGGCCGCAGAATGGCCCCACGCCCTTCAGTGGCTAAGTGACCATCAATTTCGGGGAATCGTGGCAACCGACCATCTGACTGAATTACAAACGGCATTAAAAGCCTATCCCACTTTACAGTTAGTTCCCATGACAGCTAATTTGCAAAGTGCGCAGCGGGTAGAAAGTGAACTCCACGTTCCCACCATTATTAGTCCTTTAGCTGATTAAACAAAAACGACTTTCTAACGAAAGTCGTTTTTTTGTTGCATTAGTTCATTAAAGTAGGCAGGAACTGGGGCCGTGATCGTAATCATCCGTTTGGTTAAAGCATCAAAAAAAGCAAGCCGATAACAATGTAAAGCTTGATGCGGTAATTCATGATTGGTGGGATTATACAGCCAATCGCCGACTAACGGTAGTCCAAGGGCAGCAAAGTGCACTCGGATTTGATGCGTACGCCCAGTGTGTAGCCGAATGCGGACTAATGAATGGCGCTGCGTTCGGTGTAGACACCAAAACTCGGTTTCCGCGTATTTTCCAGTCCTAGTCACCGTTCGTTCTAAAAATGAATCCGGTTTACGGCCAACCGGAAGCACGATTGAAGCATGTTCATTAACAACTTGACCGGCTAAAACAGCTACATAGTCCTTTTGTACCTCGTGCCGCTTTAACTGCCGATCTAGCAATGAATGGGCAAGACTGTTTTTAGCAAAAATAACCGGTCCACTGGTTCCCTTATCCAATCGATTCACCACATGAATCACCCGGTTACTTCGTCCCTGACGAATGTAATAACCGAGCACCCGATTCACTAAGGTGTGGTTGGGATACAAAGACGACGGTACCGTCGCTACCGTCGCCGGCTTGTTTAGAATCAGGTAATTGTCATCTTCATATAAAATGGCAATTGGACGATTAGACACCTGCAAGTGAGGATTTTGGGGTTCCGGGGGCATAATCAGTGTCACGTCATCCCCTGGTTGCAACAAAAAGTTAGGCAACTGCGGTTTTTGATTCACCAATAACTGGCCACCGTGAAATTTAACCCGTTTGAGTAAGGAACGCGTCACGCCCTGTTGCAGTAAAAACGTCCGTAACTTCAATTCCGTCGGCTGTTTATTAATCCACTGAAACTTACTCATCCAGGTTATCACCAATAAAGGAATTCCCGACTCGCTTCCAGAAGTGGGTATGCCGGTACTTCGCAAAGTAAATTCTGCGTTCCGAAATCCGGTAAGTAATCGATTTAATTGGTCGATCCTTCACCATCAATTGGTCACAAGTTAACACGTTGTGCAACGAAACGTTGGGGACAATCGTGAGTTCTTCCGAAGGCGGAATGATGATCGGAGATCCAATCGTTCGAAAGACCCGGTTATTAATGGAAGCCATCTCGGCCATTTGCACGGCATTAAACCGGGGGGAAATAATTGCTCCTCCGACCGATTTGTTGTAAGCCGTCGATCCCGTAGGCGTGGAAATACATAAGCCATCGCCTCGGAAGTTTTCAAACAACTGATCCTTGATATAGACCTTGCCAACCATCGTCCCAAACAACTTTTTGACGGTTGATTCGTTTAAGGCCAACATGTAGTCTGGTTCTCCCTGGTCTGAATACTCAACCTTAATGTCTAACAACGGATAACTGACACTCTGGCCGTTATCACGTTCCAGACTAGAAACCAGTTGTTCCACCTCGTTATCACGCCAATCGGTATAAAAACCCAAGTGGCCAGTGTGGACCCCGACAAAGCGGACCCGCTCTGCTAGATCCTTATAGTGATGAAAGGCTGATAACAAGGTTCCATCTCCACCAACCGAAATCACCACTTCTGGGTTCAACTCATCGAGTTGTAATTGCTCTGAATCATTAATTAACTTGGCTAACGACGTCGCCACCGTGGTCGAAGCGGCGTTATCATTCCCAAAAATTGCAATCCGCATCATTGTTCTCCTTTATGATCTTGATCTTCGTCTGCTTCTGTCGCCGAAAGTTCATGATGAATTTGTGACATCTCTTCATCTAAACGAAAGGCAGTTTCAGAAGCATCCTGTAACCGTTTGTGAACATCCGCCGGAAAGTCGCCAGAGTGCTTATAATTAAGCGAGTGTTCTAACGTGGCCCAGAAGTTCATAGCCAGCGTTCGGACCTGGATCTCCACTAGAATGGTTCGTTCTCCAGCTAGCATTTGCAACGGATACCGAAAAACGATGTGATAAGAACGATATCCACTCTCCTTTTCGTTATTCACGTAGTCACGTTCCGAAACAATTTCCACGTCGTTTCTGCGTCGTAGCAATTGCACCACTTCGTACACATCATCTAAAAAAGGACACATGATCCGCAGACCACAGAGATCCTCCATGTCCTCCGTGAGTCGATCTACACTAATGTGTCGACGTTCCATTTTTTCTTCGATGCTAGGAATCGACTTAATCCGACTGGTAACAAATTCAATTGGTGAGTGTTCACCGCGGACCTGAAACTCCTTGCGCATTCCGCGTAGTTTTACTTTCCATTCTTTTGCGGCTTGTTGGTAGGGAAATAATAATTGATCCCAGTTGTCATTCACAAAACCACCTCATTTACACTTGATAGTGTTATCATACCATACTCATCCCGTCAGCTTGGCGCTTCGAAAGACAAAATCATTGAAATTTAGCCAAAGTTTGGTATTCTAGATAATGCATCTATTTATAAAGTTTACCTTAAAAAGTTTAAATTTTGAGAAAGGACTGTGCGGAATGATTGAAATGTACTTATTTGTTGAGCCAACCTGTTCCAGTTGCTTAACAGCAGAACAGGCGGTGACGAAAGTAGCTGACAACTTAACCCAAAAAGTACGTGTGAAGTTCATTCCGTACCTCCAACTTGGTGTGATTAATAGCTCACATCACCAGTTAGATTACCAAATTACATTAGACTACAAGGCTGCCCTCTTTCAGGGGTGCAAAAAGGGACGAGAATTTTTGCAACAACTGCAAACGGAAGTATTACTTAACCATGCTATTTACTCTGACGCTTTAGTTAATCAGGTAGCTACAGCAACTAAACTGGATCTAGAAATGTTTCAAGAAGATCGCGATTCGGATTTACCTCAATCAGCCTTCAAATCGGATCAAGAACTGGTTCGTGAGATGGGCGTTACCGATCACGATAATCTCGTCATTTTTAACTGTGCCAGTTGTGCGAATGGTCTCTTAATCAAAGATTTAGATTATCAACATTTACATACATTATGTGCCAAAATGGAAACCAAAATGCAAAAAGAATCCGGGACTCCCAACCTGCGTGTTCTTTAAAAGACTAGCAATTTGCTAGTCTTTTTCTTTTGCAATAATTGCCGCTAATTTCTGTCGCTCATCCACAAACCACTCACCGTCTTTTATCCATTCTAGTTGATCACGGCACTCTTGCCCCGCTCCCTGCTTCCGAAGCTCTCGCATAAACGTTGTAACTAACCAAGCAACCTGGTGCCGTAAATTAGGCAATAACGGATATTGCAGTTGTTGTTCCAATCGGTTAATTAGCGCTGGTAAACTAACTAAATGATTGGTTTCTAGTTCCAAGACGACCTGAATTCTCCACGTTAACCACCAGAGTGCTGTGTTTAGCGGTGGCACTCTTCGGGGATAGTGGCACACCAGCGGACACCCCTGTAATAAATGATGGCACCGATAACACTCTTCTTGCAAAGTTAACGTAGCTGGATTACGCCACCGTAGTTGTTGGATCAGCCAACTTTGGATTCCTAATAAAGACGCAATTGGAGCATCCACAAGCTGCATCTGGCGCCAAAATTCGCTTAATGTCTTCCAAGTAAAAAACAATCGTTCCTGAAAATCAAGGCACTGATCAGTAAAACTCAGATGGTAACGCAACCTGAGTTTGGATTCCCTCACATTTAAAAACAGCAGATAATATCCGATGCTGGGTCGGTACGCCAGAAACTGTAACACACTGGCAGCCGTTTTTCGGCGTTGGTAATAAGCCTGACCTAACAGCCATTCCGAATGTAATCCGACCCGCTGATAACCGCTAACTCGTTCTGATAATCGCTTAACCGTTAACGGGCTACACTGAAATTCAAGCACTAGCTTCTGATCCACCAGGACGTCAGGACGCTGCTTAATCGCCGGCAAATAAACCTCAAGTTGGGCTTTAGAGGTAGTCTGCCATTGTTGCTCTAAAAATAATTTCCCCGCCAGATGCTCGGTTGTTTCTGGTTCACCTATGTGACAATCACTATTTGGTTGGTGCGCAAAATGAGCAATTTTGTGTGCTCCTCGGCGCAACTGGACTTGTTCGTGACAGTTGGGGCAAAAGTAGTGCTGCTTTCGTTGTGCTCTCAGAGCCTTAATCCGTTTTTGTGTAGTTGTCATCGCAATTAACAAAAAATCACCCTTAAAGAAGGTACGAAAAAAGACCACGTTCACGTGATCTTAATTAAAGTATTTGGTTAAAGTGCTAACTGCTTGCCGTTTAATAATTGGTCTTGCTGCCTCTTCGAGTTCTTGAGCTCGAACCGGGCTTAACGTGCCAAATTCGTAGAACAAACTCAGCTGATCGTCAATGGCATCCAACTGTGTTTTTATTTCGTCCCAGGTTGGATCAACGTTATCAGGCAAAATTTGATAATAGAGCATTAAATCATATTGACCATCCCGCTTGTATAGTGCCGTTTCCAGTTGAATCCCATGAATTTGGAGCTGCCCCTGTACGGCTCTTATTCCGCTCAATAGATCTTCAAAGCTGGCAAATTGAACGGGAACGACCCGAGTTAACCGTTCTGGATCAAAGACGTCACTGCCTTGTTGTTGTGCTTTAACCTGGGCAAACTTTTCCTTGGATTCCTCCGTGGCAAAATTAACGTTTGCTTCCGTCAGCTTTGAAACAAGCCGATCATCCTTACTGATAATCATTTCAAAACCATTATGAGCCGGAAGAACTTGAAAAGAAACAAGGTCATTGTTTTGAAATTCATGGTCTACATCCACTTCTTCCAAAATTTGGTAAAAAAATTGTTCAACTTCATCCTGATTTTCCATTAACTCTAGGAGGTTAACGTGGCGTTCCCGTAAATCTTCATTGGTAACCCATACTTTAATCGTATTTTCATTTGTTTTTTCAAATTTCAAAACGATCCCTCTTTACTAATTTTAAATATTAATGATCATCCCGATTTGCGGTAATCGCACTGGTAGTTGGTCTTTAGTCGCCGCTTGGGTTTCTTGTAACAAGCGATCTCGGTCGGTCGTTTGGGGTAAATGACTAATCAAGAGTTCGTGGACGTGCGCATCACGAGCCATTTTCCCCACTTGTTTTGTTGTCATGTGCCAGATTTTTCCCGTTTGGTCCGAAAAGAAATTTGTATCCGCAATTAAAAGGTCGGCATCATGTGCAAAGTCCGCTAATGCCGGGAAAAACCTTGAGTCAGCAGTATAAACCAAAACTTTACCGGTGTCACGTTCTTTGATTCTAATGGCAAAGGCTGGAACTGGGTGTTCGGTCCGTAAGAAAGTTAGGTCAAATGGACCGATGTGATTAACTACTTCCGGATTATAAGCACGCTTTTCCGTCGCCGTGGGCCAATCTAGTGCTTTATAAGCAGTTTGATCAAGTTGGTGTCCATAAATGGGTAATAGCTTCTGTTGATATCGTTGTGAATGCAGCTGCCAGTAATATTGCAAAACGCCAACGTCTGCCACATGATCAGCATGATAGTGTGATAAGAGCACTGCGTCCAACTTTAATGGATCCAAAACGTCCTCTAACTCCAACAGTACCCCACTACCACAATCCAATAGTAGATTAAAACCAGCGGATTGTAATAAGTAGCCACTAGTTGCTGTATGTTGAAATGGATAACCACCATAGTAACCCAAAATTGTTAATTTCATTGTTAAACCTCATTTAAAAAACTTTTTTCTTTTAACTTCCTCTACTTTATTCTAAACTAAAAGTAGCTAAAATGATTGGAGGATTACCATGATTAAACAAATTTCTGTAACATTTGGATCACAGGGTATTTTGGAACAAATCATGAAAAAGTATCCAGAACGACATATGGCTCTTTTTGCAGCAGCCAGTAACGCCCATGGAATGCAACTAGTTGACTATTCCGGTGATGAATCTATTTTTACCTCACCAGTTGTTTACCAAGTTAATGCTCACGCTGGAAATGATGATTGGGAACACTACATTAATTATACCGAAATTAGTCCTAGTAAGGACCAGCGACAAATATTAGATGCCAAAGTTAGTAACTTTATGAGTGACCCAGATACTCCAGCTGGAATGACCGGGTTTTACTATCTAACTGCTGAAGGAAATAGTGATAGTCGGATTTTACTGAGCTTGTGGAAACAACAGTATGATTATATGCAGTGGGAAAAAAGTCCACAACATAACTTTATTTCCTATCAAACCTTTAAAAATGATTTTACTGCTAACTATCATGAAATTGGTTATCAACGTTTCCATCCTAAAGCGTAAAAAAAGGGAGATGAAAATTTCATCTCCCTTTTTTACGGTCCGTACGAGACTCGAACTCGTGATCTCCTGCGTGACAGGCAGGCGTCTTAAACCGACTGGACCAACGGACCAAAAATTGCGGGGACTGGATTTGAACCAATGACCTCCGGGTTATGAGCCCGACGAGCTACCAGACTGCTCTACCCCGCGATAATATATAATAAACAAATGACCCGTACGGGATTCGAACCCATGTTACTGCCGTGAAAGGGCAGTGTCTTAAACCACTTGACCAACGGGTCAAAAACGGAGAAGGAGAGATTCGAACTCTCGCGCCGCTTACGCGACCTACACCCTTAGCAGGGGCGCCTCTTCAGCCACTTGAGTACTTCTCCGTAATGGGCCTAAGTGGACTCGAACCACCGACCTCACGCTTATCAGGCGTGCGCTCTAAACCAGCTGAGCTATAGGCCCAAAACAAAAGCGGGTGACGAGAATCGAACTCGCGACAATAGCTTGGAAGGCTATGGTTTTACCACTAAACTACACCCGCATAATACATATTAAATTAATGAAACAAATGGCGCGGGACAGAATCGAACTGCCGACACACGGAGCTTCAATCCGTTGCTCTACCAACTGAGCTACCGAGCCATACTAAGCGGTCCGTACGAGACTCGAACTCGTGATCTCCTGCGTGACAGGCAGGCGTCTTAAACCGACTGGACCAACGGACCAAAAATTGCGGGGGCTGGATTTGAACCAACGACCTCCGGGTTATGAGCCCGACGAGCTACCAGACTGCTCTACCCCGCGATAATAATAAAAGGAGGATGAGAGATTCGAACTCTCGCGCGATTTGACTCGCCTGACGGTTTTCAAGACCGTTCCCTTCAGCCAGACTTGGGTAATCCTCCATCAACCATTTATAATGGTAACATATGAAGATACGGCCGTCAACATAAAATTGACAGATGGATCTTGTAGGACTCGAACCTACGACCGGACGGTTATGAGCCGTCTGCTCTAAACCAACTGAGCTAAAGATCCAAGACCTAATCGCGGCGGAGGGAATCGAACCCCCGACCTCTCGGGTATGAACCGAACGCTCTAGCCAGCTGAGCTACACCGCGATTGATAGGTAAACATTACCTAAAATAGATATTATAATATCTAATCGGGAAGACAGGATTCGAACCTGCGACCCCCTGGTCCCAAACCAGGTGCTCTACCAAGCTGAGCTACTTCCCGAACAATGCACCTAGCAGGAGTCGAACCTGCAACCTTCTGATTCGTAGTCAGACACTCTATCCAATTGCGCTATAGGTGCATAAATGCCGAGGACCGGGATCGAACCGGTACGGTCATTACTGACCGCAGGATTTTAAGTCCTGTGCGTCTGCCAATTCCGCCACCCCGGCAAAAGGTGGTACAAAGCGGAAGACGGGATTCGAACCCGCGACCTCCACCATGGCAAGGTGGCGTTCTACCACTGAACTACTTCCGCATAATGCCGACTAGAGGATTCGAACCTCCGACCCCCTGTTTACAAGACAGGTGCTCTGCCAACTGAGCTAAGTCGGCATATGCTATTTGACTAATGAGCCGTGGCAGGTTCGAACTGCCGACCCTCTGATTAAAAGTCAGATGCTCTACCGACTGAGCTAACGGCTCATGCAAATGGAAGATACAGGGCTCGAACCTGTGACCCTCTGCTTGTAAGGCAGACGCTCTCCCAACTGAGCTAATCTTCCAAATCGCGTGGCAACGTCCTATCCTCGCAGGGGGCGATCCCCCAACTACTTTTGGCGTGCTAAAGCTTAACTACTGTGTTCGGCATGGGAACAGGTGTATCCTTTAGGCTATCGCCACCACACTCTGAGTGAACTTCGTTCCCTCAAAACTAGCTAATATTATTTTCTTCCGATTTTACCACTGCACTCTACTTGGTTAAGTCCTCGACTGATTAGTATTAGTCCGCTTCACGTATCGCTACGCTTCCACTTCTAACCTATCGACCTGATCATCTTTCAGGAGTCTTACTTCCATAAAGGAATGGGAAATCTCATCTTGAGGCGAGTTTCACACTTAGATGCTTTCAGCGTTTATCTCATCCATACATAGCTACTCAGCAGTGCGCCTGGCGGCGCAACTGATACACCAGCGGTATGTCCATCCCGGTCCTCTCGTACTAGGGACAGCTCCTCTCAAATTTCCTGCGCCCGCGACGGATAGGGACCGAACTGTCTCACGACGTTCTGAACCCAGCTCGCGTACCGCTTTAATGGGCGAACAGCCCAACCCTTGGGACCAACTACAGCCCCAGGATGCGATGAGCCGACATCGAGGTGCCAAACCTCCCCGTCGATGTGAACTCTTGGGGGAGATAAGCCTGTTATCCCCAGGGTAGCTTTTATCCGTTGAGCGATGGCCCTTCCATACGGTACCACCGGATCACTAAGTCCGACTTTCGTCCCTGCTCGACTAGTCAGTCTCGCAGTCAAGCTTGCTTCTGCCTTTACACTTACAGAATGATTTCCAACCATTCTAAGCAAACCTTTGAGCGCCTCCGTTACTATTTAGGAGGCGACCGCCCCAGTCAAACTGCCAACCAGACACTGTCTCCGAGCACGATTAGTGCTCAGGGTTAGAGTGTTCACATAGCAAGGGTAGTATCCCACGGGTGCCTTCACCGAGACTAGCGTCCCGGTTTCAATGGCTCCTACCTATCCTGTACAAGCTATGTAAACACCCAATATCAAGCTACAGTAAAGCTCCATGGGGTCTTTCCGTCCTGTCGCGGGTAACCTGCTTCTTCACAGGTATCTTAATTTCACCGAGTCTCTCGTTGAGACAGTACTCAAATCGTTACGCCTTTCGTGCGGGTCGGAACTTACCCGACAAGGAATTTCGCTACCTTAGGACCGTTATAGTTACGGCCGCCGTTTACTGGGGCTTCATTTCGAGGCGTCGCCGAAGCTAACCTTTCCACTTAACCTTCCAGCACCGGGCAGGCGTCAGCCCATATACTTCATCTTACGATTTTGCATAAACCTGTGTTTTTGATAAACAGTCGTTTGAGTCTCTTCACTGCGGCTGACCTAACGGTCAGCACCCCTTCTTCCGAAGTTACGGGGTCATTTTGCCGAGTTCCTTAACGAGAGTTCTCTCGCTCACCTGAGGATCCTCTCCTCGACTACCTGTGTCGGTTTGCGGTACGGGTAGTTAATTACTAACTAGAAGCTTTTCTCGGCAGCGTGACATCAGTTGCTTCTCTACTATAATTTCGATCCTCATCAGCGCTTGTCAACCCGGTCAGAAGCATTTCACTCCTGACCTGACTTACGCTTTAAACATCCCTTTCCAACCGGATGCTCAACTTAGCCTTCTGCGTCCCTCCATCGTTCAAACATAATTAACTAGTACAGGAATCTCAACCTGTTATCCATCGCCTACGCTTCTCAGCCTCGGCTTAGGTCCCGACTAACCCTGGGTGGACGAGCCTTCCCCAGGAAACCTTAGTCATTCGGTGGACCAGATTCTCACTGGCCTTTCGCTACTCATACCGGCATTCTCACTTCTAAGCGCTCCAACAGTCCTTGCGGTCTGCCTTCATTGCCCTTAGAACGCTCTCCTATCACGCAACGTAGTTGCGTCCGCAGTCTCGGTAATATGCTTAGCCCCGGTAAATTTTCGGCGCAGAATCACTCGACTAGTGAGCTATTACGCACTCTTTAAATGGTGGCTGCTTCTGAGCCAACATCCTAGTTGTCTAAGCAACTCCACTTCCTTTTCCACTTAGCATATATTTAGGGACCTTAACTGGCGGTCTGGGCTGTTCCCCTTTCGACGATGGATCTTATCACTCATCGTCTGACTCCCGGACATAAATCAATGGTATTCGGAGTTTATCTGAACTCAGTAATCCAAGACGGACCCCTTGCTCAAACAGTGGCTCTACCTCCATGATTCTAATTCAGAGGCTAGCCCTAAAGCTATTTCGGAGAGAACCAGCTATCTCCAAGTTCGTTTGGAATTTCACCGCTATCCACACCTCATCCCAGCACTTTTCAACGTACACGGGTTCGGACCTCCGGTGCGTATTACCGCACTTTCATCCTGGACATGGATAGATCACCTGGTTTCGGGTCTACGGCAACATACTAATTCGCCCTCTTAAGACTCGCTTTCGCTACGGCTCCGCTTTTTCGGCTTAACCTTGCATGCAACTGTAACTCGCCGGTTCATTCTACAAGAGGCACGCCATCACCCCTTAACGGGCTCTGACTGCTTGTAGGCACATGGTTGCAGGAACTATTTCACTCCCCTTCCGGGGTGCTTTTCACCTTTCCCTCACGGTACTGGTTCACTATCGGTCACTAGGGAGTATTTAGCCTTGGGAGATGGTCCTCCCGGATTCCGACGCCGTTTCACGTGTGGCGCCGTACTCAGGATCCTGAACTGAGGGAATTCAATTTCGCTTACGAGACTATCACTCTCTTTGGTGCAGCTTCCCAACTGCTTCAGCTATCGAATTCTTTTGTAACTCAAATGTTCAGTCCTACAACCCCGAACCACGAAGGTTCGGTTTGGGCTATTCCCAGTTCGCTCACCGCTACTTTGGGAATCGAAATTTCTTTATCTTCCTGTGGGTACTTAGATGTTTCAGTTCCCCACGTTTGCCTCTACGTAGCTATAAATTCACTACGCAGTGATTAGTCATCACACTAATCGAGTTTCCTCATTCGGAAATCTCCGGATCACAGCTTACTTACAGCTCCCCGAAGCATATCGGTGTTAGTTCCGTCCTTCATCGGCTCCTAGTACCAAGGCATTCACCATGCGCCCTTTCTAACTTAACCTATAATCCTACGGATTATAAATTATTGAGTTTAGCGATTAAACACATTAAAAAAACTCAAATTACACAATGGTTTTCTCGGTTAAAATTATATCAATCAATATAATTCTTACAGAAAATAATATTATCTAGTTTTCAAAGAACCAAGTGGTACTAACTAATTAGTACCAATGGAGAATAGCGGGATCGAACCGCTGACCTCCTGCTTGCAAAGCAGGTGCTCTCCCAGCTGAGCTAATTCCCCAAAATTCAATTATCATGCCGAAACGTCGGCGATGGGCCTAAGTGGACTCGAACCACCGACCTCACGCTTATCAGGCGTGCGCTCTAAACCAGCTGAGCTATAGGCCCAAAAAGCGCAGATAGTAACTTATGAGAGTAGTTCTCTCAAAACTAAACAAGACTTTGATCGGTGTAAAGTTCCGTATTATTCCTTAGAAAGGAGGTGATCCAGCCGCAGGTTCTCCTACGGCTACCTTGTTACGACTTCACCCTAATCATCTGTCCCACCTTAGGCGGCGGACTCCAAAAGGTTATCCAACCGACTTTGGGTGTTACAAACTCTCATGGTGTGACGGGCGGTGTGTACAAGACCCGGGAACGTATTCACCGTGGCATGCTGATCCACGATTACTAGCGATTCCAACTTCATGCAGGCGAGTTGCAGCCTGCAATCCGAACTGAGAACGGCTTTAAGAGATTAGCTTGACCTCGCGGTTTCGCAACTCGTTGTACCGTCCATTGTAGCACGTGTGTAGCCCAGGTCATAAGGGGCATGATGATTTGACGTCATCCCCACCTTCCTCCGGTTTATCACCGGCAGTCTCTCTAGAGTGCCCAACTGAATGCTGGCAACTAAAGACAAGGGTTGCGCTCGTTGCGGGACTTAACCCAACATCTCACGACACGAGCTGACGACAACCATGCACCACCTGTCATTCTGCCCCCGAAGGGGACACCTAATCTCTTAGGCTAACAGAAGATGTCAAGACCTGGTAAGGTTCTTCGCGTAGCATCGAATTAAACCACATGCTCCACCGCTTGTGCGGGTCCCCGTCAATTCCTTTGAGTTTCAACCTTGCGGTCGTACTCCCCAGGCGGAATGCTTAATGCGTTAGCTTCGGCACTGGGAGGCGGAAACCTCTCAACACCTAGCATTCATCGTTTACGGCATGGACTACCAGGGTATCTAATCCTGTTTGCTACCCATGCTTTCGAGCCTCAGCGTCAGATGCAGACTAGACAGCCGCCTTCGCCACTGGTGTTCCTTCATATATCTACGCATTTCACCGCTACACATGAAGTTCCACTGTCCTCTCCTGCACTCAAGTTTCCCAGTTTCCGATGCACTTCTTCGGTTAAGCCGAAGGCTTTCACATCAGACTTAAAAAACCGCCTGCGCTCGCTTTACGCCCAATAAATCCGGACAACGTTTGCCACCTACGTATTACCGCGGCTGCTGGCACGTAGTTAGCCGTGACTTTCTGGTTAGATACCGTCACGCCGTGAGCAGTTCCTCTCACAGTCGTTCTTCTCTAACAACAGAGTTTTACGAGCCGAAACCCTTCTTCACTCACGCGGCGTTGCTCCATCAGACTTGCGTCCATTGTGGAAGATTCCCTACTGCTGCCTCCCGTAGGAGTATGGGCCGTGTCTCAGTCCCATTGTGGCAGATTACCCTCTCAGGTCTGCTACGTATCATCGCCTTGGTGAGCTATTATCTCACCAACTAGCTAATACGCCGCGGGTCCATCCAAAAGCACTAGCACCAAGGCCAGCTTTCAAACTAAAACCAGGCGGTTTTAGTTGTTATACGGTATTAGCATCTGTTTCCAGGTGTTATCCCCTACTTCTGGGCAGGTTACCCACGTGTTACTCACCAGTTCGCCACTCGGTCCGATCTAAAGTCAACTCAGTGCAAGCACGTCATATCATTTAGGAGACCTCGTTCGACTTGCATGTATTAGGCACGCCGCCAACGTTCGTCCTGAGCCAGGATCAAACTCTCATTTTAAATGAGAACTTTACTAGCTCTACTTTATTTGTTAATTAAGCGAATTGACTTCGCAAATGTTTAATTTTTAAACGCTAGTTTAAAAATTCCTTACACTTTTTGTAATCAAAATCTTGTTCAGTTTTCAAAGAACTACTCAGCCGCCAATCACTTGACAACTTTATTATCATACAATGTTTAGAACAGAAAGTCAAGCGCTTTTTTCATTTCTTATTTAGTACTTGGCAATCGCTCTCAACGACAAGATTTATATTATCAACTTATCTAAACTTCGTCAACACTTTTTTAAATAAAAAAGACTAGCTGTCGCGGAAAACCCGCGACAGCTAGTCTTTTCAATTTTATTTTAATTCTGGTGCATCTGTTTGGAAATCAGACTCAGTGGACTTACCCCCGTTTTGATTAACCAAATCAGTCTTTTTCTTTTGATCAGTCTTTTGCAACTGCTTCAAAGCATCTTTTTTATTATAGTTAAATGACTTTTTATTAACGTCACGATAACCAGGTAGATTGTGGAAACGTAGTAAGTCCCCATAAACAACTTTATCTGAATTCGACAATGAATCATTCACATAGGTCTGCAACTTAGCAACCTCTTTTTTCTGTTGGCCGTTTAGATGCAGCTCAGTTCCCGTCTTCGTGTCGTAAACAGTTGAACCAACCTTAGTGTATTTAGGACTAACAAAATCGCCATTTCTAAACGGTACAATCTGGTTATTATCCTTACTCAAAAGATCTTGACCAAACTGAATCATGTTTTGGTTGTTCACACCCAACAGGTGCAACAAAGTTGGCAAGACATCAATTTCACCACCATAAGTGTGGTCAATGCCGCCCTGAATGTTAGCTCCATTAATCATGAACGGAACCTTTTGGAATTGAGCGAGATCGTACTTATTAACGCTCTTCTTGTTTAACAATTTAGCAATTGCCGGTCGGTGATTATTAGAAATCCCATAGTGATCACCATACAGAACCACAACGCTATTCTTCGCTAATCCACTCTTTTGCAAGTAGTCTTCAAATTCTCCAAAGGCTTGGTCCAAATAGTGAGCAGTTTGCACATACGGATCCACCGTATTATCACCTGTGGTTGTTGCTGGGAAGTCCGTGTTTTGCTTATCTAATTCATACGGATAATGGTTCGTTAATGTAATTAATTTCGCATAAAATGGCTGTGGTAATTGTTGAATGTAAGGAATACTCTGCTTGAAGAAAATCTTATCTTTCATCCCATAGCCAATGTTATAGTTCGGTTTATTCTTATAGTAAGATTCGCTAAAGAAATAGTCATATCCCCACGATTTATAAGCATTGTTCCGATTCCAGAAGGTTGGTACATCTCCATGAAAGGCGGCCGTTGTATACCCCTTCTGGTCCAAAATTGAAGGAGCGGCTTGATACGTGTTTTGTCCGCCATAAGTAACCATCGCTGATCCTTGCGGCAATCCATAGAGTGAGTTTTCCAACATCATTTCCGCATCAGAAGTTTTTCCTTGCGCCACTTGGTGGTAAAAATTATCGAAAGAAAGGGTATGTTGATCATGGTAGAACTTATTGATGTTTGGCGTAACCTCTTTACCATCTACCTTATAATCAATTAAGAACTGCTGGAAACTTTCCAAATGAATGATGAAAACGTTTTTTCCTTTTTCTTTACCATAATAGCTGACGTTAGGACTAGCGTAATTTTGCTTGACAAATTTCTCAACCCCCTTTAAGTCTTGGGCTTTCGCCTTCGCCCTGGTTGTTGATTCTTGATGGGTTTGGTATGCACTAAATGCTGCATATTCATTCAACCCCAAATACTTAACAATGTAGTTATTATCAAAGGTTCGCGTTAATAATCCCGAACGATCGGCATTAGCAACATTATATTCGGCAAACATTAGGATAAACGATAACAGTGTAATTCCAACCGCATACCGTAATTTGAGCGGCTTTTTACTAATTTTAATTACCCCAAATAAAAGTAGGAGGATCAAAATTACGATGTCAACGTACACAATAAAGTCTGTCGGTCGTAAAATCTCCACGAAACTCTTGCCAAGGTTATTTTGAACGTTCCCAGTTCCTTGAATAATCCCCATTGAAATGAAGTCGGAAAATTCTCGATAGTACAAAATGTTTGCAAAAATCCACGTCGATTGTAAAAAATCAATGATGAGCATTAACCAGTAGGCTAATTTCCCCCGAAAATAGAGAGCAATTCCAAACAGTAAGAGTGCTGATGGCAACGGGTTCACTGCCAGTAAAAATTCTTGAGTTCCCCCAGCCACTCCGAGGGTAAAATCAGTTTTGTAACAATAATAAGTTTTGAGCCAAAACAAGACGACGACCAGCACGTAAAATCCAATCGTCGTATTGAAGAATTGGCGGATTCGCTTAAAAAAAGCAGCCATGCTTATTCCTCCATACTTTTTGCTTCATTATCATGCACACGGTGTGGTTTGATGACTAAGGCAACCAATCCTAACACCAATCCTAAATAGTAAGTTAATAATCGCCATAAAATCATGGCTAGTGCTAATTTGCTGGAGCTGTGAATATAGCTTCGAAACAACTTTTCAAAACTGTACTCGGCCCCTCCTGCTCCCCCCGGAATGGGAAACATTGAAATTACTAAGAAAATTAAAACGTCTAAGCTGGTAACCATCACCACGTTTGCATTGTGATAACCGAGGGCCAACATGACAAAGTACGGAATTAAGTAGTAAAAAAACAACTGCAGAAAGGTTAATCCACACACCTTGGCCATCAGTTTCCCTTCGTGCCCAATCCGAATACTTTCTTCGTGAAAATTATCAATCTTCTGATCTAAAGTTCGTTTCCACCGGTGATACTTCGGCGCACTGACAAACCAGCCCACCACTTTAAAACAACCGTTGACGAGCTTCTTTGTCATCGAATACCAATACATAATCATCAAAAGGGCAACAATCACCACTAGATGAATCAAAAAGCCGAACAAAACAAAAATGGCTAACGAATGCACCGTATCAACTAGATAATGAAAGCCAATGATCAAACTAACCACAAAGTTTAAAACAATCATGGCCTGGTAAATCACAAACTTCATTAAAAGGGCGGAACTTGCTTTTCCACCATCAACTCCTGCCTGCAAAAGAACTACCAATTGGGCTGGCTGACCCCCGCTTGAAAACGGAGTAATCCCATTAAACAACTGTTCAACTAATGGAACTCGAATGGCATCCCGAAACGAAAAAGTCGGAGTACTACTCCTCACTAAAATGTAAGTTACCACTGATTCAAAAAAGAAATAAAGTAGAATGCACCCGAGCGCCACGGCTAACCAACCTAAATTCACAGAAGACAGGTCATTAATTAGCACGCTAAACTTAATGTCCCGCACGGCATACCACGAAATCAAGATTCCGATGGCAATCATGAGGAGTAATGAAATTTTATTGCTTCTTGACATGGTTTCTCCCCTTTTTGGCTTGAATCTGAGCCTGTTGAATGTAAAAGTCATGCCAAATCTGGGCCAAGTGATCTTCTGAATAATAATTAGAGGCCGCTTGTGCTTTTTGCGCGTAATCACTTCTTAATTCAGCATCAGTCGCAAACCGTCGTAACCAGGTATTCATTTCTGGTTCAGCTTTCGCGGGGGCATAATAGCCCGAGATAATTTGTTGATAGAGTGGCAAATTTCGTAAAATCACCGGCAGACCACAGGAAAAAGCCTCTAACACTGACATTGGAAATAGTTCATTATACGACGGCAGTAAAAAAACATCCGCCAGGTCATAATAATCAACTAATTGATCCCGCTCCACAATTCCAGGAAAACTCAAGTTGGCCGGTGGATCTGCTACCAATCGCTTTAGTTCAGTATACCCAGCGGTCATCCCTCCAAATGAAAATCCTCCAACCCAGATAAACTGATAGTCTGGATTTTCCCGAGCAAGCTTTGCAAAATCAAGAACACCCTTGCGGGTTTGCACCTGGCCCGTGCAAATTACGGTAAACCGTTTCCGTTCGTAACCATATTGATCTCTGAGTACTGCTTTGTGGGATTCGGTCACCGGATGAAATTCCGTTTTGCTCACAAAGTTTGGAATATACGTGACCTTCTGGGCTGGAATGCCATATTTTTCTAACTCAGGAATAAAGGTGGGATTCACCACCACAATTTGATCCATTCGTTTGTAAAAAGCAATCACGTACTTATAAAAAAGTTGTTTAATAACCGGCGGTAGCTGTAGGCTTTCTTCTAAGGTTTCAGGAAGAAAATGGACGTAACCAATTTTACGTCCCCGCCGTTTACTAAAGGTTGATAAATAAAACGTTGGATTAATCGTGTGATAGTGACTAAGGTCAGCTCGATCATACTGGTTAATCTCAAGTTGAAATTCAGTGGGAAAGCGCTCACGTAGCAACCGAATTAATTCCAGGTAGGCACTTCCTACTCCCTGACCTTTCACCTTAGTGGCCGTTGAGAACATATCAATTTTGAGCATGATAATTTGACTCCTTATCGTCGGTCCCTACGTAACGAGTAATGACGTCTTGATAAAAAACTAATACCTGTTCCACAAAATAATCTGCTGAAATGTCATGCAGCTTACGGCGCCGTAACTCTGGCTGATCTGGATAGTCTGCAAGATGTTGCAGGTAATTAATTACCTCCTGACTAAACTCAGCTAGGGTGGTAAACGTCATCCCTAACGACGGATCCGTAATTAAATCATCCGTGTAGGGACTGGCAGCCACTACCACCTTAGTATCAGCCGCCATGGCTTCAATATAGGTTAATCCCTGGGATTCAGAGTTTGAGGTTGAAACAAACAAATCTGCCATTTTATAATAAGCATTCACCTTTTGGTTATTAATTTCACCGGTAAAGGTGACGTGTTGTTGGAGTCCCAAACGAGCGACTTGATCGTGTAAATCTTGAGCAGCTGGTCCATCTCCAACAATTACGAGGTGGGCCGTCGGAATCGCTTCTAAAATGGAAGGCATCTGACCAATCAAAGTATCAATGTCTTTTTCGTATGCCAATCGACTTAATGATAATAAAACCGGCTGCGTTGGGGTTAATCCTAGTTGTTTCCGAATATCGACAGAACTTTTAGCTTCATAATGATTTAAATCAACTCCAGTTGGAATAATGCGAATGGGGCTCTTAACGCCGTAATCGGTCAGTTTATCCAAAACGCGTTTACTAGGGGCCACAATTCCATCTAAATGGCGACAAAAAGCTAATGTTCCTTCTTTCACGTGGATCGGCTTTAATAAATGACCGTTAGCAACGTAGTGCAGGTAATCCTCATACATCGTGTGATAAGTATGGACACAAGGAATGTTCAAGTTTCTGGCTACGAACTTTCCAATCATGCCCATCGAAAATTCCGTCTGCGTATGAACCAAATCTAGGTCAAGCTTTTTCGCAATTTGAGTGGCCTGAAAAAGCCCTCGAACCGCAATTCGACGTTCTGTAAATGAGATAAAGGGAATACTGGAAAAACGATAAATTCCTGCTTCTTGCTCTTCATCTGCATTAGGATCCGTGGTGGTGAAGATATAAACGTGATTCCCCCGTCGTTCTAACTCATCCTTCAACGTTTTAATGGAAGTCGCCACTCCACTCACTTGCGGAAAATATGTATCTGTAAATAAGCCGATATTCAAGCGCCGGTTCACCCTTTCAATTGACGATAAACAACTAAATTATATTGGTTTCAGAGATGGTTTGCAAACTATGTCCCTAAAGAAAAAGAGCTGCCGGAGCAACTCTTTAAGCATCAAATCGACTATTCGATTAAGCCTTCTTCTTTCATGGTTTTAGCAATGGCTTCTAAGGCATCCTTAGCGTCATCACCATCAGCAGTAATGGTAATAACTGCATTTTGACCAACCCCAAGTGACATTACTCCCATAATTGACTTCAGGTTCACCGTCTTGTCTTCGTATTCTAATGTAATGTTAGAATCAAATTTACTAGCAGTTTGCACTAAAAAAGTGGCCGGACGAGCGTGAATCCCAGTTTCTGCAGTGATTTTAAATTGACGTTTTTCCATAATAAACGCACCCCTTTGTTAACCATATTTATACTCTAAGAGTACCAATATATCAGCTAAAATACAAGTTTTTGCGCCTTAGCACAAATTATTAAACTTTCCTTAATTAATTATCCGTGGCGTAATGATACACTACCACCCCGTTCTCAAAAGCGGTTCCTACCACCCGTTTTCGGGTCGGATAATCCATGAAAGCCTGCTGAAACACAAAAAATTGATCTGGCTGAACCGTGAGTTCTTGAATCGTTCCAGCTTGTAACTCTTCTAGCTTTTTTGTAAACGTTTCCTTCGTTGCTTCGATTGGATTCGCTTCCTTTCTTTTTCCTCATTTATTTTACCATAGTTCCCACTCAAATTAGGAAGCGGTGCAAATCCTTGAATCAAAATTAGAGGTGAGTATAATAATAATCACAAATAAAAGTCAACAAAGGTCAAATATGACCATTGATTAAAAGGAGGTTGTACCATGGAAGGACAACAAGGTGCATACGAATTTGGAAATCTTGATGATTTAATTCGCTCCATGCAAGGAAGTAATCAAAACGGAGCTGCCGGAAGCCAAGGCAGTAACGGCGGCAACGGTCAAAAAGGAATTTTAGCTACTTACGGAACTGATTTAACGAAACTCGCTCGGGCTGGGAAACTCGATCCAGTGATTGGTCGGGATGATCAAACTGCCCGCGCCATCGAAGTTTTAAATCGCCGTTCCAAGAATAATCCCGTTTTAATTGGGGAAGCTGGGGTCGGAAAAACAGCAATTGTAGAAGGATTAGCGCAAAAAATTGCTGATGGCACGGTTCCTCAGAAGCTCCAAAGCAAACGGATTATCCAAATTGACATGGTATCGATCATTCAAGGAACCGGAATTCGAGGTCAATTTGAAAAGAAAATGCAACAACTCATCAAGGAAGTGAAGGCTGATCCAAACATCATCCTCTTCATTGATGAAATTCACGAAATCATGGGAGCTGGTAACTCTGAAGGCGGACTCGATGCCGGAAACGTCTTGAAACCTTCCCTTGCCCGCGGGGATTTCCAGTTAATTGGTTCTACGACCCTCAAAGAATACAGAGAAATTGAAAAGGATTCGGCGTTAGCTCGACGATTCCAACCTATTATGGTGAACGAACCGACTCCAGAACAAGCCGTTAAAATTCTGCGGGGACTCCAAAAAAACTACGAAGACTACCACTTAGTTCACTACACGGACAAGGCGATTGAAGCGGCTGTCAACCTTTCGAACCGCTACATTCACGAGCGTTATTTGCCAGATAAGGCGATCGATCTTATGGATGAAACCGGATCGCGCAAGAACCTAACTCTAAACATCATTGACCCGCAGGCCATTGAAAAGGAAATTGCCCAGGCGGAGAAAAATAAAGAAGCAGCTTTACACAAGGAAGATTATGAACAAGCTGCTTTCTACCGTGATCAAGAGAAGCAACTAGAAGCTCAACGTGATCGGGGGGCTCATAATTACAACACTAATAACAACACGGTTACCGAAAATGACATGCAACAGGTTGTTGAAGAAATCACTGATATTCCCGTTGGTGACCTTGAAGACCAAGAAAAAGAACAACTGAAACAGTTGGATCACAACCTAGAAAAACACGTGATTGGTCAAGATCAAGCCGTCTCTCAGGTTGCCAAAGCCATCCAACGGAATCGGATTGGTTTCAACAAATCCGGTCGGCCAATCGGTTCCTTCCTGTTTGTTGGCCCAACGGGTGTGGGAAAAACTGAGTTAGCCAAGCAACTGGCCAACCAACTCTTTGGTTCCAGAGACGCGCTGATTCGGTTTGATATGTCTGAATATCGAGAGCCACAATCAGTTGCAAAATTAATTGGAGCAGCCCCTGGATACGTGGGTTATGATGAAGCCGGACAATTAACCGAAAAAGTACGGCGGCACCCATACAGCTTAATTCTGTTCGATGAAATTGAAAAAGCACACCCCGACGTATTACACACCTTCTTACAAGTCTTAGATGACGGTCGCTTAACCGATTCACAGGGACGGACGGTTTCCTTTAAAGATACAGTTATCATCATGACCAGTAACGCGGGAACGAACGCCGGTTCAAACGTTGGATTCGGTGCCGAAGCCAGCGGCAAAACCCACTCCGTTTTAGACAAACTGGGAGCTTACTTCAAACCTGAATTTTTAAACCGGTTCGATGGGATTGTGGAATTCAATCCATTGAAGAAAACCGACTTAGTTAAGATTGTGGATCTCATGTTAGACGACATGAATCAAAATCTTCAGGATGCTGGCATTAACGTTGCCGTTACCCAACCAGCTAAGCAAAAACTAGTGGAATTAGGTTACAACCCTGCTATGGGAGCACGGCCATTACGGCGAATAATCCAAGAGCAAATTGAAGATCCTACTGCTAGTTATCTACTGGATCACCCTGCAACTAAGAAATTAGTTGCAGATGTCAACAAAGAACAACAAATTCGCGTTACAGCACAATAACTAAAAAATCCAATCGTTGCTAGCAACAACGATTGGATTTTTTTAGTTAATTTAAATTTTTATTAACAACCAAAAAACGGCCCCAATCATCAGATTGGCACTGTTTTTGATTACAGGTTCTTGTCCATATCATACGTTAACTTAGATAAGGTTAACCCCTTACTCATTAACTCATTCATAAACTGGTGCACCCGATCGTGCATTTCGTTGGTCAAACTTTGATTTTGTTTTTCTAAGAAAGCTGGAACATCCGCTTCTTCGAGGTGACGAGCTTGATAAATGGTATTTTCCAAGTGGGTCAAAAACATTTGATTGGACTCCGTCTTAAAGTCCCGAGCCATTTGAATGAACTGTGGATAATGCGATTCCACAATCATCGAAAGCTTGCGATACATCCAGTAGGCGCTTTGATCGTCCATCGTCAACGGCGTGGTTTCATACGTAGTCGGTGTATGATCGACGTTTGCAAAGAACGGAACATATGGACTAAAGGCGGGTACCCCAAAGTTTAACCACATAATGGCAGCCCATTGCGGATTTTCCGCATCATTGCGAAATTGAAGCACGTGAGAATTTTGGGTCCGGTTCATTGAAACGGGACGGAATTTCGTCTTTAACGCTTCGGGTCCATTCCCTAACGGGTCATAATCAGTTTCGTTATAGTGAGAACTCAAAATTTGTTCCACGTCCATCACCGTAATTTTACGACTAGCCTTCCGCAAAAAAGGAAGGTCATTAGAGACCGGAGATTGTTCCACGTCGGGGTTTAG